>DAOUDA010000319.1:0-34324 GCA_034431835.1 Chloroflexaceae bacterium | reverse complement strand
GCCGTGGCCGCGGCGAGGGCCAGCCACGGCGCGCGGGGGCCGGCGCGGCCCGCCAGGGCCCGGGCCAGGCCGTTCTGCGCGCCGCCGCGCAGGAGCAGTTCAGCGGGAAGGGCCACGAAGAAGTAGCTCTTGATGGTTGACATAATAAATGAGCCGGCGGTGGGCAGGTCACCAGCGGGTCGGATTCCATACAGCAGAGCGTTGGCGCCCAGGGCCAGGATGGTTGCCAGCAGACCCGCGGTCAGGGCGTCGCGCAGTTCGCGCCTGCTGAGGCGCCAGGTGAAGCCCAGGCCGGGCCACCCTCGGGCCGCGAAGAGGACCAGCAGCAGCGGGGCCATCGCCAGGGAAAAGAAGCCCACCAGCCCGCCCTGCTGCGGCAGGGTGAGTTGTGGAACGAGCTGCAGGCCCAGGGCCAGGCCGAGGTAGGTCAGCGCCACGGCGTCGGCGAGGGCAGGTTTCCGGCGCTCGCGGGCCAGGCCGAAGGCCAGGGCTGGCACCACAGTGAAGAGGATCGCCGAGAGCAACCCCACGGCGGTCAGTTCGCGCACCGCGAGGGCGTAAGCCGCGTAGAGGGTGGGCGCCACGGCCAGCAGCGCGGCCAGCGCGCGCCGGTCGCGCCGTACCACGCGGCCCAGCCCGTCGTACAGCGCGGCGCAGCCGGGCAGGGTCAACCCCAGGGCCAGGAAGCCAAAGGTGGTCAGGCTGCCCCAGCGCTCGGCAGGAGGCATAGGGGTGGCGAACACGTGCAGCGCGAAGGCCCCGACCAGCAGCAGCGCGGCGACGATGGCGGCGAGCAGTCCTTCGGGCAAGCCGAACATGTCCGTGGGGTGAGAATGGTCCTGTTCGCGAGCCACGCTGAGGCGCTCCTGTTTCGATGACAACGCTGCGCCTGAATTGCCGTCTGGAGGGGCGCGGGGAGGCGGAGCCTCCCTCCACGCTCCGTTCCGCCCGCGGCAGGCGCGCGCCCTGGAGAAACCAGGATACGTCTGCCGCCGCGGGCGGAACAAATAAGGATTGCGGAGGGGCGCAGCCCTCCGCATCTCCCCCGGGCTGTTACGAACAAGGCCGCTCAGCGAAACCAGTTCTTACAACACCTGCACCGGGTGCAACAGACCCGGGCGTTCGCGATTGGCGGCCGCGATGGCCTCGGCCGAGCCGAGAACGGCGATGGCGCCGTGGGAACTGGCAGCCTCCGCCGCGTCGGCGAAAGCGCGGAAGTCGGCGGCGGTGGCGTCGAGGATCTGCTCGCGGATGCTCTGGCGGTACTCGTCGCTCACGCCGGTCAGGTGGCGCACCAGGGCGGTGTAGCCCCGCGCGTCGGGCAACTGGTAGGCGTCGAGGTCGCCGATGGTGCCAATGATGCTGCGTTCGACCGTCAGGCGATCCAGTTTTACGCTCCGCAGGAAGGCGGCCGTGCCGTCGTACACCTCCAGGGTGCGCAGCAGGTGGGGATCGCGGTACGACGTCCAGGCGAAGATCCCGGTGCTACGGTCGTAACTGCTGCCGGCGCCGTAGGCGCCGCCCTGCACGCGGATCTTTTCGAGCAGGTAGGCGTTGTACAGGAAGCGGGTGACCGCGCTGGCCGCCCCGCCGACGTTTATACCCAGGGCCTTGAGATTGGCGCCCTTGGCCACATAGTTGACCTGGGCGGGGATGATCAGGCCCTCGTTCGGGCCGGCCTCGGCCACGCGCCAGGTGGCGGGCGCGTAGGGTGCGGCGGGCAATTCGGCAAGAAAGTCGTCGAGGGCCGGCTCGATGGTCTTGAAGCCGCGCCGATCCACCGTCACGTTAGCAATGAGGGCCGCGCGGTTGACGAGGTGGCGGCGCAGCGCCTCGAGTTGCGCCAGGACGCCGGGCCAGTCATCGGCGACGCGGCGCTCCAGCTCGCGCACGAAGAACAGGCCGCTGATGCCGCTCATCTGCTCGTCGGCCCACTCGGCGGCGTCGAAGCGCGCCGCGAGGCGCTTGCGGGCGTAGGCGTTGCCGCTGGGGACCAGCGACGACTCGCGGCCGGCCTTGGCGCGGGTGACGATCTGGCGGAAACGCTCCTGGTCATCCAGGCGCGCCTCGAGCAGAATGTCGCGGATAATCGCCAGCATGGCCCCCGTCTGGGGCAGGGTGCTTTTGCCGCGCACCAGCAACTGGCCCACCGGCTCGCCGGTGATCACATGGGTGGCGGTGATGGCCGAGGCGCCAACGCCGCCGGTCTCGCGGCCGATGCGCTGCACCAGGCGCACGAAATCTTCTTTACTGGTGCCCATCTCGGTGAGGGCGCGGGCGAAGAGGGGCACGAAGGGCAGCAACTCGGGCGGCAGCGCCCGCAGGTCGAAGGCCAGGTCGAGGTACACCACGCCGTTGGTGAAGAGATCGTGGAAGAGCAGCGGCGCGCCGCCCACGCGCAGTTCGTCGGTGGGAATGGTCTTGCCGTGGCGGTCGAGGTCGGCGATGGTGAGGGTGGGGATGCGGGCCAGATCCTCGGGGCGGTCAGGTTCCTCCTGGCGCTGGCGCAGTTCGGCCGTCTCGACCACCAGGCGTTCGAGATCGGCCGCGCTCATCGCGGCGCGGGCGGCGTCGAGGCGGGCGCGTTCTGCGGCGGCGTCGCGCTCGGCCTGGGCGGGGTCGGGGCGCAGCACCACGCGCACGCGATGAGGATTGTCGAGCAACGTCTCACGGATGAGGCGTTCGAAGATCGGCTCGCCGCGGGCCACGGCGGCCTTGATCGCCTCCAGGGGCGCCTCGAAGCGCAGCGCGGCGAGGGGATCGCCGTCGTAGAGCCAGGTATGCAGGGCGCGGAGCATCAGGCTCAGGCCGCGGGGGAAGGCCCCGGTGTTGTTCTCGCGGAGGGCGAACTCGACCGTGTTGAGGGCCGCGGCCACCTGCTCGGGGTCGATGCCCTCGCTGGCCAGGCGCTCGAGGGTATGGAGGGCCAGTTCCTCGACCTTTGCCGCATCGGCGGGGTCAATCCCCTTCAGACCCACCGAGAAGGTGTGCTGGCGCAGCCCATCGTAGTAACCGCTGCCAGTGAGACTCTCGCCCAGGCGCGAGTCCATCAGCGCCTTGTAGAGCGGGGCGGCGGCGGTGCCGACCAGGATGTAGCTCAGCACATCGAGGGCCAGCACGCGGGTCATGTCGGTTTCCTCGCCGAGCATCCAGCTTACGGTGACCATGCCCTTCTTGCCGCTCTCCTCGCTCGGGGCGGCATAGGTCTGCTCGACGACGCGGGGGGCCTCGAAGCGCGGCTGCAGGGCGATCTGCGAGGGACTCTCCAGCGGCTCGAACTGGCTCAGGTAGGCGTCGAGCACCCGCAGGCGGCGCTCGGGGGCGTCGTCGCCGTAGAAGAAGATGCGCGCGTTGGAGGGGTGGTAGAGCGTTTCGTGGAAGCGTTTGAACTGCTCGTAGGTAAGGTCGGGAATGTACTGCGGATCCCCGCCCGAGGAGACGCCGTAGGTCGTATCGGGGAAGAGGGCCTGCTGGCTGTAGCGGTAGAGCAGACTGTCGGGCGACGAATAGGCGCCCTTCATCTCATTGTACACCACCCCCTGAAAGACCAGGGGGGCGTCTTTCTGGGCCAGTTCGTAGCGCCAGCCCTCCTGTTTCAGCACCTCGGGCGTCAGGCGCGGGAAGAAGACCGCGTCGAGGTACACATCAACCAGGTTGTAGAAATCGGTCATATTGGTGGACGCGACCGGGTAGACGGTCTTGTCCGGGTAGGTCATGGCGTTGAGGAAGGTCTTAACCGAACTCTTGACCAGTTCAAAGAAAGGTTTCTTGACCGGGTACTTGCGCGAGCCGCAGAGCACGCAGTGTTCGAGGATATGGGCGATGCCGGTGCTATCGGAGGGTGGGGTGCGAAAGGTGATGCCAAAGCTCTTATTTTCATCATCATTTTCAAGCGAGAGGAGTTGGGCGCCGGTTTTGGCGTGGCGGTACAGCCGCGCGCGGGTGTTCAACTCGGCGATGTACTCATCGCGCAGCAATTCAAAGCCGTGGGTCAGGGTCATGGGCGTGCTCGCTTTCGCTGGGCAGGAACGGAGCCGTAAAACGCGCCGTCTGGCAGTTGCGCCGGACGCGTGACGGATCTGGTCTAACCCTTGTATTGTACCAGGTATCCGTGTAAGAGGGGCATGCTCAGCACCCGGAGCCGGTGCAAATGCGCTTCCGATCCTCACCCTCTGCCACCCTCTCCCGCTCAGGTTCAGGGGCGGACAGCACGCATGCGCGCAGCTACGGTGGATGGCATGAGGATGCACCGGTTCGCCCCGCTCCCGCAACGCGGGAGCGGGGCGCGCGGAGCCGAGCGGTGGGGCGTCCCAATGCGGGGTAGCGGCGGTGTTCGCTCGGGTCTTCTATCTACCCCTGAACCCGCTCAGGGAGAGGGTGGCAGGGTGCGTCCCAATGCCCCGGATGGCGAATGCGGCACGAGGATGTGCCGGAAAACCCTACACCTGAGAAGGGCGAGGGCCAGGGAAATCCGCTTTCCCCGGCGAAGCGTCAGGATGTTCCTGTGGGGGTTACGCCGCTCCAGAGCCTTCGGCATCGGCGCCGAGGGCCGCGGCAAGCTCCGCGAGGATGGCGCGTTCGCGTTGATTGACCCGTTCGCCGCCCATGCCCATGAAACCGCCCTCGATGGCGGCCTGGGCCACCTGGTGGCTCAGGTCAATCAGCCATGCGCGCACCTCGGCGGTCGTGTCGGGCGGCGCCTTGCGCGCCAGGAGCTCGCCGGCCTCCCGGCATGCGGCCACGGCGCGGGCGGGGTCACGCCCCAGGGCGAAGATGTCAATCTGTTCGACCGCGGGGTCGTCGGCGCTTTTGCCGATATAGGCGTTGAAGCGGTCGCGAAGGGTCACCAGCATGGCGGCAATGAGGGGATTGGAGCGGCGATTTTCGGCGGCGTCTTCGAAGACGCGCACGGCGGCGGCCACCTCCTGAGAAATGCCGATCGGCCCGCTGGGGCTGGCGCCGATCACCGCGGCGATCACCGCGATGGGCGCGCCGATGAGGGTCGCCCATTCCTCGTCGGTATACTCCTGTCGTTCGGACATGCGCTGCTCCTTCCGGCCCCATCCAGAGGATGGGGCCACTGTGGGCTGCTGCTCCGTACTAGCCCCATCCAGAGGATGGGGCCACTGTGGGCTCCTCTTCGCTTGTCTCGAGATTGAGGACATCGGGATGCTCCTGGAGCCACTGGGAGAGCCGGCGACCCTGGTGGAGCACCTCGAGGTGGTAATCGGGTTCGGCGTCGGAGGTGCCGAGCACACGGCGCAGGTTGCCCTGGAGCCAGATCACTTCGACGAGCACGGGCAGGGCCTTGCATTCGGCGTCGGTCAGGGGCGCGATGGTATGGTACCCTTCCAGGAGCAGCGCGGCGCGTTGCGGGTCGAGGGGGCCGGCGTACACCCCCCAGGGGAACCAGTCGGGCGGGGTGGCGCCGATGGTAAAATCCACCAGCGCGTCGGCCAGGTCCACGATCCGCGCATCTACCGTAACCTGGTCAAAATCGATCAGGGCGGCCACGGCATCGCCGCGAAAGATGACATTATCACGGTGCATATCGCCGTGGATGAGCACGTGCGGCAGCGCATCGTAGGCCTCGTTGGGCAGCAAGCTCCGCAGATGGACGGCGCGGCGGTCGTACCAGTTCAGGGGTTCGGCGAGTTCGCCCATCATATCACGCTGCATCAGCCGCTCGATCAGGCCAAGGAGCGAGCCGGGATTATAGCGTGGCGCTTCGGGGGGCGGAAGGTAGGGAAAGTCTTCGACAGTGCGGTGGTAACGGGCAAGAATACTGCCCGTGCCGCTGATGTGCGCCGGGCGGTCGATGTTGAACTCGTCGCCGTCAATGAAGGTAAAGACCTCGAAGACGCGGCCGTCCACTTCGACGGCGTTGTCGCCATTGCGCGCGGGGATCAGGCGCGGGCTGGGAAAGGCCCGGGCGCGCAGCCAGTTCAGCAACTGGTGCCGCAACTCGATCCTGCCCAGTCCCGTGGCCCGCTGGTTCCGGCGCACCACATAGCGCCCGCTGCTCGTTTCTACGAAGGCGGTTTCGTTGACCACGCCATGTGATGCCGGACGTACCGAGCGGACCGTTCCGAGGTCATAGTGTTGTAAGGCGCGCTTGACGTCGCCAGGTGTAAGCATGGGTCTCCTCGTCTGCCTCTCACCCTCTGGGGAGCGTGAGAGGGGCGGCGCGGGCGACTCTGCCGCGCGCGCGCTCGGGCGAGTAGAATACGCCGTTATTATATCGGCGCGAGGTACATTGAAGCGGAGGGCAGCCCCGAGAGGTGTGGAGGTGTGGAGGTGTGGAGGTGTGGAGGTGTGGAGGTGTGGAGGTGTGGGGGCCGGGGAATGGGGAACCCGGTTTCCCCATAACTCCTCGCGGGCCCGAGGCGTGAGTGCAGCCGGGGGGCGCGGGGGCGCTTGCGCCGGACGGCGCTCTGTGGCACAATCGTTCGCGCGAGGGCGATAACCGGCGGGGAAAGCGGCGATGGCCCATGTCCACCAGACCATACGCCTTGATCCGGGCGAACTGGCCGCTGGCGCGGTGCTCGAGGCGCGCTTTCGCCTCGAGGCGCGGATCGGCCAGGGCGGCCAGGCGGTTGTCTTTCAGGCGGTCGATCTGCGCCGCGGCGGCGCGCCGGTGGCGGTAAAGATCGCCCGCCAGGACCTGGCGGCCGATGCGCGGCGTGAGGCCGAGGAGGTGCTGCGCCGCGAGGCCGGTCTGCTGCGGCGGCTGGGCCACGCCGCTCTGCCGCGTCTGTACGGCCTGGAGCGCGGGCCGCAGCGCGTCTGGCTCGCTCGCGAGCTGGTCCCCGGCCAGCCGCTCAGCGTTCTGGCGCGTCAGGGACCCTTGCCCTGGCGCCAGGTGCAGGTCTGGGCGGCGCAGATGTGCGACCTGCTGACCTACCTGCACACCCGCGAGCCGCCGGTGGTGGTGGGGGACCTCAAGCCGGCCAATCTGGTGCGGCGCCCCGATGGCAGCCTGGCGCTGATTGACCTGGGGGCGGCGCATACGCTCACCCGGCGCGCGACGCGGGCGGCGCGCCCGCGCCACGGCACGCCCGGCTACGCGCCCCCCGAACAACTCGGCGGTCGCAGTTTCGACGAGCGCGCCGATGTCTTCGCTCTCGCCGTCACCTGTTACGAACTGCTCACCGGTCACGACCCGGCCGCAGCGCCGCTGCAATTCGACTTCGAACGTCTGGAGCGGGTGGCGCCACTGCTCGCCGGTGCGCTGCGCTCGGCCCTGGCTTTCGATCTGGCCGAACGCTGCCCCACCGCAGCCGTCCTGCGCTCGCGACTGGGGGCGCCTGCGCCTCCCCGGCGCCTGTTCCTCGGCGGGGGGGCCGAACTGAGCGACCGGCGCGATCTGGAGACGGCGCTGCGGCGCAACCCCCAGGCCCTTGCCGGGGCGGTGGCGGACGGCAGTCTGGAGCGCTGGTTCGCGGCCCATCCCGATGACGGCCTGGGCGCGCTGCGCTACCGCCTGCGGGGCACACGGCTCACAGCGCCACCCCGCACTCCTCCTCTCGATCTGCTGCTCACGGCGCTGGCGCCGGCCGAGGGCAGCGTGTTGCTTCAGGTCGCCCCGACCCATCTGGACCTGGGTGCCGTCCCCCTGCGCTCCTGGCGCGTCTGGAGCCAGCCGCGGGCGCTGACGTTGACCAATGCCGCGCTGACGCCGCTGTCCTGGGAACTGGAGTGCCCGGCGCAACCCGATGCCGACGTGCGCGTGCTCGTCGCGGGCAAGGCGCAGCGCCGGGCCGCCGGGGTGCTTGCCGCGGGGGAGCAGACGCGCCTGGAGGTGGTGGCCATGGGCAAGGCGGGCGCGCGTTCCGGCGCGCTGCGCCTCCGCTGCGGCCAGCATTCCTGGAGCATTCCTTGGGAAGCGCAGGTTCGACCGGGGGTGCTGCTGGCCGGGCGCTACGTGGAGCGGCTGGAGGATCTTGACCTGCGCCATCCTGACCTTGCGCCGGCACTGGAGGCGCTGCTGGAGCAGGGCGTGCTCACGCGCTGGCTGGGGGCCATCCAGCGCCGCGATCTGGCCCGCGAGATTGGAAGCGCCCTCCCGCATACGCCGGACGCGCTCCAGCGGCGCCTGCTGGTGGGGCGCCTCCTGCACACCCTGGCGCCCGATCGCTTCCCGCTCCTCCAGATACGCGGTCTGAGCGAGACGGCGGCGCGTCCGCTCATCGCCGGCGAGTCGACCTATGCCCTGATCGAGGTTGACAACCTGGGCGCGCCCGAGGCGCCCCTCGTCTGCCGGAGCCACACCCCCTGGGTTGAAGTGGCCGCCGCGCCTGCCACCCTCGAGGCGTGGTCCACCAGCCGCATCGCGCTGCGGCTGCTGCCCCCCGAAACCATGCAAGGCCCCGAGGAGATCGCTCTACACCTCGCGGCCGGGGCGCTTCCCCTGACGGTGACGATCCCGGTGCAGATCAACCCTCCACGCTGGTGGCGCCGCCTCCGGCGGCTGTTTCGAGTCTCCTGAGCATACACGGAAGGGGGATGGGGAAACCGGGTTTCCCCATCCCCCTTCAACCCCTTCCCCTGGGCAGAGGTGTGGGAAACCCGGTTTCCCCACATCTCCATCAGTTCACCCGGTAGACGCTACTCACCAGATTGAGGAAATACTGCTCAATCTCCGCTGTCAGGGCCAGTTCTTCGGGAGTAAGGGGCAGCCTGCGCACCTCCTCGAAGAACCAGCGCACCATCGCCGACTGGTGCTGGTAGGTCACCCCGTGGCGCGGCAGGACGCCGTGGGCCCAGGTGATCTCCTTGTCGGCCAGCGTGGGCGCCTCGAAGAGCAACACCGAGCGCACCAGTTCGCTCAACCGCTCCACCGAGACGGCCGCGAGTCGCTCCGGGGCGGTGTAGTTCTCTTCCAGGCGCAGCATGCGCGACAACTCAGGATAGGCGCGCAGCAGGCGTCCCGCGACGTTCTGGCAGATCTGCTTCTGTTGCGCCGTGAGTTGATTGACCAGCCGGGTAGCGGCAAGCGTGTCCATTGGCCTTCCCCTTTCACGTGGCGCCTGCAACCTGCTCAGAGTATAGCATCCCCTGATTACGGGTGTATGTTGCATATATTTGAGATCTGCTGTGCAGAAGTTGGGCATTGGAAACTCGCGCGACTTCGCCGCACAGAAGAGAGGTTTTTCCGGAAGGGCGCGGCTCTCCCGGACGCTCCCGGCTTTCAGGTGCTCAGTAGTCTGTAAAGGAAGTTTCGTGGCCTTTTCGCCCCCCTCCCAACCTTCCCCCAGCGGGGGGAGGCGCCGGCGTTACTCCCCCAGCCGAGGAGGGTTGGGGAGGGGGCGGGGGTGTAGCGAAAGATGTTGTTTACAGACTACTCAGCGTCCCATGAGGGGCAGGAAGCGCCGCTCAACCGGGAGGCCGGCCAGTTCGCGCAGGGCGAAATAGGCCCCGCGGCGGAAGGCCGGCTCGCCGGCGGGATCGTAGCAGGCGCCGCCCGGGCAGCGTGGATCTTCGACAAAGGGGATGCGCACGATGCCCCAGTGCTGGGCGTTCGGGCCGCTAAGCGGCGGAAAGTCCTCGTACTTGAACCAGAACACCACCGCGACATCGCCGCGGGCGGCCATCTGACGATAGACGGCGCGGAGAAAGGCGGCCTGCCCGGCGCTGTTCTGCTGCAAATAGGCGGCGTTGTAACCGATTTCGGTGATCCAGAGGGGGATTTCGGCGGCTGCGGGGCTGGTTGCCTGGAGGGCCTGGCGCAGCCGTGCTCGGAGCAGGGCCAGGCGTTGATCAATGCGCCCGACCTCCTCTTCCACCGCAGCGGCAAGGCGGATCTCCGCGGGGTAGGGATGGTAGCCCAGGGCGTCGGCGGGGTAGGCCCCGTAGGCGCCGAAGTAGCTGCTGAATGGCTCCGCGGTGTACAGTTCGGCCAGGTAGTCACGGTCGTTCATCAAGCGGCGGCCGCTCGGCAGGAGCAAGTCGCTCCCTTTGGGGTGCAGGCCGCCGATGACCAGGGTAACGCCAGCGCGCCAGGCGGGATCTTCGGAGCGGTGATCACACTCGTTGCGCTTGAATCAGCGGTACAGCTTGGTGTGAAGCCGTCCGGTCACAACCGGGTCAATGCCCTCGCCCCCGGCGAAGCCCTGTTCGGCGGGCAGGCGGTTCTGCTCATTGAGGATCTCGTAGGCCGCGATCCGCCCCTGGTAGCGGTTCATAATCTGCAGCGCCCGGTCGAGCCACAGGCGCATGTAGGGGTTGACGCCTCCACCATAGACCGGATCGGTGTCGGTCCTGGCAATCAGCCCGTAGGCGCGATCGCGCGGGTCAATGTCCACCAGACCAAAGCCGAGCAGGCCCATCACCGCGAGACCGTGACGCGGGGCCACCTCGTTGATGAAGTGGTCGTAGCGGGCAATTTGCTCGGCAAACGTGCCCGCGCCCCGGTCGCGCACCAGAAACTCCACCCGCACCCAGCGCACTCCTGCCTCGGCCAGGATCTGGCCCATGCGCTCCTGGGCAATGTAGTTGGGCTGGTTGGGGTAGGCGGGATGGGTGCCAAACTCGTACCACGGATCACGAACCACTATGCCGATCATGTCGCGGGACACGGCAGGCTCGGCTTGCGCGCCAGCGGGGGGCGACGCGATAAAGCTCAACGTCGCCAGGCAGAGCAGCGCGGCGGTCACGGCCGCGGAGATACGTTGGACAGTCATACGGATGCTCCCATCAGACAAGGTTCCTCTGATTAAACGCGCGGCGGTTGAGGGTCTGGCGTGCCATAGCCGGTTGGGAAGATGTGGGGAAACCGGATTTCCCCACGCCCCCGCCCTATGGGATGGTCGGAGGGGCGCATCCTCCCGAGAACCAGCCCTCTCGCTTGCGCGTCGCGGCGGCAGATGCTAGGATGCGCACGGCCGCATCGGATTATGAGTACAAGGAGAGCAGCGATGAGCGACCTGAAGGCCAGGTTCGAGCAGGCGGCGCAGGAGGTGCAGCAGCTTCCCAAACGCCCTGACAACGACGCCCTGCTTAAACTCTACGGGCTGTACAAGCAGGCCACCAGCGGTGACGTGACCGGGACCCGTCCGGGCATTCTCGACATGCAGGGCCGTCTGAAGTACGATGCCTGGGCCAAATTGAAGGGCCTGAGCGCGGAGCAGGCCATGCAGGATTACGTCGCCCTGGTGGAGCAACTGAAGGCCGCGGTCAAGTAGGATGCCCGCCAGCGTCGGGAGGGGAGGGTCCGGGAGGGCTGCGCCCTCTCGGAGTCTTTCTGGTCGTGTGCGTGGCGGCTCCGGGGCCGCCACGCACGCCAGACTTGTGGTATGCTACCGGGTATGCCAGAATTGATCACCACTCCTGACGGGCTGCGCATCCTGGTAGAAGAACTCCCGCACACCTACTCGGTGTCGGTGGGCTGCTTCGTGGCCGCGGGCGCGCGCCACGAGCCTGAGCCGCAGGGCGGCGCGGCGCATTTCATCGAGCATATGCTCTTCAAGGGCACCGAACGTTACCCCTCGGCGCGTCACATCTCCCACGCGGTCGAGGGGGTGGGCGGCTTGCTCAACGCCTCTACGGCCTACGAATCCACGGTGTACTACGCGAAGGTGGCCACCCTGCACCTGGATCGGGCGCTGGACGTGCTCAGCGAGATGATCCGCCGCCCGCTGTTCGACCTGCAAGAACTGGAGAAGGAGCGGCGGGTGATCATCGAGGAGATTCGCGGTCTCCAGGATACGCCCGGCGATTGGGTGCACGAGTTGCTGCAGCAGGCCATGTGGGCCGGCAGCCCTCTGGGCCGCGACATCGCCGGCAATGTCGAGACGGTAAGCGCCCTCGGGCGCGAGGATCTGGCCTCGTTCTGGCAACGCCACTACCACCGCGCGAACCTGATCGTCTCGGTGGCAGGCAAGATCAGCGTGGCGGAGGCCCACGCCGCCGTGCGCGCCGCCTTCGATGGGTTGCCCGCCGGCGCGCCCACGCCGCCGCAACCGCGCCCGGCGCCGCGACCCGGCCCGCACCTGACCCTGCTCGGCCGCGATACCGAACAGGGGAACTTCTGCCTCGGCCTGCCCGGTCTGCCCTACAGCGATCCCGACCGGCGCCCCCTGCAGGTGCTTGACTCGATCCTCGGCGGGGGGATGTCCTCGCGCCTCTTCCAGATGCTCCGCGAGGAGCACGGTCTGGCCTACAGCATCGGCTCCTACCACAACGATCTCTCCGACGCCGGTATGTGGGTGATCTACGGGAGCGTAGAGCCCGAGTCCCTGCGCGACGCCGTGGCCCTCGGCCTGGAGATCCTGCGCGATCTGGCTCGCAACGGCGTGACCGCCGATGAACTGGCCATGGTCAAGGAGCAGGTCAAGGGCGGGCTGTTGCTCTCGCTGGAGGACACCTGGTCGGTCGCCTCGCGCAACGGTACGCATCTGCTGCGCTACGGGCACGTAGCGCCGGTCGAGCAGGTGATCGCCGAGGTCGAGGCGGTAACCGCCGCCGATGTGCAGCGGGTGGCCCGGCGCCTGCTGCGCAACGAGGCGCTACACCTGGCGGTGATCGGCCCCTACGACCGCGAGGATCATGAGGAGTTGCAGGCGCTGATCGCCTCGGGGCTGACGCATCCGTAGGGGCCCACCATACTTCGCCGCGCCCCCCGGTTCCGCCCGGAGCGGCGTACCCGCCCCGCACCACCCGATCCCACCCGCGGCGGCAGGCTCGTCCTGGATTCACCACGCCGCCCACCGCCGCGGGCGGATCTATTGCCGAGGGTTAGGCCCTCCGCACCTCCCCTGCAGATTCCAACATTCTGTTAGCACTCCCCGACTTGACAAACCCCGCGCCCTTCGGTACTATACTCCGCGGTTAGCACTCTCACGTCATGAGTGCTAACGGTTCAGAGTAGTGTCGCACCACAGAGTGTGTAGGAGGGATTGCAGCTATGGGTGACTTCCGTATCCGGCCCCTCGGCGACCGTGTGGTGGTCAAGCCGATGGAGCGTGAGGAGAGGACCAAGGGCGGTATCTTCCTGCCTGACACCGCCAGCAAAGAGCGCCCCATGGAGGGCACGGTGCTTGCCGTTGGTGAGGGCCGCCGCGATGACAGCGGCAAGCTGATCCCGATGAACGTCAAGGCCGGCGATAAGGTGCTCTTCGCCAAGTACAGCGGCACCGAGTTCAAGATTGACGATGTCGAGTACCTCATCCTTTCGGAGAAGGACGTTCTGGGCATCATCCAGGACTGAGCGCCGATCCGACGTTTCCACCGCTTTGTTACCATAAGGAGATAACCGGTCTATGCCGAAGCAGCTTTCCTTCAATGAAGAGGCGCGACGCGCCCTCAAGCGGGGCGTTGATACGATCGCCGAGGCGGTGAAGACCACCCTGGGTCCCCGTGGCCGCAATGTGGCGATCGATAAGAAGTTCGGCGCTCCCACCGTTACCCACGACGGTGTGACCGTAGCCAAAGAGGTTGAACTCAAGGACCCCTTCGAGAACATGGGCGCCCAGCTCCTCAAGGAGGCGGCGACCAAGACCAACGACGTCGCCGGTGACGGCACCACCACCGCGACGGTGCTGGCCCAGGCGATCGTCAACGAGGGTCTGAAGGTTGTTGCGGCGGGGGCGAACGCGATGCTGCTCAAGCGGGGCCTCGACCGCGGCGCCGAGGCCCTGGTGGCGGCGATCAAGGCCAGCGCCACCCCTGTGCGCGACCGGGCCGACATCGCCCACGTGGCGACGAACTCGGCCGCCGATAGCGAGATTGGCGACCTGATCGCCGAGGTGATGGAGAAGGTCGGCAAGGACGGGGTGATCACGGTCGAGGAGTCCAAGGGCGTTGCCTTCGAGAAGGAGTACACCGAGGGCATGCAGTTCGACCGGGGCTACATCTCGGGCTACATGGTCACCAATGTCGAGCGCCAGGAAGCGGAACTCGACGATCCCTACATCCTCATTACCGATAAGAAGATCAGCAGCATCCAGGACATTCTCCCCGTGCTCGAGAAGGTCCTGCAGGTCACCAAGAACTTCGTGATCATCGCCGAGGACGTGGACGGCGAGGCCCTGGCCACGCTGGTGGTCAACAAGCTGCGGGGCACGATCAACGCCCTGGCGGTCAAGGCGCCTGGTTTCGGCGATCGCCGCAAGGCCATGCTGCAGGACATCGCCATCCTCACCGGCGGTACGGTGATCAGCGAGGAGATCGGCCGCAAGCTCGACAGCGCGACCATCGAGGACCTGGGCCGCGCCCGCAAGGTGGTGGCCACCAAGGATGACACCACGATCGTCGAGGGCAAGGGTGACGAGGCGGCCATTCGCGCCCGCATCGAGCAGATCCGCGCCCAGATTGAGACGACCACCAGCGACTTCGACCGCGAGAAGCTGCAGGAGCGCCTGGCCAAGCTGGCCGGCGGCGTGGCGGTGATCAAGGTCGGCGCGGCTACCGAGCCGGAGCTGAAGGAGAAGAAGCACCGCGTCGAAGACGCCCTCTCGGCGACCCGCGCGGCGGTTGAGGAGGGCATCGTCCCCGGCGGCGGCGTGGCGCTGATCAATGCCATTCCCGCCCTGGATAGCGTGAAGGTTGAGCACGAGGACGAGAAGGTCGGCCTGCAGATCCTCCGCCGCGCGCTGGAAGAGCCGCTGCGCGTGCTGGCCCGCAACGCCGGCGAGGACGGCTCGGTGATCATCGCCGATGTCCGCCGCATGCAGGAGGAGAAGGGCGACCGGACCATCGGTTACAACGTGCTGACCGGCGAGTACGGCAGCATGATCGAGCAGGGCATCATCGACCCGGTGAAGGTGACCCGCAGCGCCGTGCAGAATGCGGTCTCGATCGCGGGGATGATCCTCACCACCGAGGCGCTGATTACCGACATCCCCGAGGAGAAGGCCCCCGCCGGCGGTATGCCCGGCGGCATGGGCGGCGGGATGGACTTCTAGGGTACGGGGCAAACCAGGTTTCCTCATACCCCCCAGCAGGGCCACAGGCAGTGGGGCGACCCTGAGGGTCGCCCCCCGCCTGTGGCCTGATCATGGTAGCCAGCGGTACTCCAGGTACGGCGTGGGCGGGTTGGTGATCGCCCGCAGGCCCAGCGGATCGGCCTGGGTCGAGGGCGCGGCCAGGCGCGCGGCCAGCAGGGCGCGCAGCGAACTGCTCCGCGTGTAGCGCACCACCAGCGCCGTCTGGAGACCGGCCAGGTCCTTCGCTCCGGCAATCGCCTCTTCCAGATTGCCGAGTTCGTCAACCAGCCCCAACTCCAGGGCCTGTGAGCCGGTGTAAATCCTGCCATCGGCAATCTCGCGCACCCGCGCCTCCGGCAGCCCCCGGCCCTCGACAATCACCTTCACGAAGCCGTCAAAGGCCTCGTCCACGATGGACTGCAGCACCCGGCGCTCTTCGTCGGTCGGCGGGCGCGTCGGCGAACCGATGTCCTTCAGTTCGCCCGACTTGTAGACGAAGGTGGCCAGCCCGAGCTTGTCGAAGGCTTCTTCGTAGTTGACCAGCGAGAGAATGACACCTATGCTGCCGGTCAGGGTATCGGGATTGGCGTAGATGCGCTGGGCCGGGGTGCTGATGTAGTAGCCGCCACTGGCCGCGGCAGGCCCCATCGAGACGACCAGGGTCTTGCCCGCCTCGCGCAGGCGGCTCAGGGCGGCGTGGAGTTCGCTGCTCGCCACGACGCCGCCGCCGCCGCTGTTCACCCGCAGCACCACGGCCTTGACGCGCCCGTCACGTTCGGCCTGGCGGATCTGGCTGAGCAGTTGCTCGTGCGAGAGTTGCAGGCTGAAGGCGTCGGCTGCCGCGCCGATCACACCGCTGACCTCGATGATCGCGATGCGATCCTGCCCCGATCCTTCGACGATCTGCTCCTCCCAGCGACTGGCGGGGAGCGGCCCCGCCGCGCCGGCCGCGCCGCCCCCGGTGCGCAGGACCAGCCACAGCCCGCCCAGCGGCAGAATGGCGCAGGCCAGCACCACACCGATAATAATCGAAAGAGCGATCAACCAGCCGCGCCCGGCGGATGGTCCGGGTTGTGTCTCCATGGTTGTGGTATCCTCCTGGTGAATATGCTGCCACGGTACGTTGTCTCGGAGAGGTTTTGCAGGGACAACGGCCCTCCTGGCCTCCCGCGGACAGGATCAGACATTCGAAAGGTAGAGTTTCTCCACACACCTTCACAGCTCTACACCTTCACCTAAACGGCCTGTAGATATGTGGAGCTGTGAAGATGAAGCCTGACCATGCCTAAACTCTTGCCTGTCATCCTCCTGGCGCTTCTGGCCGCTGCACTCGTGCTGAACGTCTATCTGTTCCAGCAAGCGCGCATGTATTACCTCCTGCATCATAGCACCGGTCTGGACCCGCTTGGCCTCAGCGCGTTCGCCGATGAGGCCCCGCCGCCGCGGCAGCCGGGGCAGCGCATGGCGGTGTTCTTCGGCGACTCGCGCGCCGCCGAGTGGCCCGCGCCGGACGTGACGGGAGACATCATCTTCGTCAATCGCGGCATCGCCGGGCAGACCACCGCCCAGGTCGCCGGGCGTTTTGCGCGCCATGTCGCGCCATTAGGGCCGGACACGGTGATTGTGCAGGTTGGCATCAACGATCTGCGCACCATTCCGATGTTTCCTGAATACCGCGCAACGATCATTCAGAATTGCAAAGCGAATCTGCAGACGATCGTAAACCTGGCGCTGGAGGCGGGGGTGCGGGAAGTCATCCTGACCACCGTCTTTTTCCCTGGCCCTCTGCCGCTGGAACGCCGAATCTTGTGGGGAAACCAGGTGACGGTTGCGGTAAGCGAGGTCAATGCCTATATCCGATCCCTGGAAGGCGATCGCGTCGTGGTGTTCGATGCCGCGCAGAACCTCTCGAACGGCGCCGCCGGCACGTCAGGGCGTTACAGCCGCGACTATCTACACCTGAACGCGGAAGGGTACGCCGCGCTCAATCGGGAACTGGCGCGCCTGCTGGACGAATGAGCCAGACGCGGTCAGGGCCGCCCCTCAAGCGCCAGGGGCATCAGATTGGCGTAACGACCTGGCAGCGGGGGCAGAGGCCAAACAGTTCCACCAGATGCGCGATGATGCGATAGCCGGTCTGCTGTTCAAGGTTCTGGACGAGGGCCTGCATCCCGCAGTCGTCGAAGCGCACCATGTCGCCGCAACGGGTGCAGATCAGGTGGTGCGAGTGACCCGAACCAAGGGTGTAGCGGTGACACTCCTCCAGCCCGTGGATGCGCTGAATCAGCCCCAGGTCAACCAGCAAGCGCACGGTGCGGAAGATGCTGGCAATGCCCGGTGACTCGCCGCGGGCAATGAGCCACTGCTCGATCTCGTGTACGCTGAAAGCGCCGCCGTGGGCGACAATCGCCTTGAGCACCGCCAGCCGCGGCCCGGTGACCTTGTAGCCTGCTTCGACGATCTGTTCGGCCAGATCGGTCACGGCCCGGGGCAGGATATCACGGCGCGCATCCAGGTAACGGCTCATAGATTGTTCTCCCCTGTGCCGACGGCCTTCGCCGTCGGTTTTTTTGATTGTACCATCTTCAGCAGAGGATCTGTGGCAGCCAGGCGGCGCGCCACAGGCTATTGCTATTGCAACGTCTGTGAGCCTTGCCTCAACCCCCAGATTTCCTGTCTGGCAGCTCCGTCGCCCCCCACGCTACCGTGGAAGGCGGACTTTGCATCAGCCCAGGCTGCGCGTCAGGCCAGGTTCGGAACTTGATCCGAGCAATCTGCCCGGGCTGATATGATAGTACATCTCAATCTTGACAGCCACTCCCCGCAATGATAGACTGTTCCACCAGATACATGGTATCATCTTCTGTAAACAGCAAGGCTCGTTGATGCCCGTGTACGTGTATACCTGCCCCGAGTGCGAGATTGAACTGGAAGAACTGCGCCCGGCCTGGCGCGCCGATGACGCGCTGGAGTGCCCGGTGTGTCACGGTCTCTGCGTCCGTGAGTTTCGCTCGTTCAGCGTCCGGTCGCGCGCCGCCGCAGCGCCAATCTATGCGTCACCCCGGCAGGTGGCGCGGGTCATGCATGGTCTTGATTGCCCTTGTTGCCGTCCACGCCGCTGAGAGCCAATCCGGAGACCAGGCTGTCCACACGGTTGGGAGATGGGGCGATCCGGTTGCACCATCTCCTACCATCCGGCTTCTTTGCACTTCAACGCTAGAGAGGAACGCAAGGTGTTGGAAACTCCCGCTCAACCGGTTCCAATGACGATCCTGACCGGCTTTCTCGGCGCCGGGAAGACGACCCTGCTCAACCGTCTCCTGCACGCCGACCACGGCCTGCGCGTGGCGGTCCTGGTCAATGACTTCGGGACGGTCAATATTGATACGCAACTGGTTGTCGGTGTGGAGGGTGAAGCGATCTCCCTGGCCAACGGGTGCATCTGCTGCACGATTCGTGGCGATCTCCTGAATACGGCCATGGAGTTGCTCAAACGCCCCGAACCGCCGGAGTATCTGCTCATCGAGACCAGCGGCGTGAGCGATCCCTGGGCAGTGGTTGAGACCTTTGAGATGCCGGAGTTGCGCCCCTACTTCAACCTCGACAGCGTGATTACTCTGGTGGACGCCGAGTACGCGCTCCAGCAACGACACTACGAGGATCTGATCGTTGACCAGGTCAGCGCCGCGGATATTGTGGTGCTCAGCAAGGTGGATCTGGTCACTGCGGAGCAGCGCGCCGAGGTGGAGGAGTGGGTGCGGCGGATCGTCCCTCGCGCCCGCATTCTGCCCGCGGTGCATGGCAACGTGCCTTTGAACCTGCTGCTCAACGTGGGGCGTTATAAGCTGGAGATACCGCTCGCGAAACCCGACACGCACCACGATCACGAGCACAGCGAGCACTGCGACCATGACCACGGGCACGGCGAGCACTGCGACCACGACCATCATCACGACCACAGCAAGGACTTCGACACCTGGGCCTACGTCAGCGACCGGCCCTTTGCGCTCAAACCGCTTCGTGAGGTGGTGCTGAACCTGCCCCTGGCCATCTTTCGCGCCAAGGGCCTGATCTATCTGGCCGAAGTTCCCCAACGCCGCGCCATTCTGCAGGCGGTCGGCCATCGGGTCAATGTCACCCTGTCCGAACCCTGGGGCGATGTGCCGCCCCGCACCCAACTGGTGTTTCTGAGCACGCCGGGCGACCTCGATGCTGCCGCGCTTGAGGCCGCGTTCGACGCCTGCCTTGCCGATACGTCCGCCGAGGTCGAGATTGCTGCGCAGCAAACCTGGTACCGGAGCGCGATGGCGTGAACGAGGTCGTGGTCCAAGTTCGTGTCGCCGACTGGGGCGAGCGAGTGCTGGAAGCGTTGCGCAGCGAAGGGCAACGTCTGACCGGGCCGCGCCTGACGATTATCCACTGGGTTACCGCGCAAGAGCGGCCATTCAGCGCCGAGGCGCTGACTGCGGCCCTGGCGCCCGCTGTTGGGCGCGCCACCGTATACCGGGCGGTAGACTGGCTCCGGGAGCGGGGTTGGCTGGCGCGTGTGCAGACCGAACGGGGCGACTACACCTACATTCGTACCTTGCCCGGACACCATCACCACGCCGTTTGCCTTCGCTGTGGTACAACCCTGCTGGTCGAAGGTTGTCAGACGATCGAAACACTGACGGCGCTGCTGGCGCGTCATGGCTTTCGTGTTCAGGGGCATATTCTGGAGCTGTTTGGCCTGTGCGATCGTTGTCAGGAGACCAGTTCATGACGTGACTCCTGCCCCGCACAGGAAGATGTCAGGAGACTCGCTCACATCCTTGGAGCCTATCCGGATAACTCCGGTAGGAAGGTGGGGAAACCGGGTTTCCCCACGCCCCGCTCCTCAGGGTTCAGGGGCGGACAGCACGCATGCGCGCAGCCAGGGTGGATGGCATGGGGATGCGCCGGTTCACCCTCACCCCCCGCCCCGCTCCCGCAACGCGGGAGCGGGGAGCGCCGCGCCAGGCGGTGGGGCGTCCCACTGCGGGGTCGCGGCGGTGTGCGCTTGGGTCTTCTGTTCGCCCCTGAACCCTGAGGGGAGGGGCCGGGAGGGCGTAGCCCTCCCGGCAGAGGAATCGGACAACCAGGTTATCTGGATAGGCTCTTACCATCAGGTTCAGGAGTATGGGCAAACTCGATTGCTCCACGCCCCTCTAATCGGCTGTGTATCTACCAGTGACCTACGGCGCAGTTGCACGACCTTTGAACGTGCGAAGGAGGTTTCTCTATGCATCAATGGCTTCCGGGGCGCCGCGCGGCGCTCCTCCTGATGACCGCGCTCAGCCTGCTCCTGGCAGCCTGTGGCGGCGGGACTGCTATGCAGCCCACGGCGGCCCCGCCAGTGACGGAGCCTACCGCCGCTCCGGCGCCGCGGCCCACCGAGGTGCCCGCCGCAGCGCAACCAACCACTGCTCCCGCCACGGATGCTCAGCCCTTGAAGGTGGTGGCCACCTTCAGCATTCTGGGCGACTTCGTGCAGCAAGTCGCCGGTAATCGGGTGGTGTTGACCACCCTGGTCGGCCCGGGCAGTGACGCCCATACCTACGAACCCACCCCGCGCGACAGCGCCGCACTGGCCCAGGCCGATATCCTCTTCGAAAATGGTCTGGAGTTCGAGGGGTGGATTGATCAACTCTACACCGCCTCGGGTTCAAAAGCGCAACGGGTAGTGGTGAGCGAACGCATCACCCCACTGCCCGCTGCAGAGATAGCTCACGAGGACGACCATGCCCTGGAGCATGCCTGTGAGCACTTTGCTGATCCACCTGTCGCAGTGACGGCGGGATCAGGCGCGGCCATTCCGGATGACCATACCCACTATCAGATCGCGCTGAGTGGCGGCGCGGGTGATGTCGCGCTGACGCAGGCCGATGAGGGCGAGGTGACATTCTATCTGAGTGCGGATGTGCCGTTCGCGGTCCTGGCGGGCGCCACGCCCCTCACGCCTGAAAAGACAAAAAAGGTTGGCGGTGCATGCGCCGCAATCGCCATTGCCTATACCTACGACCTTACGCCTGGAGACTACACCGCCCGCTTCGGTCCCGGTGCAGGTGAGCAGGTGGCGCTGGTATGGGAGCTTGCCGGCGAGCATATGCACGGTGATGAGAAAAAGGACGCCCATGGCCATAGCCACGGCGAATACGATCCGCACGTCTGGCAGGATCCGAACAATGCCATGCTCATGGTCGAGGCCATCCGCGATGCACTGGTGGCCGCTGACCCGAACAACGCGGCCACTTACGAGGTCAACGCCGCTGGCTATCTGACCGAACTCAAGGAACTGGATGCCTCGATCCAGCAGGATGTGAAACGTCTGCCCGAGGAGCGGCGCAGGCTGGTCACCAACCACGACACCCTGGGCTACTTTGCTTATCGCTACGGCTTTACGGTTGTCGGCACCGCTCTTGGCACGACCACCGAGCGGGCCGATCCTGCGGCCGGCGAGATCGCCCGGCTGGTCGAGGATATTCGCGCCGCGGGTGTGCCGGCCATTTTCGTTGAGAACGTTAGCAACCCGGCGCTGATGGAGAACATCGCCCGCGAGGCGGGGGTGAAACTGGCTCCGTCACTGTATACTGACGCCCTGGGGAAGCCGGGAAGCGAAGGGGAAACTTATCTGAAGATGATGCGCTACAATGTTAGAACCATCGTCGAGGCACTGGCGGTGTGAGGGCCAGGATATCTCCATCCGCGCTCCTTTCCGCCTTTAAAGTTGTACCCCTCTCCGTGCTGGTGGTGGGGAGGTGGGGAGGTGGGGAGGTGGGGAGGTGGGGAGGGCCTGGGTGACGCTCTCAGCTCTACACCTCCCCACCTCCCCACCTCCACACATAACAAGGCTTAATCCAACTATGAAAAGCCATGAACATTTTTTACGGTCGTCGCCGTTACATAGATAAGGTCCCCAACGCCATGGCGCTGGTGGTTGACCGGCTGACGATGGGCTATCCGGGACTGTCGGAGCCGGTGCTGCGCGAGGTGAGCCTGACGTTGCCCCCTGGCGTGCGCGCCGCTCTGATAGGGCCGAACGGCTCCGGCAAGTCCACCCTGCTGAAAGCCGTGGCGGGGTTGCTGCCACCGCGCGCCGGGACGATCCTGATCTACGGGCGGCCGGTGGGGGCCTGCCACCACCGGGTGGCCTACCTGCCCCAGCGTGGTGATGTGGACTGGCGCTTTCCCGTGACGCTGGAGCGCATGGTACTGGCGGGGCGCTATGTGCATCTGGGCTGGCTGCGGCGGCCCGGCGACGACGACCGTGAGCGGGTGCAGACGATACTGGTAAAGTTAGGGCTGGAGGACCTTGCCGGGCGCCAGATCAGTCAGCTCTCGGGCGGGCAGCAGCAACGCGCCCTGCTCGCCCGCGCGCTGGTGCAGGAGGCCGACCTGCTGCTGCTCGATGAGCCGCTGAGCGCGGTTGATGTCGCCAGCCGGCGCATCATTGACGAGGTGCTGCGTGAGTTGCGCGACCAGGGCAAGACCATCCTGATGGCGACCCATCATCTGGAGCGGATTGACGAGGAGTTTGAACTGGCGTTCGCCCTGGACGACGGCGCCCTCCGGCAGGCGGCTCGCACGCTCCCCGCGCTGGAGGGCGTATGATGGAGTGGCTGCTTGAACCGTTCCGCTTCAGCTTCATGCAAACCGGCCTGGCCGCCGCTATCCTGGTGGGCATCACCTGCGCGACCCTGGGGGCCTACGTCGTATTGCGCCGGATGGCCTTCATCGGCGACGCGCTGGCGCATACGGTGCTGCCGGGGCTGGTCGTGGCCTATCTGGGCGGCTGGAGCCTGTTTGGCGGCGCGCTGGCCGCCGGGTTGCTCACCGCCCTGGGCATCGGCTGGGTCTCGCGGCGGGGCGCGGTGCGCGAGGATACGGCCATTGGCGTGCTCTTCACGGCGATGTTCGCCCTGGGCATCTTGCTGATGAGCCGGGTGCGCTCCTTCCGCGACCTGAGCCACATCCTCTTTGGCAATGTCCTGGGCGTGCGAACGACCGATCTCGCGCAGATGGCGGCCATCGCCGCAGGGGTGCTGTTGACGCTTTTCCTGCTCCACAAAGAACTGGAGTTGACCAGCTATGACCCGACCTACGCCGAGGTGATCGGTTTGAGCGCCGACCGGATGCGCATGGTGCTGCTGGTGCTGCTGGCTTTCACCGTGGTGGCCTGCATCCAGATCGTCGGCGTCATTCTGACCTCGGCAATGCTGGTGACCCCGGCAGCGGCGGCGGCGCTGCTGACCAATCGCCTGCCGCGGATGATGGGGTTGGCGGCGCTCATCGCCGTTGGCTCCTCGTTGATCGGCCTCTACGCCTCGTACTACGCCGATGTGGCCTCGGGGGCGGCGATTGTGCTGACCTGCACGGCGTTCTTCGGGGTGGCCTGGCTGATCCACGGCCTGCGCACGCGCGGCGCGGCAGAGTGATGAGAGAACGAGAAGCGTAATACCATTGAGGGGCGGTTCGGAGCGGCTTCGCCCCTCCGAACGTTTTTTCCGGCGCGGCGCAGCCGCGCCGGAAAAGGAAATCGTCCGGCGGCACAGGCCCCCGGCGCCCCGGCCGTGACGAAGGTTCGCGGTGGTACTACGGCAGACTCAGCATATAGGCGACCAGCTCTTCAACCTGGGCGGGTGTGAGCGCGCCTTTGAACGTTGACGGCATGGTCCCCGCGGTGAAGCCCTCGACAACGTAGTTGTTGGGATGGGTGATCGAGACGCGCAGGTACTGAGCCGCGGTGAGGTTGGGATCACGGGTTGCCGCTCTCGCCGCCACGCCGCTGAGGCTCGGGCCGACTAACGTGCCGCTGCCCGGTTCAACGTGGTGGCAGGAAGCGCAGGTCACCGCTCCGGCGGCGAGCGCCTCGGGGGGCAGGCTGGTAAAGAGCGCGGCGCCGGCCGCCGCGTCGCCGGTAGTCTCGGCCGGGCCGATCTCCTCGGCGGTAAGCGGCTCAGGAGTAGGCACCTGCGCTCCGGGCCGGACCCTGGTGGGCGGGGCGGTGGTTGGCGCCTTCGTGGCCGTAGGCGCCACGGTGGGTGCAGCCGTAGCCTGACCCGTGGTGGCTGTGCCTGTCTGATCACCGCAGGCGGCCAGCAGGCCCAGACTCACCAGGCCGAGCGCCAGCGCCACTACCAGCCGCCGGAAGGGCGCAACGCCGATCCGAAGCCTCTGTCCAGAACGATCGATTGACGAACATCGCACATGCCCGGGCATGATCTTCCTCCGTAGTTATCTTGCAGAGCCAGCGGAAAACCTTTCTGCCCCTCAAACGGCGTAACCTGGTTGCCCTATCCTTGTTCTGCAAACGAGCGGGGCAGAAGCGTTCTCGGGAGGGCGCAGCCCATCCAGAGAGGTGTCAGGATAGCCCCCCGGACTGAAGGGGCCGTTTGCTACAGATCAGAGAGCGAGGGGAAGTTTAGGCGGAGGCCGATCACGCAGGGGAACGTGCTGGCGGACATAGAGGGAGGCGGGGACAAGGATGGTTACGAGTACCATGACGACGATGAGGGCGGTAGCGGGCAACGGCAGGGCTTCATGCACCGCCCGCGGGCCACTCCAGACGACCACGAAGGCGCCGTCCCCTCCCTTCGCGTCGGGGTTCCCGAGGTCGCAGAGGAAGTGTCGGTGTTCCGTAGAGAGCGCCGGGTGCTGCCGGGTCATCGCGCAGTGCATCAGGCACAGTAGCGGGTTCAGGAGTGCAATGGTAAGGATGCTCCAGAACAGGAGCAGTGCCGCGGTACGCGCCTGGATGCCGCCAGATGCTATCCCTCGCACACGGCTCATAGCGTTCTCTCGTCGCAACCTGAAGAGGTGGTGGCGGGATTATATCACATGTTTAGTACAATCATGCAAGAATGCGCTTGTTCACAGGGTTTGCGCAAGGTTCGCCTTCTGCGCCACACCTGTCGCGGGAGGCGAAGGTTGCGCAAACCCTGCCAATCGGGCTTACCGCTTGAGCTTTTCGCCGGAGTCTGGTATAGTCAGCTTCGTGAGAAACGGCACGAAAAATAATCCTGATGTGGCGCAACGCATCGCGCAGTTGCCGGGCACGCAGAGTGTACGGCCATGGATACTGCGCACGCTTGCGGTGCTCATTGCTGTCGAACTGGGTGTGCTCAGCCCGTTGAATTGCGTGATCCACTGCCTGGTCCAACGCATCCTGGCCGAGCGCCCGGCCATTGCGCTGTTCCTCTGCCATCACGATGGATGGCGTGATGCTCCGGCAGGAATGACGGAATCCACTGCGCCCGCCATGGCGCCCGGCGCGGTCTCAAACCTCGCCCCACGCGCCCTCTACGAACTGCTTCATCAGATTGTTCCTCTCCTCGTGATCATCAGTTTGATGATGGCCATGCTTGCGCCCCGCCCTCTTCAGGAATTTCCGCCTCAGACCGTTCCACCCCCTACCCCACCCCCACGCTGGTAGGACCAGCGGGAAACCCGGTTGTGTTACGCCTCTGCTGGCCGAGCGGAAAGGTTGCACTGCACCTATCTTTCGCTCCAGTGTGAAGTGGTTTGCATCTGGCAGCCGGATGTCCGGCGGGGTCTGATCAGCGCGTTCAGAACGCTCTGACAGACTGCTCCGTCTGGCTAATCAGGCGTACATGCGCCGATGAAATGATATGTTTATGCTTCCACGCAACCTGATCTCATTGTGGATCGCTCTGCTTGTTGGCCTGTCCGCATGCGGTTGCTCCACTCCTATCGCGGCGCTTGATCAGGCGCTGATGGTTGCCGAACGCCAGAGCGGCTTCGATCTGCGGCCTCCGCTGCCGGTGGATCTGGTTCGTCAGGTCCTGCGTGCGCTCGATCAGGATGATGTGGAGGCGGTACGCCAGTTGATGGCGCACTACGGCCCGTATCAGCAGCAGTTGCTGGACGAGGTGCGGCAACACGCTGGCCCGGCCCATTGTTCGGGCGCCCGGATCTGGTCGTCTCGATCGGTCCCTATCGAACCCGCAGCACACTCGATCAGGTTCCGTGGGGGACCAGCGAAGTGGTGCCGGTACAAGTCCGTTGTCACGACAGCGTTGTGACGCTGCGTGTCACCGTGATGATGGCCGGCGCTGGCTGGCGCATCGCGGAGATCCGTTGACGGGTGGGGCAGAGATATGGAAAGGGCGGTGTGCTCATGTTCTTTCGGCGTGCCTGGCTGATGCTCACGGCAGTGCTGTGGATGCTTGCCGTGACAACCGGTTCGGCGCTGGCCCACGCCCGTCTGCTCTCCTCCGACCCGGTGAATGGGGCCACGCTGTCCGTTCCGCCTGACCGGATCGTGCTGGTCTTTAGCGAAGAACTGAAACCCGACGGCAACCTGATCACCGTTACCGACGCCAGTGGCAGGCAGGTAGACCGCGGCGACACGGCCCTCGATCTGAACGATCCGAAACGGGCCACGCTGACGGTCTCGCTCCAGAGTGGGCCTGGGAACGGCGCGTACACGGTGCAGTGGCGCAACGTGAGCACCGATGGCCATAGCGACCGGGGCCAGATCAGCTTTACCGTCGGCGTTGCCGCAGCACCGCTGCCGGCGACAGGCGCGGGTGGGCAGTGGCCGCCGATTGCGGCGCTGGCGCTCGCCGCCGCGCTGATCGTTGCGGGAACGCTGCTGCGCCGCCGGCAGGTCTGAGCATACGCATGGACGGTGCGGGAAAAACGCTCGCGATCCTGGCGATCGTGTGCCTGGGGGTGATTGCCAGCGCGCGCAGTGTGTGGGCGCATCCTCAGATTGTCGCCATTGAGCCGCCACCTGACGCCCGACTTGCACACGCGCCTGCGCAGGTGGCGATCACCTTTAATGAGCCGGTTGAGGCGCTGAGCACCCTCGCGCTCTATACCAGCCAGGGCGCGCTGGCAGCGCGGGGAGGCGGGCGCGATCCGGCTGACCCTCGCCGGCTGGCGCTGAAGTTGCCGCCCCTGGGGCCAGATCTGTACACCGTGGCGTGGACGGCGGCGGGAAGCGATGGCCATGTGGTGCGCGGCACGTTCGTCTTCACCGTGCTTGACCCATCGCCAGCGGCGCCGGGCGCTGCACCCGCGCAGACGCCGGTTGCGTCTCCGGCGCCGGTGGTGCAACCAGAGCGGTTCCCCCTGGCGCAGAGCCTGATCCGCTGGGGGTTGCTCCTCGGAGCGACGGGCGTGGTGGGGGGCTGGATCTTCTGGCCGTGGGTGGCGATGCCGATGCTGGGAGGCGCGGCAATCGCCTCGGAAGCGGCGCGCCGCTGGCGCCGCTGGAGCGCCAGTCTGACACTCGGCGTGCTGATCGGAACGCCCCTGCTCTTCGGTCTGTATATGTATGAAAGCGCCGCCGGCCCGGCCCTGCTCTGGCCATCCCTGGGCACGCGCCAGGGCCTCTTGCTCGGAATGCGGATAGTGCTGGCTACGGCGCTGCTGGTTCTGACCGCGACCAGCACTACCGCCGGGGCCATCCGGGGGCGCGCGCCCCTGGCGCTGCCTCTCGGCGCGGCCCTGCTTCTCACCTTCGCCCTGGCGGGGCACGCCGGAGCGAAGGCGCAGCCTGCGCTGCCCGTGCTGATGAACTGGCTGCACCTGGCGGCAACGAGCATCTGGGCCGGAGGGGTGCTCAACCTCGCGCTGGTACTGCCGCTGATCCGGGGAACAGACGCATTGAATCTGGTCAACGCGCTGGTGCGGCGCTTCACGCCGCTGGCGCTGGGGGGCGTGGCCGTGCTGGTCCTCAGCGGCGCGGCGGCGGCTCTGCGTGAGATCCCCTCGCTGACGGCGCTCCGAGAAAGCGCCTACGGTCGCGCGCTGCTGGTGAAAATGCTGTGCTTCGGAGTGATGCTGGCCCTGGGGGCATACCACGGGCTGGTCATCGGGGCGCGCCTGCGCGCTGGCGCGCGCCCCTGGCTGGCGCGCCTGCGACGTAGCCTGCTGGCCGAGGGAGGGGTGGCGCTGCTGGCCCTGGGCGCGGCGGGGGCGCTTACCAGCCTGCCCCCGCCGGTGGCGGCGCCCGCGCTGGCGGTTACGACCGCAACTCCGACGGCTCCAGCGCCGACCTTGCCTTCCGCTGCCAGCATCATCTTCGATCAGATCCAGGCGGCTGGCGACCTGCGGGTGCGGTTGCGCGTTGAACCGGCCCGGCCGGGCACCAATGAGTTCCAGGTGACCGTGACCGATGGCGAGGGCCAGGCAGTCGAGACGCAGCGCATCCGGCTCAGCCTGACGCGCCGCGGGCTGGATATCGCACCAACCGTGCTCGAGGCGCACGCTCGTGGTGACAATGGCGCAGCCGTGGCCAGCGGCGTGCCGGGCATGGTTGGAGAATGGGAAATCGCGGTGCTGGTGCGGCGGGCCGGCCTCGCCGACGTGAGCGCGGTATTTGTGGTTCCGCTTGCCTGGCAGCCTGAACCGAGGCAAGGAGAGAGCTACAGCACCGTCACCGGGCCATGGTCATCGCAGTGATCACCGTGGCGATGGTGCAGGCGCCCGTTGACCAGGTAGTCCAGGTGATCGCCGTGGGGCACCAGGGGATGCCCGCAGCCGTCGTGGCCGCACTGGCAGGGCGTCGGAGCGCACCCGTCAGGATTGGCGGCGCTGACCGCGATGACATGCTCGTCGTAGTGGCCCTCGTGTGGATGGTGCAGGTGGCCGTCGTGGAGATAATCCACGTGGTCCTCGTGCTGGATGCGCAGATGGCCGCAGTGCTCGCTGTGGACGTGGGTATGGTCGGCGTGGATCTGATGGGTCATGGCAGGTTCCTCCGCTGAGGGGCAGAGTTGTGGGAAACCAGGCCACCACAACCCTGCTTGCATTACGCTGTGACAGCGCCGCATCTAAGTATACGACGAACCTTCCAGACCGTATATGCTGTCACCTGAGACATAGTCGCACGGGAGCGGCTATGCCGCCACGTCACCGTCCCGGCTCTCATCACAGCGCTGCCGCGGCCGCCAGGCGCTCCCCGGCGTGGCGCGCCCCGGCGATGTTGCGCGCTGCGGGTCCCAGTTCCAGTTCCGCCAGCGCCCCGGTTGCGTGCAATCCGGGCGCCCAGCGCAGCGCCCGGTCCACCCGCGGATAGCCGCAGGGCGCCAGGGGCAGGTCATGGGCGGCGATAGCCGCGTCCAGCCAGGGGCCGCCTGGTCGGTGTTGCTCAAAGCCGGTAGCCAGCAGCACGCCGCCAGCGCGCAGAGTTCCCTCCGTCAGTTCCAGATCCACGGCGCCATCGCTCCGCAGAAGGGCGCGCTGCACCTGGTCGCGCCGGACCTGGAGCAGGCCCTGGTCCTCGGCGCGCCGGAGGGCGCGCGCCACATCGTCGGGGACGCTTCCCGGCTGGCGCGCGCCGGCGATCATCGCCCGGCGGCGTTCCAGGTTCGGTTCGGCCAGGAAGCCGCGCAGGTTCCTGGGGCCGAGCCAGCCCGGCGGGCTGTCGAAGTCGGTGATGCGCAGGGCGTGGCGCATCAGCAGCGTCACGCGCCCGGGCGCGTCGTGCGCCAGGGCGAGGGCGACCTGTACGGCGCTGATCCCGCCGCCAATGACGGCCAGCGCCGCCTCGCGGGGCAGGATGTCGCGCCGAAATCCCGGCTCGTAGAGGTGCCACACCGGACCGCCCGCAGCGCGGAGCGTCACGGCCCATGCTGGCCAGCGGGGGTGCTCGGTAACACTGATAGCCAGCAACACCCGTCGTGCCTCCAGGCGTCCCTGGTCGCTCTCAACAGCCCAGCCCGTCTCGGTTCGATGCAGGCCGCTTGCCCGGCCCCGCACGTGCAGGCGGTCAAGACCAAAGGCGACGATCTGCGCCCGCGAGTGGTCACAGAACAGGTCGAGGGCAGGGCGCTGGTAGCGCCCGAGAAAGGCGTGTTCCCCGAATCCGTAGCGCCGGGCGTAGCGCCACAGATCGTGCGGGTCGAGCGCCACGTGGTGCACCGCGGTCGAGCGCAGGAACTCCATGCCCGTCGCCGCTGTGCAGGTCTCCCAGCGCGCCAGCAGGCGCTCGTGAGGGTCGAGGATGCGCAGGCGCTCCGGGGCGACGCCGGCTTTGCCCAGCAGCACGCAAGCCAGATGCACGCCGTGGATCCCGCCACCGATGATCAGCCAGTCGAGCACTCTAGCCCTCCACGTCTTTGAGCGTCAGGCCACGGTCGCGCAGGGCAGCCAGCAACCCTTTCTTCTCGATCTCGCGCAACGCGGCCGCAGAGAGTTTCAAGCGCACGAAGCGTTGCTCCTCGGCCATCCAGATGCGGTGGTAATGGAGATTCGGTTCCCAGCGCCGATTCGTGCGGCGTTTGGAGAAGGAGACATTATGCCCATACGAGGGCTTTCGACCGGTCAGATCGCAGCGTCTGGCCATGAGATAACTCCGGGCAATATTCACAACGTAATAACCTGATCAGGCGGAGCAGTCGCCAGGGCGGCATACAGATCGGGAAAACATCCTACCTGCACACCGGGCACCGTTCCGGTCACCCGGCAATTGCCCGGCTCACCCACGGCCATGCCACGCTCCAGTGCGCACTGGTCGCACATCATGAGCAAGATGCCCTGCTCGGCGGCCACCCTGGTCAATCGCTCGCCCATCGGATCGCCGGCGCGCAGAAGGTAGGTATTATCGTCGAAAAAGAACATGCCCACCACCTGCGCCCCGTGGCGCTGTTCCTCCAACTGGGGCAGTATCATCTTGCCGAGCTTGTAACTGGCCGTATGGCCGGAAGTGGCGAAAATGTAGGCGACCTTCATCGTTCGATAGACCTTTCAATTGCGAGCTTGCCGCCACCACAGGAACTGTGAGGAGGGGCAGCCTTTCCACGCCCCCGCAGGACGGCGCTTGATCTCATCAGCCTTGATCTGTCCACAGAGACCTGGCCCGCGGGCCGCGTTCGCTATCCTCAACCAGGATCGTGACGCGATCGCCTTCGCGCACTCCGGCGTTGCGGAAGAGACTATGATGCACGTAGACATCGAAGCCTGCCGACTCAACGCGGGCGAAGAGGAACCTTCCCGCCGGATCGATCCGCAGCACACGGGCCTCCACCGGACCATCGGGTAACGGGCCGGTGTAGGGCGTGCGCTCGCGGCGCGGCGCTGAATGGCGCGAAGCAGCGCCAGCGCCGTTGTCCGTGGCGGTTCCGCCGCCCGATACGCTTCCCAGACCACTCACATCGTGAGGACAGGGGCCCTCCGGGAGTGTGGCGCCATACTTTCTGGCCCGTCGCCGGGCCGGGCAGCGGGTCGGCTCGTTGATGAAGCCTTTGCTGGCATAAAACTCCTGTTCCCCGGCGGTGAAAAGAAAGCGACCCCCACAATCCCGGCAGGGGATCTCTTTGTCGGCATAGCTCATCGCAGGCTCCACGGCATACTGGCGCGGCGGGATCAATCAAGTACCTCATCTACCCCGTCAGTGTCGCCGGCAAACGAATCCCAGGCACTGTCGGTAAAACGCGCCCAGCCCTCGGGGCCGAGCGCCATCTCAGCATCGGTAAGCAAACATGCGTCGAGCCGGGCGCGCAGGGCGGCTTCGTCCATCTCCTGACCGATCAGCACAATCTCCTGGCGTCGATCACCCCGGTCAGGATGCCACAGACTGGCCAGGAGCGCCTCCTCCACCGGATCATCGGGGACGGCATCTTCAGGCATCGCCGCCCACCACTGGCCGCCTGGTTCGACCCGACAGGCCCCGCCCGCCTGTGACCAGACACCGTTGTAATCCATGCGCGTCGCCAGCCAGAATAGACCCTTCGAGCGTAAAACACCCGGCCATTCCTCGTGGATCAGCTCCCAGAAGCGCTGCGGATGGAAGGGGCGTCGGGCGCGGTACACAAAGCTGGAGATCCCGTACTCCTCGGTTTCGGGGGTGTGTTCGCCGCGCAGTTCCTTCAACCAGCCTGGGGCCTGGGCGGCGCGCTCAAAATCGAAACGGCCGGTATTGAGGATCAGGTCGAGCGGCACACGCCCAAACCTGGCGCGCACAATCACCGCTTCGGGATTCAGCTTACGCAGCAGGGCCTCGATCCGATCGGCCTCAGCAGGTTCAATCAGGTCGGTTTTATTAAGAACAAGTACATCGGCAAATTCGATCTGATCAACCAGCAAGTCCACCACCGATCGTTCATCTTCCTCACTGATGGCCAGATCACGATCGCGCAGCTCATCGAGGGAGCTGAAGTCGCGCAGGAAGTTGAAGGCGTCTACTACTGTCACCATCGTGTCGAGGCGGGCCAGATCGCCCAGGCACACGCCATCGGGGCCGGCGAAGGTAAACGTCTCGGCGACGGGAAGGGGTTCGGAGACGCCGGTGGACTCGATCAGCAAGTAATCGAAGCGACCCTCACGGGCCAGGCGGCCTACCTCCACGAGGAGATCCTCGCGCAGCGTGCAGCAGATGCAGCCATTGGTCATCTCGACCAGGCGCTCCTCGGTGCGGCGCAGAGCTGCCCCGCCACTACGCACCAACTGGGCGTCGATATTGATCTCGCTCATATCGTTGACGATAACGGCCACGCGCCTGCCCTCGCGATTGGCCAGGACGTGATTGAGCAGGGCCGTTTTGCCTGCGCCGAGGAAGCCTGAAAGCACGGTGACGGGTAGACGGTGAGACGGGGACGGGGGTTGCACCATAGATGAGATATTCTATCAGTGAAGAAGGCCAAAAACGGAGTTGCTCAACGAGCCACGCCGCGGTCACGTTCTCGTTAATGATAGATTATCTCATCATGGCTGTCAAGTGGAAGTTTTTCCGTAATAGGTCAGGGTGTGTGATTCACGCAAGAATGGCGTGATGGTTGGGGAGGGTTTCGTCCGGTGTTGGCGCAGGGATGAGCACCGGCACGGGTACGCCAGTCCACGCCGCCTGAACCGCCTGGGTAACGACGGCAAACAGGGAGCGTTCCTGCTGAACGCATGTAGCGTGGACGCTGAGCATGCGCTCGACAAAGCGACAGCCGGCGGCACTGCGTGAGCCAGACGACCCCTTCCGCCACAGCACGGCGTGCCGGAGCGCCCGCTCGGCGGCGTTGTTGGTCGGTTCGACCCCGCACACCCGACTGAACGTCCACAGCGCATCCCACTGTGCCAGCAGGTCACGACTGAAGGCGGCAAGCTTCGGATACGGGCTGGTCGTTCCCGTCTGGAGGAGCGCATGGATATCCATGCGGATGGGGATCAGCGCCTGCTGCAGGGCCACCTGGTCGATCCAGCCGCCCCGATACAGGTGCCAGAGCAGAAAGAGGTCATCAGTGTGGGCGAGCAGCGTCGCTGCCCAGCGGCATTCATCCGCATACCGGTCCGCCAGGCCGCGCAGATTGCGCACCAGATGCGCCCAGCACAGCTGGCGTTGTCCATTCGGAAACTGGCGATACACCCCGTACCGGTCGGAGTGGACGACCCCGTGGTACAGGTCGTTCAGCAGGGTCGCCAGGGCCACGCGTCCCCGACTGGCGTGGATGCGAAAGCTGGTCGCCACGGCGCAGACCGCGACCCACAGCCAGCCCTTGCGCGTTTCGGTTGGCCACGACGTTTCATCGACCCAGACCGTAGCGGACGCCTGCACCGCATCATGAATGGCCTGATCCAGCGGTGCGAGCGCGGCACTCACCCGGTCGCAACTGGTGACCACGCGCGCCGCACTGATCGGGAAGGCGCAGACGTCATCCAAGAAGGCGACCACCTCGTCCTGGCGCAACCGGTAGCGGCCCCGCAAGACCGCCATCAGCGCGGTGGCGCGGGCGCCAAACGCACCCGGCGGCGCATCGGGCGGCAGATCCGCCGTCACCCACTGCTGACAGGTGGGGCAGCAACAGGCGTGCTGGCGGTATTCGGTGATCTGTGGGCGGATCTCCGGCAGCTCCCAGACCTGGGTCCGCTGTGGCGCACCCCGCGTGGGGAGATCGGCGGGGAAGACCGTCTGACAGTACGGACACCCTGCCGGATGCAGGTCGATGGTTTCGTGCACCTGGTCGGGCGGAACCAGCGGGCGGTGGTGCCCGTCGTGACCCGGTTGCCCACCCGCCTTTCGGCCGCGCGGCGTCCGGGGTGCGGCTGGTGGCGCCGACGGCGGATCGGCGGATGGCGGTTTGGACGAGTTGCGCGACGTCTGCCCGACCCGCGCCTGGAGGTCGCGCACGACGGTCTGGAGTTCCGTGATCTGCGTGCTTTGGGCCTGCAGGATATCAAGGAGACTAAGCACGACCAACCGCACCGAATCCGGCGTTGCCGTCCCGTCCGCAGGCGTGATCCCCAAGGCTTCCAGGCGTCTGTCCATACCATGCACGGTGCCAGCATTCAGTCGTTTTGTCAACCCCCTGACCTATTACCTGACAAGTATGACAACTGGTAGTCTACCCGCTCCGTGTTGATCGCCTGATCGCGGGCCATTGGCCGACGCGCTGAGGCGTCAGGACGTCATCGCAAACTGGCGTGAT
>DAOUDA010000318.1:0-16981 GCA_034431835.1 Chloroflexaceae bacterium | reverse complement strand
ACGTCTCAGCGCGTTTTCCGCATCACTGACACCCATTCGCCTCCCTCCCCGCCTCCCCAAACAGCGACACTAAAAGTGTCAGGGTATCAGGATGATATGAATAATCAAAAACGAAATCGGATATTTCAAACACAACCCATAATGATCATTGCTTGTCTGGGGGAAGATGCTGAGAGCGATACCACAGAGTTCCAGGGCAGATGCGCAAGCCCGGCGCAGGAGGTGGTGCGAGGGTTTTTTACGACGCCTCTACAAAGACAATCCCGCCATCGGTGAGCGTGCAGCCTCGGGAAGCCGTAACGCTGCCATTGATAGCAGCGTGCTGCGCGCTCGCGGCGGGGTGTGGCACAAGCAGGACCGCGAGGCCGGCACAGTGCCCCACAGCTCGATCGACACCGAGGCTCACTGCACCAGGTCGGGCTGGCACGGCTGGGTCTACGGCTGGAAGCTGCATCGGGTGACCACGGTAGCGACGGGCTGGATCCCACTGGCTGCCGAACTGACACTGGCGAATGCGCCCGACAACGAGCTTGCCCTGCGCCTGCTGCCTGAGTTGCCCAGGGTTCAGGGATAAACTCTCATCGACGGAACCTGGAGCATTTTGGCGATGAAGATCCACGAACAAAGCGAAGACCGGCTGGTCCTGAGCGGGATACCATCCATACTCGTTATGGGCTACTACTTCATCGCGCTCATACCGCTGGGCATCATAGGGGTGTTCGGCGGCTGGAACGCCATATATGGCGCCTCTGGCGACGTTAGCGCGGGTGAACTAACCTATCAGCTTTCGATCTTTGTCATTGCCGTTCTCTCAACGCTCGCCTGTGCGGCCATAGGTATCGGCACTCTCGTATTCCATCCCTCGCGCGTCACCGTTACCTTCAACCGTTCGGATAACCTCCTGACGATCACGCGCCGCTACCTGGTCCAGCGACAGAACGAACAGCGACTCCCACTCGACCGGATCGTGGAAGTTGACCTTCACAAAGAAGATTCGACTTATCGGGTGCGCCTGCGCCTGGACGATCGCACCCACCTTGCGCCGTTTGAAAGTTATTCAAACAAAGAGGCGGCGGAGGAGCTCGCCGCTACGATCAGCCACTTTCTGGATGTGCCGATTTTTGAGGATCGGGAGACCAGAGACCTTTTCGGGCCGTAAGATCCGTGCGGTCCACGCAGGGCTTGCGCAACGTCCGCCTCCCGCGGTGGGGTGTGGGGCGGCTACGCCGCCTCGGGGATTACGTTTCGGTGGTTCGGGTCTTGCCCCATGGGCTTTAGAGTTTGCATGGTATGATGGATTCAATGCCTCTACGTTGTCAGTTTGCGGCAACGCTGCCGGAAGCAGGGGACGCGGGCCCCCAGACATACACCCTTTTCCTTTCGGGGGGCTGCGTCCCCCGAATCTCCCCGCAGGGGATGAAAAAACCCGGTTCCCCGACGCTGATGGAACAAGGAACAGCATGCAGGCACTCAAGACCCTGATCGGTTTCGCCCGCCCGCATACGGTTATCGCGACAACCGTTCAAGTGATAACCATTTTTCTGATCGTGGTCGGCTGGAGCACGGCGCCAGGGGCGTTGACGGTCGTCGCGGTAACGCTGGCGACCTGTCTGGCGCTAAACCTGTACGTGGTGGGCTTGAATCAGCTCACTGACGTGGCGATTGATCGGGTGAACAAGCCCTGGCTGCCGGTGGCGGCGGGCACGCTGACACGCCACGAGGGCCGGTTCCTGACCTTCGGCGCGGCGGGGGTCAGTCTGCTGCTGGCATGGCTGAGCGGGCCGTTTCTGCTGCTGACGGTGGCGCTGATCATGCTCATCGGCAGCACCTACTCGCTGCCGCCCTTGCGCCTCAAGCGCTTCCCGGTGGCCGCCGCGCTGAGCATCGCCATCGCGCGGGGCGTGATCGCCAACCTGGGGCTGGCTCTGCACTACCAGCAGGTCTTTCAGAGCGGGATGCCCCTGGCGACGCTGGCCATGCTGGGTCTGTTCTTCTTTGGCTTTGGCCTGGTCATCGCGATCTGCAAGGACATCCCCGACAGCGAGGGCGATCGCCTCCACCAGATCGAGACCTTCACCACCCGGCTCGGTCCGCGCCGCGCGCTGAACCTGGGGCGGGCGGTGCTGACGGCGTGCTATGCCCTGCCGATCGGCCTGGCGCTGGCGGGGCTGCCGCGGGGCGACGCGCTGTTTCTGTTAATCACCCACGCGGCGCTGATAATCACCTTCTGGGTCATGAGCATGCGCGTGGATCTGCAGCAGCGCCGCTCGGTCGCCTCGTTCTACATGTTTCTCTGGGGTATGTTCTACCTGGAGTTCGGGGTTCTGAGTATGTATGAATTAACCCGGACAAGCGTATGAGCACAGGCGGTTTGCTGGCCCGCGCGGCCGACTTCGCGGCCCTGGGGCGGCCGCTGCACCTGATCGGCGGGGCGATCTTCTACGGGCTGGGGGTGGCGGTCGCCAGTTACGCCGGGGCGCCCCTCAACGGGCACGCAGCGATCCTGGGCCTGCTGACAGTGGCGGCGGCCCAGTTGATGAACCACTACTGCAACGACTACTTCGATCTCGAGGCCGACCGGGCCAACCCCACGCCGACCCGGTGGTCGGGAGGGAGCCGGGTGCTGGCGGAGGACCGGCTGCCGGCGCGCACGGCGCTGGTGGCGGCGTTGAGCTTCGGGGTGCTGGCCCTGGGCCTGGCGCCGCTGACGGCCCTGGCTTCGCCGGCGCCGGCGGCCACGCTGACCCTGCTCGTGGCCGCGATCGGGCTGGCCTGGATCTACAGCGGGCCGCCGCTGTTCCTGCACCGCCGGGCGCTGGGGGAGGTGACGGGCGCCGTCATCGTTCCGGGACTGACAGCGCTGGTCGGCCACCAGGCGCAGACGGGAACGATTGGCGGAACAGTGCTACTGGCGATTGTGCCCCTCTGCCTGTTGCAGTTCGCCATGCTGGCGGCGGTCAACGCGCCCGACGCAGCGGGTGACGCGGCGGTGGGCAAACACACCCTGGTCGTGCGGATCGGGCCGGCACGGTCGGCGCAGCTCTACCTGGCGGCGCTGGGGCTGGCCTACGGCAGCCTGCCGGTTCTGGCCGTCGCAGGGCTGCCCTGGCCGGCGGCGCTGGCGCCCCTGGCCACCCTGCCCATCGCCGCCTGGCTGGGCTACCGGGTGCTCCGCGGCGCCTGGCACGACCCGCGGGCCTGGGACAGCATCGGGTTCTGGAGCATCGGGCAACTGGTGGGGAGCGCGGGGATGATGGCGACGGCCTTCGCGCTCCTGGCGGGGAGGTGATCGCTCCCACGGGGGAACCCGGCATCCGCACGGTTATGCCGAATCGTTGGTGCAGCGGATGCTTCGACATTCTCCTCTCAGTGAAGAATCCGCGAGAGAAACAGCTTCGTGCGCTCGTGCTGCGGAGCGCCGAAGATCACCTCCGGCGCCCCCTGTTCGATGATGCGACCCTGATCCATGAACACCACCCGCCTGGCCGCGTTGCGGGCAAAACCCATCTCGTGCGAGACCACGACCATGGTCATGCCCTCGGCGGCCAGGGCCAGCATAACGTCGAGGACCTCTTTGATCATCTCCGGATCAAGGGCCGAGGTCGGCTCGTCGAAGAGCATGATCTTCGGCTGCATGGCCAGGGAGCGCGCGATCGCCACGCGCTGCTGCTGCCCGCCGGAGAGTTGACCGGGGTGCTTGTGGGCTTGCTCGGGAATGCCGACTTTCTCTAGCAACTGCCAGGCGATCTCCTCGCTCTCGCGCCGCGAGCGCCGCCGCACCTTCTGCTGCGCCAGGCAGATGTTCTCCAGCACGGTCAGATGCGGGAACAACTCAAAACGCTGGAACACCATGCCCACCTCGGCGCGCACGGCATTGATGCGAGCCTCGTTGTTGTTCAGGGTAATGCCGTCCACCACGATCCGGCCCGCGTCGGGCGCCTCCAGATGATTGATGCAGCGCAGCAGAGTCGACTTGCCCGAGCCCGACGGGCCGATGATCATCAACACCTCGCCAGCTTCGACGCTCAGGTTGACCTGGTCAAGGGCGCGAAACGAACCAAAGTATTTGCTCACGTTCTCAATCAGAATCATCGGTTGATTCGCCGATCGGCTCATCGCATTACCCCTTGGCGCGCATGCGGCGCTGAAGCAGTTGCAAGAGGAGCGACAGCACCAGCGTCAGGGAGAGATAAAACAGGGTCAGAATAAAATAGGTTTCTTCGTAGCGAAAACTGGTACTCACCGACAGGCGCGCCACCTGGGTCATCTCGCGCACGCCGAGGACCGAGACGAGCGAGGAGTCTTTGAGCATGGCAATCAGGTCGTTGCCGAGCGCCGGGAGCACATTGCGCACGGCCTGGGGCAGGATCACGTAGCGCATGGCCTGCACGTGCGACATGCCCAGCGAGCGGGCCGCCTCCATCTGGCCGCGGCCGATCGACTCGATCCCGGCGCGAAAGATCTCGGCGATGTAGGCGCCGTAGATCAGCACCAGGGCAATGATCGCCCGGGTGGTGAGGGACACGGCGTTGTTCGGCAGGCCAAAGGTGCGGGCCGCCAGCGGCACTACGGCAAAGGAGATGGTGAAGATCAACACTAGCATGGGCACGCCGCGGATGAACTCGATGTAGGTGATCGCCAGGTTGCGCAAGAGCGGGTTCTTCGCCACCCGCCCCAGGCCAAGAACGAGGCCCAGCACCAGCGACAGGCCAAACGATACCACCGTGACATAGAGTGTGACCCCTAAACCCTGTAGAATGGTGGTGAAAATATCACGGTAGATCGGATCAAAGATGATCCGTAATGCCATGATGCTAATGATCGACAGGATGATCACCAGCCACCATGGAAACTGGGCCAGACCGGTGCGCCAGGCCACGGTTGGTCTGGAGGGGATGATCTGGTCGTGTTCTATCGCCATGGGCGCCGGTCCTCCCGTTGGTAGATATGCTTTCGCCGCACGACCCGTTGCGCGCCCGCGCCGGGGAGACGCGGAGGGCGCGGCCCCGCGCGCAACCCCTGGGGTCGCTACAGGGGCGGGGGCGTGGGGCAACCCGGTTGCCCCACGCTCCCCCAAACGGCCATCAGGGATCAACTGCCCGGCAGCTTGAACTCCGCGCTGAAATACTTCTGCGCCAGTTCATCGAGCTTGCCGCTGCGCCGCATCTCGGCCAGGGCCAGATTGACCGGCTCGACCAGGTCGCTGCCTTTGGGGAAGATGAAGCCTAACTGGTCGCTGGAGATCGGTTCGCCGACCAGTTTGACCTTTTCGGCGTTGGTTCCGACGTAGCCCTGGCCAGCGGTTTCGTCAATAATCACCCCGTCCACGTCGCCGTTGATCAGCGCGGCCACGGCGAAGGGGAACTGCTCGAAGGCCTGGATGCGCGCTTCGGGCAGCAGGCGCGAGGCGGTCTCGTAGTTCGTCGTTCCGGTCTGGGTGCCGAGTCGCAGGGACTCGTTGGCGACGAACTCGTCCATATTGTTGAAGCGCGTCTCGTCAACACGGGCCATGAGGCGCTGGGCCACCTGGATGTAGCCATCGGAGAAGTCAACCTGTTTGGCGCGCTCCTCGGTGATGGTGATGCCGTCGGCGGCGGCATCGAACTGCCCGTTGGCCACGGCCTGGATCATGCCTTCCCACGAGGCCTCCTGGTACACGGGCACGCAGTTGAGCAGGCGGCAGATCTCGTTCCAGGCGTCGTAGTCCCAACCCTCGCCCTTGCCGGTGGCGGGGTTGATGTAGTTAAACGGCGGGTAGGCGTTCTCGACGGCGATGGTCACCTGGCGTCCGCCCAGGTCGGGGAGGGCGCCGGCAGCAGCGGTTGGCTGGGCCGCGCCGCCGCCAGCCGGGGCATTTGTCGGGGCGGCCGGGGCGGCCGGGGCGCCGCCGCAGGCTGCGAGGATGGCGAGCAGCAGGCTCACCAGGGCCAGTAGCACGATTCGTCGCATTCCTAACTCTCCTTGCTACATGGCGCCGCGTAGATCAACGCGGCGCCCGCGAAGTAGCGGCCAACCCTGCCGCCTGAACCATCCGGTCACATACAGACGCCACGCGGGTATGACGGGCGAGCGTGGCGGCGCACGCTTGCGAATCCATACCTGGCGCGCCATCGCGGCGCCACAACGTATGTGGCAGCGAGGTCGGCCACTGGACCAACGCAGCGTCGCCGTCCGGGCCGGGGTGGTCAGACAGGGGTAGCCGAAAAACCGATATTGAATAGGATAGCATAACTGGCGGAGGATTCGGGCGCCTTGCGCTACCATAAGAACGGTGCTATGCTGCCAGACGGCAGGAGCGTGGAGCCAGGCAAACAACACAGGGAGAACCAGCGATGGCCAGGGCCAGCATTGTCTACGTAGGTACAACCGAGGGACTGGCAATCTACAGCGACCCGGGAGGCACGGGCCGCTGGCGACGGGTGGGCCGGGTGCTGGAGGGTCGGGCCATCCGCGGTCTGCTCGCCGCCGACGCGCTCAACCTGGTGGCGGCGGTGGACGATGGCCCGCCCGTGCGCACCAGTGACGGCGGTCAGTCCTGGTCGCCGGCCACCGCCGCCGATGCCGAGGGGTTGCTGGCGCTGCTCAAGGGTCCCGGGCCGCTGCTCTACACCGCCCAGGGACCGGCGCAGTGGCGCGGCACGGCTTCACCCGATCCCGACGCCAGCGCGCTGGCGCTCCTGGCGGGCAAACAGGAGACGCTGATCGCCGCCCGCTCCGGGGGGAGCAGCCTTGCCCGCAGCGAGGACGGCGGCGCGACCTGGAGCGAGGCTGTGGTCGAGGGCGGTCTCGATGGTCGTGTGCAGACCCTGGCCCCCGCGAGTTACCATATGGACTACGTCTGGGCGGGCACGAACACCGGACAGGTGCTCCGCTCCGAGGATCGCGGACGCACCTGGCAGGAAGCGGGCCGGGAGCCGGCAGCGATCACGTGCATCGCGGCACTGCGACTTGTGGGTCAGGCCTGATACCATTTTGGATTTTGGATTTTGGATTGCCGTATATGGCGTCTCAATGAGACGCGGCGAGGATCAGGGCTAGTGGTGCGACAATCTGGTGGTGATAGATACTGCGGGGAGGGCTTCGCCCTCCCACGTCCCCTCCCGCCGCGTCCATCACCATCATCGTGACAGCCCACTAGCGCAACGTCCGCCTCCAGCGAAGCTGGTATCATCTGGAAGGGTAAGGCCCTCCCAGACCCTCTCCATACTGTTCAGGCATAAAAATCGGTAACCCCGTCCTGGTCGAGACGTTCGAGCATGCGGCGCAACCTGGCGGCGCTCTCAGGGAAGGGGGCGGCGGCCAGGTGTTCGGAAGTGACCTGGGCGGCGCGCCCCCACACTCGCGGCTCGAGGCCGAGGGTCAGGCTGAGCAGCCCGGTGAGGGCGCGGCGCAGCCGCGGAGTATCTTCGCCACGGAGACGCGGGAGCACCTTCTGTTTGATCTGCGCGTCGAGGGCCTGCGCCGGGGTCAGGGCATCCCTGGCCTGCTCGATGAAGCGGAGGATCTCACCCAGCGCCCGGTAGCCGAAGGGGTGCCCGGCTTCCGTCGCCAGGCTGTGAACCGTCACCAGCGTCTGCCAGACTTGCTCGTCCACGGCGGCGCTATGGAGCGCCCGAAAACCCTCCAGGTCCACCTCGGTCAACTCGATCAGATTGGCCCGATCGAGCAGTTTATCACTCAGAGCAAAGGTGCTCTCATCAACGTTCACCGTGCCGATGATGCGCAGGTTGACCGGCAGACGCACGGGGTTCTGGAGCGCGCCGCCGCCGGCCAGCGGCGCCTCGGCGAGGGGGCTGCCCAGATCAAGGGCGCCTTCGAGGGTCTCCATTGCCGAGAGAATGGGCGCAAGGTAGTACTCCGGGCGAGCCAGGTTCAACTCGTCGAGGCAGACATAGTAGGACTGCTGGGGATCGGCGGCAGCCCGTAACAGGAAGCGCAGGAACGGCGTAGGATGGTAGACGCCGGTCAGCGTATTGTAGTAGCCCAGGAGGTCATGGGCGTTGTGCCAGTCGGGTTGCACGGCCACGACCAGGTAGTAGGGATTATCGCCGCCCGGCGGAACATTGTAGACCGCATCGGCGTAGAGGCGGGTCAGGCGCGTCTTGCCGACGCCGCTGATGCCGGCCAGAATGACCAGCGGGCGGGTCTGGAGGGCGACGTGGTAGGCGCGCAGGGTCAGGTCGGCGATGCGAAAACCACGGGCGCGGATGCGTTCGGCGATCACCTCGATGGGCGGCGCGCCCTGGGGGGCATACCTGACCGGGCGCTCGCGGAGGCGCGCGGCGGAGAGCGCTTCGCCCGCCTCGGCCTGCTCCATTAACGCCTCATTGAGGGGCAGCAGATCGAGCACATCGGCGACAAGGCGCTGCTCCAGATCCTCGGGCAGGTTTGACCAGGGATAGACAAAGCCCGCCCAGAGGTACCCGGCGTTACGCGCGCCAAGGTAGCGTTCGATCCACAGATCGGGCGTCGCGCCGTCGGGCGCGGCGAAGCGCGCCTGCCCCTCGCGGGCGATGCGCTCGATCAGCGGCCGCCAGACCGCGGGCGCCCCGGCCCACAGGCGCGCCAGGTCCTCCTTGCGGGCGCGCCAGAGTTGCAGCCCTACCAGCACGGCGCGATCGGGGGCGCTCACCGCCACCAGCACACCGGCGCCGCGTGGCGGACGGTCGAAGGCGACCCAGTAGTCTTCGATCGGATCGCGCCGCCCCCGTCCACGGTGCAGGTAGCGCTGGCTCTTGAAACTGACCTCGTAGAGCGGCCACTGGCGCGGATAGCGGCGCATGGCCGCCGCGCGCACCTGATCGGCCAGTGCCGCCAGCCGGGGATGCAGCTGCTCCTGCACGGCCGCCCAGCGTTCAGCGACACCGGGCGCTGCCAGGGCCGCCAGGGCCTCGGGTGGGAAGAGGGGCGCCATGGGGATACCGGGGTAGTGGGGAGGTGTGGGGGTGTGGAGGTGTGGGGGTGAAAACAGACACATAGATCTATGCCTCTACACCTCTACATCTCTACATCTCCACACCTCCACACCTCCACAAACACTCAGGCCGTAGGGGGCTTCAGATAGCGCCTATCGGAGGGGAGGCCGTCCGCGCTGCTGTTACCCGCATCGGAACGCGAGCCGTACTGATCATAGAGCACCTGGAGCATCGCCTGCAATTCGGCGCACAACTCCTCGAAGGTAACCTCGAGCAGATCGGCATCGTAGAGGGCCTCATCCAGACTCCAGAGGCGCACCGCGACCAGCGACTGGACGTGCGGAGCGCCGCCGGGATCGAAGGACAGCATGCTGTCCACCCGCAACACATCCTCGTCGTCTACGAGCATGGCGTGGAGTTGCTGGAGGGCCTGGGCGACCGCGGGGAGATCGCGCGGTTCGATGGGGGCCTCGCCATTGACCGGCAGGTGATAGGCGACTTCCACATCGAGAGAGGGACCGCCGCGGGCCTGGGCGAAGAGACGTTCGTCCACGTAGCGCTCGATACCGTCGAGCGAATCGGGGCCCCGCAACGAGAACACGGTGAACTCCGGCGACCAGCGGAAGGCGATCACCGCGCGCAGCGGCGGCTCCTGCGGCCCACTGTCATCCACCACCCCGTCAGGCAGACAGGTGATGCTCAGGCTGCGTCCAAGGGCGTGCGTGTCGAGCAATTCCTGGGTATAGGCGATATTCAGGCCCGTTCGCTCGATTGCACCGAGCAGCACCGAGACAAAGTTCTCGTAGGTCAGCATGGCGATCCCCGGGTAATGTTATACCTTGTATTATACACGCTCGGGGCGAAGGTGAGGGCGCACGTAACAGAACGCTCTCCCATGGGCAGAGATACGGGGAAACCTGGTTTCCCCACACCCTCCGACCGGCTATGTTTCACCTTCAAAGGCAAAACGCAATGCGCATCAAACTCAACCCGCGCGCGCGGCGCGCGCTGACGACGTTGACCCATTACGGCATGATCACCCTGGGGGCGCTACTGGTCGCGCTGGCGGTACGGGTCTTTCTGGTGCCGAATGATGTGATTGTGGGCGGAGTGACGGGCGTGGCGCAACTGCTGAGCACCTACCTGGGCACGCCCGTTGGCGGGGTAGTGCTGGTCCTCAACGTGCCGCTGATGATCCTGGGCTGGCGACGCCTGGGCGGCTTTGTGTTCGGCATACGCACGGTCTACGCCCTGGTGGTGATGTCGGTGGCGATTGACGCCCTGGCGCCCTACGCCCGGCCCGTCACGAGCGACCCCCTGCTCTACAGCCTGTACGGAGGGCTGCTCGACGGCCTGGGGCTGGGCCTGATCCTCCGCGCGCGCGGCACCGCCGGGGGCACCGACATTATCGCGCGGCTGGCTGAAGCGGGCACGGGGGTGCAACCCGGCCGCGTGCTGCTGGTGTGCGACGTGCTGGTCTTCAGCGCGGGCCTGTTCGCCTACGGCCCCGAGAAGGTGCTCTACGCGCTGCTGGTGGCCTTCGTCAGCAGTCGCACAGTTGACTTCGTACTCTCGGCGGGGCGCGGCGCGCGACAGGCGCTGATCATCACCGACCGGCCCGAGGGCATCATGCGCGCCCTGCTCTACGACCTGGGGCGAGGAGTAACCCGCCTGGAAGGCGTCGGCGGCTATACCGGCGCGACCCACGCCATTCTGCTCTGCATCATCAACCGCTCCGAGGTCAGCGCGTTGCGGGCGGCCGTGGCCACGGCGGATCCACATGCCTTCGTGGTGATCAGCGAGGCCAATGAGGTGATTGGCGAGGGCTTCCGCCCTCTCCGACCGGGCCAGCGCCCGGCTGCCCGGGCGCCAGCTGCGGAGCCAACCGAACGTCGAGGGTGATTTTGGATTTGGGATTGCCATACGGCGTTCCAGGGAGACCTGACGGTGATGTGGCAGGCACTGTGTGCAACAGGACGTGGCATACCCGGCGGATGTCCTGGGAGGGCTGCTCGGCAGGGGGTTGTCTGAGGCGCCGCCGAGGCGTGCGCTCATACGTTCTGAAGCGCGTCACGAAGGCCGCCCGCGTGTGGTATAATAATAAGGTTGTGAGGGGGCCAACTTGAGCATTACAATGCCACGGAGCGCCGATCGGTCCGGCGGGCGCGGCGGCCCCGTGGAAGAAAGCGCCAGCGATGAACGACGAGAACACCAACGCTCCCCAGACCCAGAGCTACGACGCGAGCCAGATTACGGTCCTTGAGGGCCTTGATGCGGTGCGGAAGCGGCCGGGCATGTACATCGGCCCGACCGACATCAACGGCCTGCACCATATGATCAAAGAGGTGGTGGATAACTCGGTTGACGAGGCCCTTGCCGGCCACGCCAGCCACATTGAGATTACGATTTTTGAAGACGGCTCAGTGCGCGTCAGCGACAACGGACGCGGCATTCCGGTGGACATCCACCCGAAGTACCGGGTATCGGCGCTGCAACTGGCCGCCACCGAGCTGCACGCCGGGGGCAAGTTTGGCGATGGGGGCTACAAGGTCTCCTCGGGGTTGCACGGCGTGGGCCTCTCGGTGGTCAACGCCCTCTCGGAGTGGATGCGCGCCGAGGTGCGCCGTCACGGACAGCTCTGGGTGCAGGAGTACCGTGCGGGCAAGCCGCTCGCCGAGGTGCGCGCGGTCGGCCCCGCCGAGGGTACCGGCACGACCATCCACTTCAAGCCCGATGTGATGATCTTCAAAGATGGGATTGACTACAACTTCAAGGCCCTGGCCCAGCGCTTCCGCGAGATGGCCTATCTCACCAAGGGTCTGCATTTCAAGTTTGAAGATCGGCGCGATGGCCAGGAGATGAACTTCTACTTCGAGGGCGGCATCGTTTCCTACGTGCGCCACCTGAACAAGGACAAGACGCCACTGCACAAGCAGCCCTTCTACGCCGAGCGCACGGTGAACGATGTGGCCGTCGAGGTGGCGATGCAGTACACCGACACCTACGACACCGACTCGATCTACGCCTTCGCCAACAACATCAACAACACCGACGGCGGCGCGCATCTCTCGGGCTTCCGCACCGCCCTGACGCGCATCATCAACAACTACGCCCGCGCCAAGAACATCCTCAAGGAGAACGAGGCCAACCTCACCGGCGATGATGTGCGCGAGGGTTTGACGGCGGTGATCAGCGTGAAGCTGAAGGACCCCCTGTTCAGTTCGCAGACCAAGGAGAAACTGGTCAGCCCGGAGGCCGCCGGGGCCGTCGCCACGGTGCTGAACGACGCCTTTGCCGCCTGGCTTGACGAGAACCCCGGCGAGGCGCGGCGCATCATCGAGAAGACCCTCGCCGCTGCCCGCACGCGCCTGGCGGTGCAAAAGGTCAAGGAGACGGCCCGCAAGAGCGCGATGGAGGGCTTCTCGCTCCCCGGCAAGCTCGCCGATTGTTCGGATACCAACCCGGCGCGCTGCGAACTGTACATCGTCGAGGGCGACTCGGCCGGCGGCACCGCCAAGCAGGGCCGCGACCGGCGCTTCCAGGCCGTGTTGCCCCTGCGGGGCAAGATCCTCAACGTCGAGAAGAGCCGCCTCGACCGCATGCTCTCCAACGCCGAGGTGAAGGCCCTGATCACCGCTATCGGCACGGCCATCGGCGAGCAATTCAGCCCCGATAAGCTGCGCTACCACCGCATTCTGCTCATGACCGACGCCGATGTTGACGGGAGCCACATCCGCACCCTGCTATTGACCTTCTTCTTCCGCCACATGCGCCAGTTGATCACCAACGGCCACCTCTACATCGCCCAGCCGCCGCTCTACCGCATCAAGCACGGCAAAGAGCACCGCTACGTCTACTCCGACGCCGAACGCGATAATTACATCGCCGCTTTGCCGGCGGGTACGAAGGTCGAGATCCAGCGCTACAAAGGGCTTGGCGAGATGAACGCCGAACAGCTCTGGGAGACGACCATGAACCCGGCCAACCGCGTCATCCTCCAGGTCACCCTGGAAGACGCCCAGCGCGCCGATGAGACCTTCACCATGCTCATGGGCGACCTGGTGCCGCCCCGCCGCCGCTTCATCCAGACCCACGCGGCCGAGGTGAGCGAACTGGATATTTAGCGCCGATGCGCCAACCGCTTGCGCCTGCCACGCCTGTCCATATCGAGGCAGGGATCATCGCCCTCCTGCGCGGCCTGCCGCCAGCGCGGAAGCTCGAACTGGCCCGTGACACCAACCGCATGGCCGACCGGTTGGCGCTCGCGGGTCTGCGCCGGCGTTGCGCAGGGGCCGGAGTCCATGAACTGGGGTATGCCCTTGCGCTACAGCGCATTCCGCCCGAGCAGCGCGCTCGCGCAGCCGTCTTGTTGAAAGGACAACCGTTGATGCCCGAACCGGTTGATCCGCTGGCGCTGGCCCTGCGCCTGGGGGCCATGCTCGACGCTCAGGGCGTCCCCTACGTGATTGTCGATTCGGTGGCGGCGATCGTTCACGGCGAATACCGGACCACGCGCGATCTCGATGTCGTGCTGAACCTGGAGCCCGACGCCGTCAGCGCGCTGGTGCAGGGGCTGCGGGAAGGGCATATCTTTGCCCCTGATGATATCATTGACGCCATGCTCCATCTCCCGGAAGCGCGGGCCGACTGGCGCCAGCGGGCGAGTTTCTGCGCCTATGAGCAGACGACCGGCTTCCAGATCGACATCTACCTGTCGTCAGGACGGCCCTTTGAAGTGATGCAGTTCCAGCGCGCGCAGATCATCGAGATACCCGGCGCAACGGGCGGTATGCTGCGGGTCGCCAGCGCGGAAGATACGGTGCTGGCAAAACTGGAATGGTATCGGCTCGCCCCCTCCGACCGACAGTGGCGCGATGTCCAGGCGATCCTGCGGGTGCAGGATACCGCCCCTGACCTGGCCTATCTGCGTCACTGGGCCGCCGAACTGGATCTGACCAGGCTGCTGGATGCGGCCCTGGAGGGCCAGCCGCCGCCGGAATAAGGCGTACCAACAGGGTAGCGCTAGCTTGAAAAAGTGATCCGCCTCACCACACGGCTTACCGACTCGCTGTGTATTTCCAGCCGCTTTCTGAGGGTTGCGAGGCTCCCGTGAAGCAATTTCCTAACACACTGGCAAATCCGCAGGAACAGCGCTTTCCGGAGGGCGAGCGTCGGGGCGTGTACCGTGCAATCTATGAGCGTCGGGATGTGCGCTCTCAGTTTGTCCCCGATCCAATCCCGCCAGAGGTGCTGGCGCGCCTGCTCGATGCCGCTCACCACGCGCCATCGGTCGGATTTATGCAACCGTGGGACTTTATTGTGATTGAAGAACTTGAGATCCGCCAGGCGATCAAGGCTGTTTTTGAGGAGGAGAATCGGAGGGCCTCAGAGAACTACACGGGCGAGCGGGCCAGGCTCTACCGCCAGCTCAAACTCGAAGGCATTCTGGAGAGTCCGCTGAATCTGTGCGTCACCTGCGATCGGAGCCGGGGCGGCCCGCACGTCCTGGGACGCAACACAATCCTGGAGACCGACCTGTTCAGTGTCTGCCTGGCGATCCAGAACCTCTGGCTCGCAGCCCGGGCCGAAGGGATCGGCGTGGGCTGGGTTAGCATTCTGGATCAGAACCGCCTGGCGGCGACGCTTGAACTTCCGCCTGAGGTGTATCCGGTGGCGTATCTGTGCCTGGGGTATGTGCGCGAGTTTTTCGCCCAACCAGAGCTAGAGATCGCTGGCTGGCGCAACCGCTTACCCCTGCACGAGCTTATTCATGCCAACCGCTGGGGACAACGGTTGGGTGACGGCCCGCTGAAGACTTTCCTGCAGACTCCTGAGCGGCATACCTCCAGGGACGAAGGGAGATGATCGGCGAGGGGTTGTGCGAGGTGGGGATCGGATTGGCGTGGTTCCGCGCCATCCGGGTTCTAGCAGGACTGTTGAGGAGGGCACATGGCCCGTGTAGGAATTTACGGCGCCACGGGGTATACCGGCTTCGAGCTCATCAAGCTCCTGGCGCGACACCCCGAGGTGGAGATCGCCTTCGCGACGGCGCGCTCGGCGGCGGGGCAGCGCCTGGGCGACGTGTTTCCGTCCTTCATTGACCTGCCGCTGGTGAATGTCGAGGAAGCCGATCTGAGCAGCGTGGACCTGGTCTTCACCTGTCTGCCCCATGGCGCGCCGGAGTTGATCCCCCTGGTGCGGCAGGCGCTCGAACGGGGCGCGAAGGTGGTCGACCTCTCCGACACCTTTCGCCTGCGTGACCCGGAGGACTACCGGCGACGGCGGGGGCGCGAACATCTCGCCCCCGACCTGCTCGCCGAGGCCGTCTACGGGCTGCCGGAGTTACACCGCGAGCGCATCCGCGCCGCGCGTCTGGTGGCCAACACCGGCTGCTACCCCCTGACGGCCATTCTGCCCCTGTGGCCCCTGGCCCGCGCCGGGCTGATCGCCGACCCGACGGTGATCGTAGACAGCAAATCGGGCGTGTCGGGGGCCGGGCGCTCCCTCTCGCTCCGCACCCACTTCGGCGAGACCCACGAGACCTTCAGCGCCTATAGTGTGGGCCGCGTCCATCGCCACCTCGGCGAGATGGAGCAGGAGACCGGGCTGCACATCATCTTCGCGCCCCACCTGCTGCCGGTCTATCGCGGCATCCTCTCCACCATCTACGTCACCCTGAACCCGGACACCAGCCCGGCGGAGGCGCGGGCGGCCTACGCCGTCTTCGCCGATGAGCCGTTCATCAAACTGCTGCCCGAGGGCCGCCTGCCCGAACTGCGCCACGTGCAGCAGACGATGTACCTGGCGATTGGCCTGCAACCCGTGGAGCCGGAGACGGGCCGTTACATCATCGTCGCGGCGGTGGACAATCTGCTCAAAGGGGCCTCGGGGCAGGCGGTGCAGAACATGAACCTGATGCTGGGCCTTCCGGAGACCATGGGGTTGAGCTGACGGGGGGTGGGAGGGCGTCGCTCTCGCAAACTCTACACTGAAACTTCGTCCTGGCAGAGGTGGCGAGGCCCGCGGACGCCACAAGATTGCCTGTTCCAGTGCGGCGCAACTTTGCCGCGCCGCACCGGAACGGAGTTTTCGGAGGGGCCTTGCTCCTCCGCTCCGAGCCTCCCCACAGAGAGCAGTTCGTTGGAGCAACTACACCAGCGCCTTCTCGGTCTCCCGATCGAAGATGTGCATCTTCTCCATATCGAGGACGATTTCGAGGGGTTCGCCGGTGCGGGCCCCGGTGCGCGGGTCGAGCCGCCCGATGAACTCCCGGCCACTGTTCTCCACATAGGCATAGACCTCGGAACCCATGGCCTCGGTCAGGTTCACCTGCACAGTGAGTTTCGCGCTCTCGTCCACGCCGCGGGCCACATAATGGGCATCGTGCACATCCTCCGGGCGAATGCCGAAGTAGATATCCTTGCCCACGTGGCTGCCGACCCGCTCCAGTTTTGCCTGCGGCACGGGCACGATGAAGTCGTTGCCGACCACGACGCTTAACCCGCCGTTGTGGCGCTCGAGGCGCGCCTCGAAGAAATTCATCGAGGGGCTGCCAATGAACCCGGCGACGAACATGTTCGCGGGGTGATCGTAGAGGTGCTGGGGCGTATCCAGTTGCTGGAGAATACCGTCCCGCATGACCGCGATCCGCGAACCCATGGTCATCGCCTCGGTCTGATCGTGGGTCACGTAGATGAAGGTGGTCTTGAGGCGCTGGTGCAGCCTGGAGATCTCGGCGCGCGTCTGCACGCGCAGCTTGGCGTCGAGGTTGGAGAGCGGCTCGTCCATGAGGAAGACAGCGGGATCGCGCACGATGGCCCGCCCCAGAGCGACGCGCTGCCGCTGGCCGCCAGAAAGGGCTTTGGGCTTGCGGTCCATCAGATGGCCAATGGAAAGCATCTCGGCGGCTTCTTTAACGCGCCGTTCGATCTCCTGCTTCGGCACCTTGCGCAGCTTCAAGCCGAAGGCCATATTCTCGTACACGCTCATGTGCGGGTAGAGGGCGTAGCTCTGGAAGACCATGGCGATGTCGCGGTCCTTGGGCGGCACATCGTTGACCACGCGAT
>DAOUDA010000317.1:0-24179 GCA_034431835.1 Chloroflexaceae bacterium | reverse complement strand
TCACGCCAGTTTGCGATGACGTCCTGACGCCTCAGCGCGTCGGCCAATGGCCCGCGATCAGGCGATCAACACGGAGCGGGTAGACTACCTGCCGGCAGGGACAGGTGTTAATCGGAATGCTGCAAAAAGGAGCTTTCCTGATCATGGAACCAACCGTCCTCTACGCGGTGTCCGACGGTGTGGCGACGCTCACGTTGCATCGGCCCGAGGTGTTCAATGCGCTGAACGCGCAACTGCACGCCGATCTGCTGGCGGCCCTGCAGCGGGCCGAGCGCGACCCGCAGGTGCGAACCGTGGTGATCACCGGCGCCGGGAAGGCGTTTTGCTCCGGCCAGGATCTGCGCGAGTTTCCGGCCGAAGGGGCCGCGGCGCTGATCGGCCAGCGTCTGCGCCAGAGCTACAACCCTCTGGTCACCAGACTACGCGCCCTGCCAAAACCGGTGATCGCGGCGATCAACGGCGTGGCGGCGGGGGCCGGCCTCAGTCTGGCCCTGGCTTGCGACCTGCGCCTGGCCGCCGAGGGCGCCCGCCTGGTGGTGGCCTTTGCCCGCATCGGCCTGGTGCCCGACTGTGGCATGACCTACACCCTTCCCCGGCTGATCGGCCAGGCGCGCGCCTTTGAACTGGCGGCCCGCGGGGGCGAACTTGACGCCCCCACCGCGCTCCAGTGGGGCATGCTCAACCGCGTGGTGCCGGATGCCGATCTCTCCCAGGCGGCCCGCGAGCTCGCCACGGAACTGGCCCGGGGTCCCTCCCTGGCCATCAGTCTGATCAAGCGCAGCCTCGAGTTCTCGCAGCACGCGACGCTCGAAGCGGCCCTCAACTACGAGGCCATGGCCCAGGAGGCCGCCGGCGCCCACCCGGATTTCGCCGAGGGTGTGGCTGCCTTCCGCGAGAAGCGTCCGGCGCGTTTCGCCTGATCCTGAAGTGTGCCTCGCGCGGGAGGGTCCGGGAGGGCAGCACCCTCCCGGGATTGTTTCCCACACCCCGTTCGCCGGGAAGGTCCGGGAGGGCTGCGCCCTCCCGGGAAAACTCTTATTGGTGGCGGCGCAGCCGCATTGCTACGGAACGAAGCTAATGAACCAGCGTGTCCCTGAGCGCAGTGAGATCCCTGTTGAATACACCTGGGATGCCGCCAGCGTCTTCGCCAGCGATGAAGATTGGGTCGCGGCAGTGAACATGGTCGTCAGCCGGCTGGAGGAACTGGCCCTCTACCGTGGGCGCCTCGCCGACGGCCCGGCAACCCTGGCCGACTACCTGGCCCTGGCCGAGGCCTTGCTCCGCACCACGGCCCAGGTTGGCGTCTACGCCCGCATGTTTTACACCGTCAACACTGCCGACGCGGCAGCCCAGGCCCGCGTGGACCGGGCCACGGCGCTTACCGCACGGCTGGGGGCGGCCCTGGCCTTCGGCGAGCCGGAAATGCTCGCTATCGGAGCCGAGAAGCTACGAGAGTGGACGCAAACCGAGCCGCGCCTGGCCCACTACGCGCACCACTTCGAGCGCCTCGCCAGCCGCGCCGCCCACGTGCGCTCGACGGAGGTGGAGGAACTGTTGCGTCAGCTTGGTGAACCCTTCATGGCCGCCAGCGCCACCCACGGCATCCTCGCCAACGCCGACCTGCGCTTCGCCCCGGCTCAGGACTCGCAGGGCGAGCCGTTCGAGATCGCCCAGGGCACGATCAACGCCCTGCTGACCCATCCCGACCGGCAGGTGCGCCGCAGCGCCTGGGAGAGCTACGCCGACGCCCACCTGGCGCTCAAACACACGCAGGCCAGTTGCCTGGCCACCGGGGTCAAGCAAAACGTCTTTGTCGCCCGGGCGCGGCGCTACGGCTCGGCGCTCGAAGCTGCCCTGGCCCCCAATGACATCCCGCTGGAGGTCTTTCACAATCTGATCGCCACCTTCCGGCAGCACCTTCCGATCTGGCGCCGCTACTGGCGGCTGCGCCGCAGGGCCCTGGACCTGGATGCGTTGCGGGTCTACGACATCAAGGCGCCGCTTACCACGACCCCGCTCCGCGTGCCCTACTCCCAGGCCATCGAGTGGATCTGCGAGGGGATGCAGCCGCTGGGTGAGGAGTACGTCACGGTTATGCGCCGGGGCCTCACCGAGCAACGCTGGGTGGACGTGTACCCCAATCGGGGGAAACGCGCCGGGGCTTTCTCGATGGGTTCGCCAGGGACCCATCCCTTCATTATGATGTCGTACAACGACGACATCTTCAGCCTCAGCACCCTGGCCCACGAACTCGGCCACTCGATGCACTCGTACTACACCCGCGCCACCCAACCCTTCGTGTACGCGAATTATGGCCTCTTTCTCGCCGAGGTCGCCTCGAACTTCAACCAGGCTCTGGTGCGCGCCCACCTCCTGTCTCGCCTCCAGGAGCGCCAGGCCCGGATCAGCATCCTCGAAGAGGCGCTGTCGAACTTCCACCGCTACTTCTTCGTGATGCCCACTCTGGCGCGCTTTGAACTCGAGATCCACGAACGGGTCGAGCGGGGCGAGGCCCTGACCGCCGACAGCCTGATCAACCTGATGGCCGACCTGTTCGCCGAGGGCTACGGCGACGACGTAGTGATGGATCGCGAGCGGGTTGGCGCGACCTGGATGCAGTTCTCCACCCATCTCTATGCCAACTTCTACACCTACCAGTACGCCACCGGCATCTCCGGCGCGCACGCTCTCGCCGAAGGCGTGCTGGCCGGCGCCCCCGGCGCCGCCGAACGCTATCTCGACTTCTTGAAAGCCGGCAGTTCCCGCTACCCGCTGGACATCCTGCGCCACGCCGGGGTGGATCTGTCTTCCCCAGAGCCGGTGCAGCGGGCCTTTGCCGCGCTCGAAGGCTATATCGCGCAACTCGAGACGCTGGTATGACCTTGATAGTGGTCGTCAGCCGTAGCGATCTGCTCGACTACGAGAGATCCGTGCTTGCTCATCGCTGCCTGAGCGGAATGGACATTCCCGCTCGTTCTGTGCTACCACGATTTCTTGCCTCTGCCTGCGATAGCGTTTCTCGAAAAGGTTGACCCGTAACGATGGCGGCGCAGGCGCAGCGAGCTACACCGCTCAGTGTCCTCAGCGGATCAAGCGTTCCGGTCAGTGCTCGAGAGTTTCCGACGCGCCGACGTCGGGTTAGCGATTCCGATCAGTTGTAGCACACAAAGGGACCATCGTACCAGGCCGCCGGCGTGCGTAGAGTGCCGGGTTGGAGCTATACTGGGGCCGGAGTGGTTAAAAAGTAGTTAAGGAAGATCGCCGATGTCCCATGCGCTGCGTGCCATGCTCCTCGCCCTGGCCGCGCTTGCGGCTATAGGAAGCATGGCTGTAACCGTGGCCCAACCCCGCGCCCCTATCTACCTGCCAGTGGTGACCAGCGCCGCCCGTCCGCAGAACGAACTGCGCGCCGGACGGGCCACGTACTACGATGCGACCGGTGACGGCAACTGTTCGTTCGGGCCTTCGCCGGGCGACCTGATGGTCGCCGCGATAAGCCACGAAGATTATGGCAACCCCAGTCCCGAAGGCAATCCGGCGGGCGGCCCGGCGGCCGTCTATTGCGGGGCCTACGTCGAGGTATTCGGTGAACTGGGCAGTGTGGTGGTACGGATCGTTGACAAATGTCCCGATGCCCAGTGCACCCGCGGCCATCTTGACCTCAGCCCCCAGGCCTTTGCCCGCATCGCGCCCCTGGAACGAGGCATCGTGCCGATCACCTGGCGCGTGATCAGCCCCGAGGTGGGGCGCAATGTGGCCTACCGGATCAAAGAGGGCAGCAACCGCTGGTGGACGGCCATTCAGGTGCGCTACCACCGCAACCCGATCGTCAGACTGGAGTACCGCAACGCCGCCGGGCAATGGATACCGCTGGTGCGGCAGGATTACAACTACTTCGTCGGGCGCGACATGGGGCCAGGCCCCTACACCCTGCGCGTCACTGACGCCTACGGCAACACGCTCACCGACAGCGGCATCGTCCTCGGCGATGGCGTCGAGACGCCGGGCCGCGGCCAGTTCCCCCCAGGACCATAATGGTTCACACCGACGCTGCCGTCGTAGAGGGTTGCGGGGTTGCACCCTCCACACCATTTTACGCCTCTCTAACATCGGTTAGACGTTCATCTAACACTTCCGCGTTACAGTAGCGCCAGAACGAAGGCGCTGCACAGGCAGCAACGAACTGAGCAAGTATAACCACACAAGGAGGTGGCAAGATGACGAACCTGACCCGTTGGGATCCGTTCCAGGAGGCGATGACCCTGCGCGAGGCCGTGAACCGCCTGTTTGAGGAGAGCTTCGTTCCGATGATGCCCGCGCGTGATGGAAGCTTCGTACCTGCGCTCGACCTGAGTGAGACCCCTGATGCCTACATTGTGGAACTGGCCGTGCCGGGGATGAAGCCTGAGGATCTGAACGTCACCATTGAGAACGGAGTGCTCTCGATCAGCGGTGAGGTGAAGAAGAGCACCGAGGAGCAGGAGCGCAACTACCATCGCATCGAGCGTCGCTATGGCCGCTTCTGCCGCACCATCACCCTGCCGAGCACGGTTCGCGGCGACGCCATCGAGGCTCGCCTGGAGCATGGCGTGCTGACCCTGCGCGTGCCCAAGGCCGAAGAGGTCAAGCCTCGCAAGATCACCATCAATGTCGGCTGATTATATCGCGTAGATGTGGTCGAACGGGAGGGTGAAACCCTCCCGTTCGCATTTTTGACCACCAGAGAGAACCGGGTTGCCCCACACCCGGCCTGCTGGGAGGACGCCCCCTGCCGCGGGTGAAACAGGGATGGCAGAGTGGTTGCGCCTTCCGGCAACCCTGTACGACGGAGGCATGAGCCATCACGTGGGCAACGAACCGGCCGACGGCCCTATGCGTTCCACCCCCGCATAGACGTTGAAACGCGCACCACGGACGAACCCGATCAGCGTCATCCCGAACTCGCGGGCCAGTTGCACCGCCAGGCTGCTTGGCGCCGAGACGGCGCACACGATGGGAATGCCGGCCACCAGGGCCTTCTGCACGATCTCGTAACTGGCCCGGCCGCTCACCATCATCACGCCGTTAGCAAGCGGCAGGCGCCCTTCCAGGAGCGCCCAGCCAATGAGTTTATCCAGGGCGTTGTGGCGCCCAATGTCCTCGCGGGAAACCAGCAAGGCGCCCTGCGGGTCGAAGAGCGCGGCGGCATGCAGCCCCCCCGTGCGGCTGAACAACCCCTGGGCGTCCTGGAGTCGCTGCGGCAGCGCCGTAATCACCTCGGGGCGGATAACAGGCCCCGGGGCAAGCGGCGCGCAGCCGCGCCCGCGCAGCGTGTCCAGCCCGGCGCGGCCACAGACCCCGCAGGCGCTTCCCACCGTGAAGTGCCTGGTGAAGGTCGTCAGATCGGGTAGTTCGTCCTGCCGCAACACTACCTGGACAATGTTGTACCGCTGCTCGCCGTCCACCTGCGGGTCCACACAATAAGCGATTTGCGCGATGTCCTGGCGATCGGCAATCAGTCCCTCGCTGAAGAGGAAACCGGCGGCCAGTTCGAAATCGTTGCCGGGGGTGCGCATGGTGATTGCCAGACTGCGCTGCGCCCCTCCCGCCCGCACCCGCATTTCGAGCGGCTCCTCAACCGCCAGTTCATCGCGGCGCGACCGCCCGACACCCTCGTTGAACGTCCAGATCTCGATCCGCTGCGCCCCGCGTCGGGTCATCAACCTTCCCTCCTTACGATGGGAGATCTGCACTCGCCGTTGTCGAAGTCTTCCTCTAACCGCCCGCGATGGTTCCTGTTACTATCAGGATGTTAGCCGATCACGCGCCCGTGGGTATACGGGTGAAGCGGAAAAAGAGTCTTTCTGGGAGGGCTTCGCCCTTCCTGACCCTCCCATCCGCAGGTGGAGAGGGAAGGGCGAGGGTGAGGACACAACCCGCCTGTATTCAACATCAGAGGTGAGCCATGGATACAATCTCGATTATCGCCATCATTATCGGCGTCGGTATGATCGGCGGGGCGTTCATAGGTTGGGTCGTGGCCCTGGCCCTGATCGTCAATGAGCTGGTGGCGCCTCAGGTGCAGGAGGTTTTCCGGCGCCGGCGGGACGGGCACTACCCGGCGCGTTCGCAAACGACCCCGGGATACTGAAAAAAAGCGTGTTGCCCTGCGGCCCGGCTCGCCGGATGTGGCGGGGGGTCCACGCAACGGGTGGGGGAGGGAGTGTGAGGGCTACGCCCTCACACACTTCTTTTTCGTCCCATATAGACGCTCAACTCATCCGCGCTCGACCCGCACCAGGGTGTTGTAATCGGGGATGCGGGCCTCCGGCGAGCAACTCTCGCGGCTCAGCAGGTGGTTGGCCTCGGGCCAGTGGACCTGGAGGTTGCCCGGCCGCAGCGGCGCCAGCAGCACCCGGCCCCGGTATTCGCCATGCTCGTTCACAAGGCGGACCGCGTCGCCGTCGCGCAACCCGAGGCGCGCGGCGTCGGCGCGGTTCATCAGCACGGCATCGCGGGTCGCGCCGTTGAGTGCGTCGCGCTGCTCGTGCACGATGGTGTTGAACTGCTTCCCGCGACGGGTGCTGAGGCGGAACATACCCTCGGGCACGACGGCGCGCGGCGGCGTCACGGGGGAGAAGCGCGCCTTACCGTCGGGAGTGGGGAAGCGCCACCCCGCGCAGAGGTGCGGCCCGCCGTACTGGAACTGGTCGCCCTGCTTTTGCAGCCGCTGAATGCCGTCGTAGAAGGGGATCACCCGGGCGATCTCCTCACGGATCGCGTCCATGCCCCGGAAGCGCAGCCGGTCGGCCAGATCGGGGCGCACTCGGGCGGCCAGTTCGGCAAAGACCTCGGCCTCGCAGCGGGCCTGTGGCACGCGCGGGCCAGGGATCTCGGGGCTGAAGATCACCCGCCGCTCGGTGCTGGTTTCGGTGACGCCGCCGGGGATTTCGTAGCGCGTGGCCGCGGGGAGCAGCAACACCGTATCGGCCGGCTCGATCAGCATCTGGCTGGAGAGCGCGATGTCCATGTGCACCCGCAGCGGAACGCGCTCCAGCGCGGCGCGGGCATGCTCCGGATCGGGCATCACCTCCACGAAGTTGCCGCCGGCGGCGAAGAGCACGTCGAGTTCGCCACGGAAGGCCGCCGCGAGCATCTCGGGGGTGGTCATCCCCGGTTGCGTGGGCGGACGGAAGCCCCATAGCCGCTCCAGACGTTCGGCGGCAGCCTCGGTGATCGGTTCGCCGCCGGGGAACACCGTGGCGTAGGCCCCCATCTCGGCGCCGCCCTGCACCCCCGAATGGCCGCGAATGGGCATAACCCCGCAGCCCGGGCGCCCGACGAAGCCCTTGCTCAGCGCCAGGTTGAGGATGGCTCGCACGCCGTCCTCGCCATGGGCGTGCTGGGTCACCCCCATGCTCCAGACAAACACGGCCCGCCCGGCATCGCGGATCAGTTCGGCCAACTGGCGCATCTCGGCCCGGCTCGCGCCTGACTCCGCCTCGAGCTCCTCCCAGCTCTGCTCATCGAGGCAGGCGCGGAGGGCGGTGAAACCACTGGTGTACCGGCGCACGAACTCGCCATCGTACCAACCTTCGGCGAAAATGTCTTTGAGCACGCCGTTGAGAAAGGCCACGTCGCCGCCGGTATTGACAAGCAAGAATGTCTCGGCCAGTTTTGTGCCGAAGAGGGCGCTATCGGCGATCGAGGGGATCCAGTAGCGTTCCATCCCCGGTTCGCGGTAGCTGTTTACACAGACGATGCGCGCACCGTTGCGCCGGGCGTGGTAGAGGTACCTGGTGGCAACAGGCTGATTGTTGGCCACGTTCGAGCCGATGAAGACGATCAGGTCGGTTTCCAACCAGTCGCTGTAGGAGCAGGTGGTCGCGCCGACGCCCAGACTGCCTTTGAGCGCCACAGTGCTGGGGGCATGGCAGAGGCGGGCGGCGTTGTCAATCGAGTTCGTGCCCATGGCCCGCACGGCCTTCTGGGCCATGTAGTAGCTCTCGTTGGGCATGCCCCTGCTGGTCAGGTAAAACCCGAGGCGCTCGGGGGTGGTGGCGCGGATGCGCTCCGCAATCAGATCCAGCGCCGCGTCCCAGCTCAGGGGCCGAAAGCCAGCCTCGCCGCGCCGGCGCGCCAGCGGGCACGGCAACCGGCCCAGGGCGCGCAGGTCGCCGCTGGACCTGCCGGCGAGCAACCGCGCATCGGCGAGGAGCGAGGGGGCGAAGGGTGGCATGGTGTTGAGGCGCAGCAGGCGCAGGCGGATGTTGCAGAGGTGCACGCCGCTTAACGTCCAGTCGCTCAGCCCCGTGGTGCCCAGGGCGCAGCCATCACAGACGCCCTGGCTGAGGATGCGCCAGACGTAGGGCAACTGGTCGCGGTTTTCGACCAGCGCCTTCCAGATCTCCAGGTAGTTGTTGGGGCGCTGTTCGCCGATGCCAAAAGGCTTGAGGCTGACCCAGAGCGCCGGGTCCCAGCCACGCCACGTGCGGGCCATAGGTGATCCTTATTTTCCTCAATGCTACCGTTACAACAACGAGACGTCGTCCTGGCGGGGCTTTGCCCCCCTACAGACGGTTGGAGGGTTATGAGGAGGCTACGCCTCCCGCAGCCTCCCGTTCCGCCCACGGCGGGCGCGCCCTGGCGAAACCAGGATGAGCCTGCCGCCGCGAGTGGAAGCCATGGATCGCGGAGGACTGCGCCCTCCGCACCTCCCCCGAACGGGTACGTTTGGAGGGGTATGGGGAAACCGGGTTTCCCCATACCCCTGCTTACAGGCAGGGGGGCAACCCTCCGGGTTGTCTCCACACAGGTTTGATGGAAATTCGGGCTTTTCTGTAGCATACCACAGCCGGCGCGAGGGTGCCCCACGAACGGTGTATAATGCCCTGGCGCGGGTGACGCATCGTTCAGGAGCACGTATGGAACTTGGCTTGATCGGCCTGGGCCGGATGGGGGCCAACATGGCCATCCGGTTGTTGCGGGGCGGACATCGGGTGGTGGTCTACAACCGCACCTTCGAGAAGGCGCGTGAACTGGCGGACGCGCACGGCGCCGTGGCGGCTCGCACCCTTGAGGAACTGGTCCAGACCCTGCCCGCGCCCCGGGTCGTCTGGCTCATGCTGCCGGCAGGGAACGCCACCGACGAGTACATTGCCAGTCTTACCCCGCTGCTGCAACCGGGCGATGTGCTGATTGACGGCGCCAACAACAACTACCGCGCCAGCATCGCCCACGCGGAGCAACTGGCGGCCCACGGGATTCGCTTTCTTGACGCGGGCGTCAGCGGCGGCGTCTGGGGCCTGGAACTGGGCTACTGCACCATGGTCGGTGGCGACCCCGACACCTTCGCCTACGTCGAACCGCTGCTGAGGACCCTCGCTCCAACCGACGGCTACATGCTCTGCGGCCCGCACGGGGCCGGCCACTTCGTGAAGATGATCCACAACGGCATCGAATACGGCATGATGCAGGCCTACGCCGAAGGCTTCGAGATCCTCCGCCAGTCGCGCTACGATTTCGATCTGCAGCGCATCAGCCACCTCTGGAACCAGGGCAGCGTGGTGCGCTCCTGGCTGCTCGAACTGGCCGAACGGGCCTTCGGCCAGGACCCCGCGCTCGCCAGCATTCGCGGCTATGTCGAGGATAGTGGCGAGGGCCGCTGGACGGTGCAGGAGGCGATTGACCTGGACGTGCCGGCGCCGATCATCACCCTGTCGCTGCAGATGCGCTTCCGCTCGCGGCAGGAGGATAGCTTCAGCGCGAAGGTGCTGGCGGCCCTGCGCCAGCAGTTCGGCGGGCACGCGGTGAAGACGGTCGAGTAGGGCCGAAGCAGCGGCGTAGCCGCCTTACTGCGGCCCAACGAGCATCACTATGAGCGACAGTGGCGTCACCCCTCTCGAAAATCCGCTGCGGGCAGGACTGCGGCTCTGGCGCACGCCCGAGCCGTGCATCGTCGTCATCTTCGGCGCCAGCGGCGACCTGACCAGCCGCAAGCTGGTGCCGGCGCTCTACAACCTGGCCCGCGAGCGCCGCCTGCCCGGCGGCTTCTCCGTAGTGGGCTTCGCCCGCCGCGAGTGGGACGACGCCGCCTTTCGCCAGGTGTTGCTCGAGGCGGTCAACGCCAATTCGCGCGCGGGCCCGGTGGAGGAGGCCCTCTGGGCCAGCTTCGCCGAAGGGATCTTCTACCACCGCGCCAGTTTCGACGACCCCGCGGGCTACGCGAGTCTCGTCGAGCGCATGGCCGCGATTGACGCGGCGCGCGACACCGGCGGCAACCGCGTCTTCTACCTGGCCACACCGCCCGAAGCCTACGCCGAGATCGTCGCCCGGCTCGGCGCCCACGGCCTCAACCGCTCGCCCGGCGGCGGCTGGACGCGGATCATCATCGAAAAGCCCTTTGGCCGCGACCTGGAGAGCGCCCGCGACCTCAACCGGCGCGTGCTCGCCGTCTTCGATGAACGCCAGGTGTACCGTATTGACCATTACCTGGGCAAGGAGACGGTCCAGAACTTGCTGGTGTTTCGCTTCGCCAACGGGATCTTCGAGCCGATCTGGAACCGGCGCTACGTGGACCACGCGCAGATCACCGTGGCCGAGAGTCTCGGGGTGGAGGATCGTGGCGGCTACTACGACCGCGCCGGGGCGCTGCGCGACATGATCCAGAACCACCTCACCCAGTTGCTCACCCTGACGGCGATGGAGCCGCCCGTGGCCTACGACGCCGACGCCGTGCGCGACGAGAAGGTGAAGGTGCTGCGCGCGATCCGGCCCATTGCCCCGGAGGACGTGGAGCGCGTCACCGTGCGCGGCCAGTACGGCCCCGGCAGCGTCAGCGGGCGCCCGGTGCGCGGTTACCGCGAAGAGCGCGGCGTGGCGCCCGATTCGCAGACCGAGACCTATGTGGCCCTGAAGCTCTTTGTCGAAAACTGGCGCTGGGCCGGCGTCCCCTTCTACCTCCGCAGCGGCAAGGCCCTGCCGCGCCGGGTGAGCGAGATTGCCATCCAGTTCCGCGGCGCGCCCACGCTGCTGTTTGCCGACACGCCGGTCAACGAGATCGAACCGAACGTCCTGGCGATCCGCATCCAGCCCGACGAGGGCATTACCCTGAAGTTCAGTTCCAAGGTGCCGGGCCAGGCCCAGATCCGCCCGGTGACGATGGATTTTCGCTACGGCGCCTCGTTTGGGGTGGCCTCGCCCGAAGCCTACGAACGCCTCTTGCTCGATTGCATGCTCGGTGACAGCACCCTCTTCACCCGGCGCGACGAGGTCGAGGCGAGCTGGGCGTTGCTCACGCCCATTCTGGAGGGTTGGGCCGCCGGACCACCGCAGGACTTCCCCAACTACGAGGCCGGCGCCTGGGGACCCGCCGCCGCTGATGCGTTCATCGCCCGCGATGGACGCGCCTGGCGCAGACTATGAACACGCTTCCCTTTGTTGACAGCGCCACGATCGAGGGCGAGCTGCAGCGGCTCTGGCACGAGACCGCCGAGACGGCCCCGGGCGGTGAGGCGGTGACCCGCGCGCTGACCCTGAACCTGATTGCCCGCGCCACCGACCTGGCCATGGCCGAACGGATCAGCGCCGTCGCGCGCGAACTGGTGGCCAGCCACCCCAACCGGACCCTGCTGGCGATCTGCCGCCCCGAGGAGGCGCCGCCGCGCATCGAGGCCTGGGTGCAGGCCAACTGCCTGCTGAGCGCCCCCGGCGTGCCCCAGGTCTGCGGCGAACAGATCAGCATTGACGCTCGCGGCCCGGTAACCGCGCAGATCGCCTCGCTGATCCTGGCGCTACTTGCGCCGGACCTGCCGGTGGTCCTCTGGCTGCCCGGCCCGGCGCCCTTCGACGACCCGCTGCTCCCTCGCCTGCTGGGGGTCATTGACCGGCTGATCATCGACTCGCGCGACCTGGCCGATCCCGCGGGCGACCTGCGGCGCATGGCCGCCTTTGATCGCGACGCGGGAACCCCACCGGGCGGGGCGCGCCGGGTCACGTTGAGCGACCTGGGATGGGCGGCGCTGACCCCCTGGCGCGAACTTACCGCCCAGTTCTTCGACACGCGCCCGCTGTTACCGCATCTGCACCGGCTCGATCAGGTCGAAATCGGCTACGTGCCCGCAGGCGAGCGCCTGAACCCCATGCCGGGACTGCTCATCGCCGGCTGGCTCGCCGCCTGTCTCGACTGGACCCCGCTGGAGGAGGCGGTGAGCGTCGAGGGGGCGACGCTGCGGCTGCACCTGCGCCGCCCGGCGGTCGGGGTTGGCCCGCGGGCCATTCGTCTGGTGACGATCATCATCGCGCCGGTAGGCGCTGCCGGCGCCGCGCCAGGGCTGGCCACGCTGCGCCTGCGCGCCCTCGACGGCGTGAGCGCCGACTTTCACGTGCAGCGCGCCGACGAGCAGGGGCACATCCTGACCAGCGCGGAGGTGGCCGGCCATGCCCCGGTACGCCGGCTGACCCGCTGCGTTGCGCCATCACTGGCCGAGTTGCTGGCCGCCGAACTGCGGCTCCTCAGCCGCGACGCGATGTTCAGCGCCGCCCTGCAGACGGCGGCACGCTTCACCGCGGGACTCGAAAGCCTCGGCACGTCAACCGGAGCGTAAGGGTGAGGGGCTGGGAGGGCGGCGTCCTCCCAGGAGAGCAGATAACCGGTGGGGAAACCAGATTTGCCCACGCCCCTGCCGAAGGGGAGGGGCTGGGAGGGTGCAGCCCTCTCAGGAACAAAGATAGCGGTCGTGTAGGGGAACCAGGTTTCCCAACATACACAGGCACAACCCATGCTCGACACCAGTCTTCTTGCCGCCGGCACCTTCCCGTTCGTCTTCCTGGTGGTCTCGATCGTCATTGACGGGCTGATGCTCTTTCAGACGAAGTGGGCAGACCTCAAAGGCAGCTTCCGCGACTCGCTGATCGTCAATCTAATCTCGGCAGTGGTGATCGTGCTGCTCAGCCAGCTGATCCTGAGCGTTCCGAACATCTTCCTGGCCCTGCTCCTGGCGCTGCTGATCGCCTGGATCGTCGAGGGCTTTGCGTTGGCGCTGCTGCGACGAACGACCTTTTCGCGCGGGTACCTGGCGGCGCTGCTGGCGAACTTTTCGGCGTTTATTTTTGCCTATGCGTATGTGCTGACGTTTGCGTTGACTCCATTGTAGGTCGAAGCACTGGCACAGCCAATGCTTCGACCTACTTGCGCTTGCCGCGGGGCGCGGCCGGGGCCTGGCGGCCACGGGGAGTGGACGGCGCAGATTGGGAACCGAGCGCCTGGCGGATCTTCTCCGCCTCAGCGGCGACCGCCGGATTGTCGGGCAGGGCTTGCCCGGCGCGCGCCGGGGCGGCCTCGGCCCTCAGTTGGGGAGCGGAAGCAGCGTTGCCAAGCAGATGCATGATCTCCTGCTCGCGGCCCATGTGGCACTGCTTGAACTTCTTGCCCGAACCGCAGGGGCAGGGATCATTGCGACCGGGCAGGGCCGGCCCCTTGCGCCGGGCGGGCTTGCCGGCGACATTGGCCATCTCGCTACTGCCCCCGGCCTGCCGGGCCATGGCCAGGCGCGCCTGCTGTTCGGCCTCGAGCTGCCGCAGGTAACGCTCGTAGGCGAAGGTCTGGTTGATGATCTGATAGACCACGTCGCGGGTGATGTTCTCCTTGAGCTGTTCGAACATCTGGAACGACTGGCGGCGGAACTCCACCAGGGGATCACGCTGGGCGAAGGCCTGGAGCATGATACTCTGGCGCAGTTCGTCCATGGCCGTCAGGTAATCGATCCACTGGCGATCGATGGCCGCCAGCATCATACGCCGCTCAACATCGCGCATCATCTCGGGGCCAATGGCCCGCTCGTGCTCGGCGTAGACCTGTTCGAGTTGCTCCACCAGCCAGATCTCGATCTCCTCGCGGCTCTTGCCCTCCAGCGTGGCGCTGCTGACCGAGGCGGGCAGGAGCGGGTTAATCTGGCGGTAGTGGCGCAGCAGTTCCGCGAGATCCCAGTCCTCGGGATGATCTTCGGCCAGATGTTCATCAACCAGGGCAGCGATCTCTTCACCGATCATCTGCAAGATCTGATCATGAACATCCTTGCCGTCGAGGATCTCGCGCCGATCCTTGTAGATGATCTGGCGCTGCTTGTTCATCACATCGTCGAACTCGACGGTGTGCTTGCGGATGTCGAAGTTGTAGCCCTCGACGCGGGTCTGAGCGCTCTCGATGGTGCGGTCGAGGATGCCTGCTTCTAGCGGAAGATCCTCTTCCAGGAAGCGATCCATCAGGCCACGAATGCGGTCAACGGGACCGAAGCGCCGCAGCAGTTCATCTTCGAGCGAGAGGAAGAAGCGCGATGAGCCAGGATCACCCTGGCGACCGGCGCGGCCGCGGAGCTGATTATCGATGCGCCGGGCCTCGTGGCGCTCGGTGCCTACAATGTGCAACCCGCCGAGGTTGCGCACCTCGGCGCCCTCGGCCTCGGTGATGCGCTTTGCCTCTTCCCAGGCGGCGCGTTTCTGCTCGGGGGTGGCTTCCTCGAACTTGATGCCTTTCGCGGCAAGAATATCGTCCACCAGACCATCGGGGTTGCCGCCCAGCAGGATATCGGTACCGCGACCGGCCATGTTGGTGGCCACGGTCACCGCGCCCTTGCGCCCGGCCTGGGCCACGATGGCGGCCTCCTTCTCGTGGTACTTGGCATTGAGCACGCTGTGCTTGATGCCCGCCTGCTGGAGCAGCCGGCTCACCCGCTCGGAGGTCTCCACCGAGGTGGTGCCGATCAACACCGGGCGGCCCTGCGCGTGCATGTCCTGCACCTCGCGCACCACCGCCTTGAACTTGGCGCTTTCGCTGCGGTAGATCTGGTCGGGGTAGTCCTCACGGATGGAGGGCTTATGGGTGGGAATGACCACCACGTCCAGGTTGTAGATCTTGCCGAACTCCTCCCGCTCGGTGTAGGCCGTACCGGTCATACCGGCGAGCTTGTGGTACATGCGGAAGTAGTTCTGGAAGGTGATCGTCGCGAGGGTGACGTTCTCATTCTTGATCGCCACGCCCTCTTTCGCCTCGACCGCCTGGTGCAACCCGTCGGACCAGCGGCGCCCGGGCATGGCCCGGCCGGTGAACTCGTCAACGATAATCACCTCGCCGTCGGGCGTGACCATGTAGTCGCGATCACGCTGGAAGACAAACTCGGCCTTGAGGGCATTCTCGACGTAGTGGGTCTTTTCGTAGTGCTGGGGATCGTAGAGGCTCTCGCCTTGCGGGATGTTCAGCAGGCGTTCAAGGCGCTCGATGCCCTGCTCGGTAAGCGTAATCGAGCGGGTGCGCTCATCAATAAAAAAGTCGCCATCGGGCAGCAACCCTTCTTCCTTCATCTGCCTGGGCGTGACGCTGGAGCGCCGCAGGTTACGCACCAGGCGGGCCATCTGGCGGTAGAGATCGCTCGACTTCTGCGCCGGGCCGGAGATGATCAACGGGGTGCGGGCCTCGTCAATGAGAATATTGTCCACCTCGTCAACGATGGCGTAGTGCAGTTCCCGCTGGACCATCTGGGCCTTATCGTAGGCCATATTGTCGCGCAGATAATCAAAGCCGAACTCATTGTTGGTCCCGTAGGTAATATCGGCGAGATACGCCTCACGGCGAGGGACCGGTCGCCAATGGACAAGCCGCTGATCCTCCGGATTGGCGTGGGGGTCAACGTAGTCGGGGTCGTAGATGGCGCTCTGCTCGTGGGCGATGAAGCCCACCGTGAGGCCGAGGAAGTGATAGACCGGCCCCATCCAGCCCGCGCCGACCCTGGCCAGGTAATCGTTGACCGTGACCAGATGGGCGCCCTTGCCTTCCAGGGCATTGAGGTAGAGCGGCAGGGTGGCCACGAGGGTTTTGCCCTCGCCGGTCTTCATCTCGGCGATCTTCCCCTGATGCAGCACAATGCCGCCGATGAGTTGCACATCGTAATGACGCAGACCGATGGTGCGGCGTGCGGCCTCGCGGACGGCGGCGAAGGCTTCGGGGAGCAGATCATCGAGGGTTTCGCCGGCGGCCAGGCGCTCGCGGAAGACCGCGGTTTTGCCCCGCAGCTCCTCATCGGAAAGGGCCTGACACTCGGGCTCAAGCCGATTAATCTCTTCAACCAGGGGCTTGATCTGGCTCAGGGCCTTGTCATTGCCATCGCCAACGATCTTTTTCAGCCAGTTAAACATCAGCATATACTCCGTCGCTGTCTGGGCGTGAGGAGGCGACAGGCAGCGGTATTCCGTACTGTAGCGTTCGCGGGTGATTGACCGTCCGCGGCGTCCCGCCCCCGAGACGGCCTCTGCCCGGGCGAACCGGCCTTATTATACCCGAGAGCGTTGGGGCGACACAAGAAATGAGACGGGAGATACGGGGCAACCAGGGTTTCAAACAGGCCCCTCAAAGGGGGATGGATCTTTGGGCCGGTTCGCGGATGGCGCGCGGGCGCCGAGGACCTCAACCAGGACGCGTACCAGCCCTTCAGGGGTAAAGGGCTTCTGGATGAAACGCTCACCCTGGATGGCTTCAATCCGCGCATCGTCAATGTAGTCGGACATATAGACGACCGCGATCGCCGGGCAGCGGGCGCGGATGGCGCTGGCCAGTTGTACGCCATTGAGGCCCTCGGGCATAACGATGTCGGTGAGCAGCAGGTCAATCGGAACGGCGTGCTGCTCAGCGAGTTGCAGCGCGTGATAGCCATCACTGGCCTCCAGCACGGTGAAACCCGCGCGGCGCAGGATCTGGCTGGTGAGCTGCCGCACCGCAGCATTGTCTTCTACCAGCAAAACCGTACCGCTAGCTACGGGCAGAACGTCAGGGTAGGCCAGGGACGCCGGCATGACCGGGGCGACACTGGTTGCTGCGGGCAGAAAGATCTCGAATGTAGTGCCGTGGTTGGGCCGACTGGCGAAGCGAATAAAACCGCCATTCTGTTCAACAATGGTGTGAACTATGACCAGACCCAGGCCCGTGCCCCTGTCGCGCGGCTTGGTGGTAAAGAATGGTTCGAAAATGTGGGGCTGCACCGCGGGATCAATCCCGATCCCGGTATCACTGACAATGAGCACGACATAGGGTCCTGCCTGCGCGCCAGCGGCGGGCGGCGCAGTTACATTATCAGTATCACAAAGGACGGTCTGGATCACCAGTTGGCCGCCCTGAGGCATGGCATCGCGGGCATTAAGTACCAGGTTCATCACCACCTGCTCGATCTGCCCGTGGTCGGCCAGCACCGGGGGAAGATGATGGCAGAGGAGCATGGTGATCGTCACATCTTCGCCGATCAGGCGGCGCAGCATCTGCTCCATGCCCGTAATCACCTCGTTCAGGTTGAGCAAATCGGGTTGCCGCACCTGACGCCGGCTGAAGGCCAGCAACTGACGGGTGAGCGCCGCGGCGCGTTCAGCCGCTTGAAGGATCTGCTCCAGACCGTACCGTCGCGGATCATCGGCGGGCAGATCGTCCAGGAGCAAGCCCACTTCGCCCAGGATGACCGTAAGCACGTTGTTAAAATCGTGGGCGATGCCGCCGACAAGGCGGCCCAGGGCCTCCATCTTTTGCGACTGCCGCTGCTGGGCCTCAACGCGCTGGCGTTCGGCCAGTTCCCGCCGCGCCGCTTCGTACAGGCGAGCGTTCTCCAGGGTAATGGCGGCCTGGGCGGCGAAAGCCGCGGCCAGACGGGCGTGTTCGCCGGTAAAGAAGCCTGCCTGATGCTTATCGAGGGTCAGCATGCCGATCAGGCGCTCGCCAAAGATGAGCGGCACGCCGAGCCAGGAGTGGATCGGGTCAGCATTGTATGGCTCGCTGTTGAAATGGGGATAACACGCGGGAGCATCGTCCAGGATCACCGGCGCCCGCGTGGCGACAACCTCGGCATTGGGTGTCAGACCTGGCGTGAGGTCGAAGCGGAAGCCGATCACCTGTTCACCGCGCCGTAGACCATAGGCGCCAATGATCTCGGCATACCCGTCGCGCACCACCTGGACCGAGGCGCTGTCGTAAGGAACGACCTTACGCAACTCGCTTAAGATCAGATCAAGCACCTGGTTCAGATCGAGGGTGGAACTGAGGGCCTGCGTGGCGGCGCGGAGGGTCTCGGCCTCCTGGCGGCGGCTCTCCGTGGCCGCGATCGCGTCCCGAAGGCGAGCCACCGTGTAATCGAAGGTCCGGCCCAGGGCGCCAATTTCGTTAGCGCCGGCGGTGGGAATGGGAGCGTGCAGATCACCATTGCCCACGCGTTCGGCCGCGGCGGCCAGGGCACGCACCGGGCGTACGATGTCGCCCGTCAGACGCATGGCCACCACCAGCGCGACCAGGATGGAGGCCAGGGTGATGATGGCGATCGTGATCTCGTTGCGCCAGATCTGGCCGTTTATCACGCTGAGAGGCAGTGAGTAGATCACCATCCACTGCAGCCCGGACTGGCCGGGGGGGTGAACCGGCACGGAGACCTGCAATGTCCGCAGGCGATCCGCGGAGGTGAGCGCCACACTGCCGGAATGACCGAGCACGCGCGGCTCCTCACCATGAGGATCTTGCGCCCCGGGACTAGCGGTTTGGCCAGCAACGGATTGAAAGAGATAGGTTCCCGACGCATCAAGAATGACGGTACGCACCCCGGCTTCGGGCGCGACCAGCGCCTCGAAGAGCGCCTGCGCCGGCAGTTCCAGCACCACGGCAAGCGGCTCCCTGCCCTCACGGGCGACCAGCGTGACTAGAGACAGCCTGGGCGCACCTGGCGACGAGCCATCAACCGGCACGATACTGACACGCTGGTCGCCCGCCTGCATCCCCCCTGCCAGATCGTGCGCGGCAAGGGCCACCGTTGCCGGCGCTGGCTCAACCACGGGCTTCCACACAGACTCCTTACCCGGAAACGGCGAGCGCAGACAGAACCGTTCGGTGGCGGTAATGCCAAAAACACACAGCGCCTGATAGGGATGACGCGCTTGCTGCAGAAACGTAGAAAGATCCGCCAGCAGGGCATCGTTCGTGGCAGAGGAAGCATCCGGGCCATCGAGCAGCGACGGCAAGCGAGCAACGGACAGCAGATCCGCTACCGCGCTCGCCACCAACCCCTCAGCGGCGGCAACGCGCCACTCCGCGCGTTGCCGGTACTCGAGGCCGGTCTGTTCAAGCAGGAGCGAACGTATCTCCATCAGATGGTAGATCGCGAGAATGAGCGTAGGGATCAGCAGCACCACGACGAACGCCACGAACAACGTGCGTTGTAGCGAGGAACGGGCCAGGTGTTCCATAGGCGCATCCAGTAATCATCTGGTGGAGGGTTTTCTATGCTGGGCGGCCTGCCAGAGAGCATCTGATGGTTGTGGGACACGCATTGCAACGGGCTTTGTTACCGCGGAGAACGCGGAGGGATATAACCGTTAAACAGTGCGTAGGGACGCAGCGCGCTGCGTCCCTACAGGTACGTCTGATACTCCAGGCTTCGCAACCCGAAGAGGACGGCTATAGTTGGCGTCCGATCCATCGCCTGGCGCTCTCCGCGCTCGCAGCGGCGTGTCGGGTTCACGGGCTTTGTTGTCGTGGCAGACGCCCTGCGGTATAAGGTCAGCCGGAAGGCATTATACGCTATCGGTATTTACAATGAGAGCATTTTGAATTACAAACACGGCGGGTGTAACCAGAACCTGGTTCACACCGGCGTTACCGTTGGAGGAGCACGGGGCGGGTAGCCTTCCCGCAACATCCCGGCGACCATCGGCGTGGTGACCGCCGTAGCAGTTGGAGGGGACGGGGAGGCTACGCCGCCCTGCAACCCCCGTCCCGCCTGCGGCAGGCGAACGCCCCGGCGCGAGCAGGCCACGGCCACCGCCGCGGGCGGAACCAGCGTATCGCGGAGAGCCGGGCCTTCCCCGACCCTCCCTCTCCAACCGGGACATCGGGTTTGTTCGCGGATGCTTCACCCTGCTTTACCCTCTACAGGTTAACTCTTGATTTATATAAAGTTAAATAATTCTTGAACATTTTTTAACAATAACCCGGTAGGATATCACATAACCTATGGGCAGGTACGACACGGCATCGCGATCCGACCTTCCGCGACCCGTTGCTATCCCGGCGGTCAGACAGCGCCTATGCCCACCATTCTGCTGGTTGAGGACGAGGTGACCTTCGCCGAGACCCTGCGCTACAACCTCGAGCGCGAAGGCTACACGGTGTTGCAGGCCATTGATGGCGTCGAAGGGCTGGACCTGGCGCGCCGGCACAACCCCGATCTGATCGTCCTGGATATTATGCTCCCGCGCCTCGATGGATTCTCGGTATGCCGCGTCCTGCGCCAGGAGAGCGACGTTCCCGTCATTATGCTGACGGCGCGGCAGGACGAAGTCGACCGCATTGCTGGACTGGAACTGGGCGCTGACGATTACATTACCAAACCCTTCAGTCTGGGGGAATTCCTGGCACGCCTGCGGGCCATCCTGCGGCGCAGCGAGGCCCACCCGCGCATCTCGGGGCGCGAGGTGCTGATCGCCGGGGGCATCAAGGTTGACACCAGCAGCCGACGAGCCTGGCGCGACGGGGCCGAACTGAGCCTGGCGCAGAAGGAGTTCGACCTGCTGACCTGCCTCATCCGTAACCGGGGCATCGCCCTGACCCGCGACCTGCTGCTCGAACGAGTCTGGGGCACCGAGTTCGCCGGCGACAGCCGCACGGTTGACGTTCATATCCGCTGGCTACGGGAGAAGATCGAACAGGACCCGGCGCGACCACGGTACATCCAGACCGTTCGCGGCGTCGGGTACCGCTTCGACTCGGTGGACGAACCGGCGTGAGACCGCTCTCCATGCCCCTCCCGGTGGGAGGATGCGCGGAAGCGCCGCATACCTCACCTGCGGACTGTTGGAGGAGGGTAGGGAAACCGGATTTCCCCACACCCCTGCCGGCGGGATCAGGAGGGTGACGCCCTCCCGGAGCCTTCCATTCACGCAGTAACACGGCGCTGATCATCACCCTGACTTTACATGGATTTAACTTCCTTTTCGCTGAGGATTAACAACACTCCATTAGTATTAGCCTGCCTTTTCCGACACAGGCGCTCGTTTCTCCAGGAACTGAGAAAGGAGAACACGGTATGGTACGGACCACGATCGTTCGCATATTGGCAATGGTGCTCGCCGTCGTAACACTGCTCACCCTGGTGAGCAGCCCCGTCCAGGCGCAGAGCTGGGCCCCGCGCCAGATCCAGGCCGCCCTGAAGGGTTCGGGCGCGACGTTCCCTGCTCCACTCTACGCCGCCTGGATCGACGCGTACAAGAAAGTCGTTCCTGGCGTCTCGATCAGCTACCAGCCGGTCGGCTCGGGTCAGGGCATTCGCGACTTCATCGCCTACCTGACGGACTTCGGCGGCACGGACGCGGCCATCTCCGTCCAGCGCGTGCAGACCGAGGCGCCTGACGCCCTGCACATTCCGATGGTGATCGGCGCGGTGGTGCCGACCTACAACGTCCCGGGCATCACGGAACTGCGCTTCAACCCGGAGATCCTGGCCGGCATCTACCTGGGCGCCATCCGTAACTGGAACGACCCGCGCATCGCCGCGGCCAACCCCAACGTGCGCCTGCCGAACCTGGCCATCACGGTCGTGTATCGCTCGGACAGCTCCGGCACCACCTCGATCTGGACCGACTACCTGAGCAAGATCAGCACCGACTGGCGCACCCGCGTCGGTTCGGGCACGACGGTGCGCTGGCCGGTGGGCGTGGGCGCGCCGGGTAACCCCGGCGTGGCCAGCACGGTGAAGAACACCCGCGGCGCGATCGGCTACGTGGAGCAGGTCTTCGCTACGGCCAACCGGCTGCCGCTGCCGCCAGTGCAGAACGCCTCCGGCAATTTCGTCGCCGCGTCGCTGGAGGCCACCTCGGCCGCGGCGGACGGCGTGTCGATCCCGGCGAACCTGGTGGCCTCGATCACCAACTCGCCCAACCCCAACGCCTACCCGATCGCCGGCTTCACCTACATCCTGGTGCGCCAGAACACCTACAAGGATGTTACCAAGGTGCAGGCGCTGACCGACTTCCTCTACTGGAGCCTGACCGAAGGCAGCGGCGCGGCCACGCGCCTGGGCTACGCGCCGTTGCCTGCCTCGCTGCGTGTGCGGGCGATCGAGTCGCTCCGGAGCATCACGGTTGACGGGCAGCGTGTCTTCGATGGCCCGGCGCGCTGAAGCTTCGGGTTGAAAGGAGACGTGATGCGGTGGCCAGCGCTGCATCACGTCTCTTCATATTTCGATTGCTGAGGATCGCGGAGGGCTGCGCCTTTCACACCTCCCCTCAATGGGGAACGCACCAGTTCTCGAACGGGAAGGTCCGAGAGGGCTCTTCCCTTCCAGAAACCTCCTCTGCAATCATTCGCGCAACGTCCTGAAAACACTACTTACGCCCGTGGAGAATCACCAATGGCAGACGTGAAGGCCGTACCGCGTATCACCGCGAGCAGCCGCTGGGCGCGGCGAACCAGGCATGGGGATGTGTTCTTCTGGTTGTTGACCCTCTTTTTCGCCCTGGTGATCATCGGCCTCGTGGTGATGATCGGGGTGGTGACATACAATGGCTCGGCCGAGGCCCGCGCCGCGTACGGCTGGAGCTTCCTCCTGGGCACTGATTGGAACCCCGTCGAAACCGACCTCTACCCGGTCAGCTTCGGCGCCTGGCCGGCCATTCGCGGCACCTTGCTCTCATCACTGATCGCCCTGATCCTGGCAGCGCCCACCGGGGTGGCCATCGGCATCTTTCTGTCCGAATTGTGCCCGCTGCGGCTGCGACAACCACTGGGTTTTATGGTCGAACTGCTGGCGGCCATCCCCTCGGTCATTTACGGCCTCTGGGGCGTGGCGGTGTTCGCGAACTGGTTCAACGACTGGATAGCCAACCCCATCGCCAACACCGCCGGGCAGTTCGTGCCCTGGCTGGCCGGCCCGGTCGCGGTGAGCCGCGGTCTGGCGATCACCGGCACGATCCTGGCGATCATGATCCTGCCCACCGTCTCGGCGATCACCCGCGACATGCTGCAGGCGGTGCCGAATCACCAGCGGGAAGCCATGCTTTCCCTCGGCGCAACGCGCTGGGAGGTGATCTGGGGCGCGGTAGTGCCCTACGCCCGCGCGGGGATCGTCGGCGGGATCATGCTCGGCCTGGGGCGCGCGCTGGGGGAGACCATGGCCGCCACCATGCTCATTGGCAACAGCACGCGCATTGAACAGTCGATCTTCATGCCGGCCACCACCGCGGCGGCCCTGATCGCCAGCGAACTGCCCAACTCCGTGAGCCTGATCCACGAGAGTTCGCTCATCGCCCTGGCCCTGGCGCTCTTCGGCATTACCCTGCTTCTGAACGTGATTGCGCGTTATCTGGTGTGGCAGACCGCCAAAGGACCGGCGGGAGAAAAGGTATGACTCTTGAAACCAACATGCTGACGTATCCGCGGCGCAGCCGGGTTGACAAAGCGCTGCGCGGATGTACGATCGTGGCAACGGCGATCGCCATTGTGCCCCTGGTGCTGATTATCGTCTACGTGCTCATCGTCGGCGGCGCGGCCCTGAACTGGGACTTCTTCACCCAGACCTACCGTCCGCCGGTGCCCGCCGGGATTGACCCGCTCACCGGGTTACCCGTAGAGGGCATGGAAGAAGGCGACCTCTCGCAGGTACAGGCGCGGGGCGGCGTGCTGCACGGCATTGTCGGCACCCTGATGGTGACGATCACCGCGCTGCTGTTCTCCTTGCCGATCGGCATCCTGGCCGGCATCTTTCTGGCCGAGTACCCCGACACACCGTTCAACACCTTCATCCGCTTCTGTAGCGACGTGCTCAGCGGCGCGCCCTCGATCGTGATCGGGGTGGTTGGGTTTACCATGATCGTCAGACCGACCAACACCTACTCAGGCATCGCCGGCGCCATCGCCCTCACCTTCCTGATGGTGCCGACCATCGCCCGCACGACCGAGGAGATCCTCAAACTGGTGCCCAACGCGGTGCGCGAAGCGGCCATGGCCATGGGCGCGCCCATGTGGTACAGTACCCTTACGGTGGTGGTGCCCACGGCTCTGACGGGCATCGTCACCGGCGCGCTGCTGGCCTTCGCCCGCGGCGCCGGTGAGACCGCGCCGCTCCTGCTCACGATCCAGGGCAACAGCAATCTCAGCTTCAATCTGCTCGCCCCGATGGCCGCGCTGCCTA
>DAOUDA010000316.1:0-3192 GCA_034431835.1 Chloroflexaceae bacterium | reverse complement strand
AGAGGCGAGTGGCGTAGCCGACGTTGACCTTTACCTCGCTCTGGGCCGGCGCCGGATAGCCGAGGGCGAAGAGCCACTGCGGGGTCTGCGAGCCGCGCCCGGTGCAGTCCACCACCAGGTCGGCATGCAGCGTCGCCTCCAGGGGCTGCGCGCCGCGATGCTCGACGCGCGCGCCGGTGACCCGCCGACGATCATCGCCGGTCACCAGCCCGCGGATCGCGCAGTGTTCCAGCAGCGTCACGTTGTCGCGCGCCAGCGTACGCTGGCGGATCAGGTGCTCCAGGAAGGGCCGGCTCATCAGCGCGGCCTCGCGGCCCATGGTGAAGCGCCGGCGATAACCGCCATAGGTGTACCAGCACATATTGGCGGTCATATCGCTGACCAGGGCGCCGCCGGCGGCCAGCGCCTCCGGCAAGTCGGGATAGTAGCGGGTCATAATCTCGAGACCGCCGGCCAGCAGTCCGTGGAGGTGCCGCGTCTGCGGCTGGCCCTTGCGCGCCTCGGGCTGGTCGGCCACGGGGTCCCGTTCAACGATCGTCACGTGATCGAAGTGCTTGCTGAGCACCCGCGCGGTCAACAGGCCGGCCATGCTGGCCCCGAGCACCAGGGCGTGAACGGTCGATGAGGTATCCATTCAGATCGCTCCTTTTTTCTACCGGCGTGACACGCCAATCCTGAGGAACGTACGGACGCAGCGTGCTGCGTCCGGGCTGCCGCCCCCGGCGGGCTGCGTCCGCACCAGGAGCGCCGCACATCATCTTCAGGGTGTCACGCCACTACTGCGTCCAGGTTGGGGCGCGGCGCTAGCTGCGCCGATGCTTCGGTCTTGCGACGCGCTACCAGCTTCCGGTCGGGGCCGGGGCGGCGGCCAGGAGTTTGAGCAGCCCCTCGTGGCCCCGGGCCATTACCGCATCGTGGTTCCAGACGAAGAGCGGGCGCGCCAGCGGGTCCAGCAAGTTCATCCAGGCTTTCGTTGTGCTCACGTTCCAGTCGTAGCGCACCGTGGTTCCCTGAGCGGTCTCGGTGAACGTCCAGCGGCCCGTGCCCCGCAGTTCGCCCTGGGCGTGGCCCTCGATGCGCTGAAGCGGTTCGATGCGCGTCGTCTCCATCGTGAAGCTGAGGCGATAGGGAAGTTTGCTCTTCCAGGTGTAGCGGTGGATCGCCCCGACCCCCTGGCGGTCGCCATCGCGCAATCGAACCACCGCCTCGACCCCGCGCCACCACCGCGGCCAGCGTTCCACGTCGGTGATCGCTGCCCAGATGGGTGCGACCGGCGCAGCAATGTGCCAGATAGTCGTGAAGCTATAGTCTGCCATTGGAGGTCTCCCGGGATCAGGCCGCCTGCGTCGAGGGCAGGGCGCCGAGTTGCAGCAACAGGCTCACGTCATCGTCTTTGCGCCAGAACTCGACGATCCGGCCGTTGGCGATGCGAAACAACTCTATTCCGCCAACCTCCACCGCCTTGCCGGTGGGGGCCAGACCCATGAACGGACCGTTGTGGGCGCCGTAATGGGTATGGAGCACGGCGACGTAATCGCCCTCGGCGAGCACGGCCTCAACCGCCGCGCGGTGGTGCGGAAAGGCGGCATCGAACATGCCCAGCAGACCCTTGAAGGCCTCGACGCCCCGATGCGTGCCGGTGAGCGGATCGTGCAGGATGACATCGGGGGCGAAGATGGCGTCAATTACCCCTTTGTCCTCCTGGTTGATCACCTCTTCGTAGAGCCGGAGGGCAAGGTCCTTGTTGGCTTCCGGCGTGGCCGGTCCGGCGCCGATCTGGCGCATAATGTCGGCCATGTCCACCGTAATCCGGTGCTCCACGATCTTGCCGTCCGCAAAGCGGAAGCGGTGTCGGGTTGGCGTCTCGATCGCGCGGCCGCTGGGCGGTACACCCTGGAACGGGCCGCGCTGGGTGCCGCGGGCGGTGATTAGCGCCTCGACCGCGCCGTCGGTCTCGCTCATCTGGCGAATGTCGTGGCTGAGATCGGGAAAGGCCGCCTGGAAGCCGGCGATCAGATTGATCGCCCCCTCCAGGTCGAAGGGTTCGGGCACATCGGCGAAGTGGAGCTGGTAATCGTGGGTGGTGAGATGGCCGAGGAAGGACAGGCGCCCACGGTCCATCAGGCTAAAGTAGCTGTGTACGGTGAACTCGACATCGGGGCTGGTCATCGGTGAACCTCCTCTCGCGCGGCGCGTTGCCTCGCCAGCAATAGCTGACGGGCGCAGTATGCCGCGCAGCGGTGGTTACCTTCCAGCCCGAAAGGGGTTCACTTTGCGCTCATTGCTGGTTCAGGGGGCGCCTGTAGCGTTTCTCGAAACGATTGACCCGCAACGCCGGCGGCGCGAGCGCGCCGAGCCACACGGCTCAGGGGCCTCAGGGGATCGAGCAGCCGGTCAGTGCTCTAGAGCATTTCTCGAAACGATTGACCCGCAACGCCGACGGCGCGAGCGCGCCGAGCCACACGGCTCAGGGGCCTCAGGGGATCGAGCAGCCGGTCAGTGCTCTAAAGATCCGGCAACAGGCCAAGCCCACGCAGCATCCCGGCAACGTCCCAGATCGTCAACGTTTCGTGGACCTTGCCGTCACGGAGCACCAGGCGGTTGACGCCGCGGGCGACGACCCGGCGCCCGCTGGGGGGGATGTTGAGAATAGGTCCGCTATGGGTGGCATAAGCCGTCCAGAAGACGGCCACCCGTTCGCCATCCACCACAATATCATCGGGCCGGATCTCCAGGTCGGGAAACGCCTGGTAGTAGGCCTCGAACATGCCCTGAATACCCGGACGGCCGATCTGTGGCCGGGCAATGGCCACATCCAGCCCGTAGCAATCTTCGGTGTACCATTCGGCCACCCGCGTCGGGTCGTGCGAGTTCCACGCCGCCACCAGTTGTTCAATGACCATCAATGTATGCTCGCGCATCGCACCGCTCTCTAGTGATAACAACCTTCCGCCCTGCCGGCGGGATCATGCGGAACACCGGGTCCCCGGCCTCCTTCGAGAAATGCGTGGGAAAGCGTAGCCCTCTCACACCCGCTGTGCCAGTGCCATGAAGATACCGCGGGTGTGCCGCGACCGCCAGACCATGCGGGGTTCAAAAATTGACCATTTTTTGATACATGTGACCGGTTTTTGATACATGTGACCGGTCGGTTTCTGCGCTGCAGGGCCGAAGCAACGGCGGCCCCCCGGC
>DAOUDA010000315.1:0-3684 GCA_034431835.1 Chloroflexaceae bacterium | reverse complement strand
GCCGGTAGGGGCGAATAATTATTCGCCCCTACCGGCCCCGGCCCCATCACCGGCCCCGGCCCCATCACCGGTTCCGGCCCCATCACCGGTTCCGGCCCCATCACCGGCCCCGGCCCCATCCGCATCCCCATCACCACCATCCGGGACGCCGGGGGGATCCGATCAATCGCCGCGTGGCACATCGAAAACCATTGGCTCGGTTGTGCGCGGGTTCAAAATTGGCGTGACCAGATGGTTTCGGCAACATACTACGATAGAGGTCGTCTGGCAGCGTAATTACTACGAACACATCGTCCGCGATGACCGGTCGCTCCAACGCATCCGGGCGTACATCCGGAACAACCCGCTGCGCTGGAAACCCTGAACATTCCGCAACTGAAGAGGAGCTGGCCTCTCTTCCATATCCTGCTACTCCCAAGGTCCACAACCGTAGCCTTCACAGCGAGATTGTCCCACGACCCATGCCTCACCGCTCCACTGCGCCCCGGCGCGCCACCACCACCAGCACTACGAGCGCCAGGGCTTGCAGGCTCACCGAGAGAACGATCAGCGCCGGCAGCGCCAGGTCGTAGAGCACCCCCAGCGCCGCGCTGCCGGCGAACCAGGCGATGCCATAGACGGTGTTGAACAGGCCGAAGGCCGTGCCGCGCCGCTCCGCCGGCGCCAGCCGGGCCACCGCCGCGCGCAGGATCGACTCCTGCGCGCCGAGGCCCACGCCCCAGAGCGCCATACCCAGGGCCACCAGCGCCGGCCCGCCGAGGAAAACCAGCGGCGCGAAGGCCAGGGCGAGCGCCCCCGCCAGCAACAGCGCGGCATAGCCGATCCGGTCGAACAGGACACCGAAGAGCAGCGCCGCCACTGCATCCACCGCCATGGCCATGGCGTAGAGCGCCGGGATCCAGGCCGGCGATACCACCGCGGTCCGTTCGAGGTGGAAGGCGATCAGCGGAAAATCGGCGAACCCGGCGGCGATCAGCCCTACCGCCGCCAGGTACAGCCAGAAGTCGCCCGTGAAGCCGCGCGAGGTCAGCGGCGGCGTTGCGCCGGCCAGGTCGGCGGGCTGCGGAAAGCGCGCCCGCGCCGCCAGCAGCGCCAGGATCGTCAACGCGCCCGGGATGAGCAACAAAGCGAAGGCGAGCCGGTAATCCCCGCGCCAGGCCAGCACCACGGCCAGCGCCAGCGGCGCGGCGATGGCGCCGATCTGGTCGAGGGCCTCGTGCAGCCCGAAACCCTTGCCGTGGCCGATCGAGCGCGTGGCGTAGGAAAGCAACGTATCCTTCGAAGGGCTACGGAGCGCCTTGCTCATACGCTCCAGGGTCAGCAGCACCACCGCGACCTGCCAGCTTCCCGCCAGGGCCAGCGCCGGCACCACCAGGGCCGTCGTGGCGTATCCGGCAATGGTGAAGGCCCAGTAGCGCCGGGTCCGATCACTGAGGTAGCCGAAGACCAGCCGCAGGCCATAGGCGATCAACTCGCCTGCACCGGCCACCAGGCCGACAATCGTGCCGCTGGCGCCCAGCAGCGCCAGGTAGGGGCCGCTAATACTGCGCCCGCCCTCGTAGACCATGTCGGCCAGCAGGCTGACCAGCCCCATCAGCAGGACAAAGTTCAGGGCGCGCCGGCGCAGTTCCGTGGTGTCTGCAGCAGCGGAAGTGGTTGAGGATTGCATGGGGCCAATGATAGCATAACTGCGCGTGCAGGCAGGGGTGCGGCGAAGGTGCGCATCGGGGATGGCGCGCTCCGCATTTTCGGGTACAATCGTCGTATGCGCCAGATCACTACACTGCTACGCCTCGCCGGTGGGAGCGCGCTGGTCGCCGCCGGCGGCTTGCTCGGGGCGGCCTGGTACGTCAGCACGCGCGTCAGCCCCGAGCCGCGCCGCACCTACCACGATGCGTATTTCATGACTCCCTGGGAGCTGGATCTGCCTTTCGAGGAGGTGAGCTTTGCCAGTGCCGATGGCCTGCGGCTGCGGGGATGGTGGCTGCCGCAGGAACGCCCCCGCGGGGTGATCGTCGGCTGCCACGGCCACGCCGGGCGCAAGGACGAGTTGCTCGGCATCGGCTCGCGCTGCTGGCGCGCCGGCTACAGTGTGCTGCTGTTCGACTTTCGTGGGCGCGGCGACTCCGATCCCTGGCCGCAAACGCTGGTCAGCCGGGAGGTGGACGACCTGCGCGCGGCGCTGGCGTTTGCCCGCGGGCGCGCCCCCGGTCTGCGTCTGGCGCTCATCGGCTATTCCATGGGCGCCGCCGTGGCCCTGCTCGCCGCGCCTGCCGAAGCGGACGTGGCGGCCGTCGTGGCCGATAGTTCATTTACCTCGGGGCGCGACATCGTGGCCCATGCCCTGCGCCAGCAGGCGCGTCTGCCGGTCGAGGCGCTCCTGCGCGCGACCGACGAGGTAGTGTGGCGACGCCACGGCTACCGTTTCAGTCAGGCTCGCCCTATCGATGCCATCGGGCGCCTGGCGCCGCGCCCGGTGCTCATCATCCACGGCGCCGCCGATACCGTGACGCCCGTCGAGCATGCCCGGCGTCTCTACGCCGCTGCCGGCGAGCCACGCGACCTGTGGATCGTCGAAGGTGTGGATCATTGCGGCGCCTACTTCGCCAACCGGCCGGAGTACTGCCGCCGTGTCGTGGGCTTTTTCGACCAGTACCTCGGCAGTATCGAGTCGTGATCTTCGACATTCTCACCCTCTTTCCCGGCATGTTCACCGGGCCGCTCACCGAGAGCATCCTCAAGCGCGCCCAGCAGGCCGGGCTGATCCAGGTGCGCCTGCACAACATCCGCGATTGGGCCACCGACCGCCACCGCACCACCGATGACGCGCCCTACGGCGGCGGCCCGGGCATGGTGATGAAGCCCGAACCGCTGGCCGCCTGCATCCGCGCCGTGCTCACCCTTCCGCCCGAGACCGGCACGCCCCCCCCGGTCATCCTGCTGACGCCCGATGGCGAGGTCTTTACCCAGGCCATCGCCCAGGAACTGGCCGCCACGGAGCGCTTCCTGCTGGTCTGCGGGCACTACGAGGGGATCGATGAGCGGGTGCGTGAGGCGCTGATCACCCGTGAGTTGAGTATCGGCGATTATGTGCTCACGGGCGGCGAACTCGCCGCCATGGTGGTGGTTGACGCCGTGGCGCGGCTCGTTCCCGGCGTGATCGACACCGAGTCGGTGGCCGAGGAGAGCCACAGCGATGGCCTGCTCGAATACCCGCACTACACCCGCCCGGCGGTGTGGGAGGGCCGGCAGGTGCCCCCGGTGCTGGTGTCCGGACATCACGGCGAAGTGGCGAAGTGGCGCCGGCGTGAGCGCCTGCGGCGCACCCTGCTGCGCCGGCCCGACTTGTTGGAGCGCGCCCGCGCCGCGGGACGGCTGACGCCCGATGATCTGGCCTGGCTCGCGGGGTTGGGGTGGACGCCTTAAGGTGAACACAGGCGGTGGCGAGCCTCACCCTCCCCCCGTCCCCCTCCATATCCACCACAGGTGGATATGGAGGGGGCGCTGAGCGCAGCGAAGCCGGGAAGGGTGAGAACCGGCGCCCCCGCGCCGAATTGACGCCCCTCTCACGGCCCTATTTCTGCCAATCCGCCCAGAGAGCGGCGAAACTGCCTTCGGGATCGTACCAGTAGCGTTCAGGATCGAGGGGCAGCGCGGGCGGCCCGGCGGGCGCGGGCAGACGCC
>DAOUDA010000314.1:0-23556 GCA_034431835.1 Chloroflexaceae bacterium | reverse complement strand
AGGCAATGCGTACCCACCGCCCGATGACAACCGGCCCGCGTCCGGCCGCCGCGGGCTGCGGCCCTATCGGCTATCGGCTATCGGCTATCGGATTTTCACATCAGAAACCATGGAACACCGACTCTGGGGTGGCCGCTTCGCGGCCCCGACGGCGGAGATGATGCGCCGTTTCAACGACTCGTTCCGCTTTGACATACGCCTGGCCGAGGCCGACATCGCCGGCAGCCAGGCCTGGGCCGCCGCGCTCCGCGAGACCGGCCTGATCAGCGAGTCGGATCATGAGCGCCTGGTCCAGGGGTTGACCCTGGTGCAACGCGAGTTCGAGAGTGGCCGCTTCGAGCCCCGCGAGGGCGACGAAGATGTGCATACCGCCATCGAGCGCCGTCTCTACGAACTGATCGGTGAACCGGCCCTCCGGCTCCACACCGGGCGCTCGCGCAACGACCAGGTGGCGACGGCCGTTCGCCTCTTCGCCATCGCGGCGGCGCAGCGGATCCAGCGTGGCCTGCGGGGCCTGCAACTCGCCCTCCTGCACCAGGCCGAGCGCCACGCCGCCACACTGATGCCGGGCTATACCCACCTCCAGCGCGCCCAGCCGATCACCTTCGGCCACTGGTGCCTGGCCTATGTGGAGATGTTCGAGCGCGACTGGCAACGCCTGGCCGATGCCACGGCCCGCGCTCGCACCCTGCCCCTGGGCGCCGGGGCCCTCGCCGGCAACAGCCTCGGTATTGAGCGCGAACGTCTCACCGAGGATCTCGATGAGTTTGATGCCGTAGCAGCTAATTCGCTCGATGCTGTTTCCGACCGCGATTTCGTAGCCGAATTGCTCTTCGGATTCGCCCTCACCGGCGTGCACCTCAGCCGCATGGCCGAGGACCTGATCATCTACAGCAGCGCCGAGTTTGGCTTTGTCGAACTTGACGACGCCTACAGCACCGGCTCAAGTCTGATGCCGCAGAAGAAGAATCCTGATAGCATGGAACTCCTGCGCGGCAAGAGCGGGCGCCTCCTGGGCAATCTGGTGAGCCTGCTGACCATGCTCAAGGGTCTGCCGCTGACCTACAACAAGGACATGCAGGAGGACAAGGAACCCTTCTTCGACAGCTTCGACACGCTTGACCTGGGCTTGCAGGTGGCCGCGGCGGCGGTGGAGACGCTGGCGGTCCGACCCGAGCGTATGGCCGCCGCCCTCGACGACGCCATGCTGGCCACCGATCTGGCCGATGAGCTGGTGCGGCGCGGGGTCCCCTTCCGCGAGGCCCATGGCAAAGTGGGCCGTCTGGTGCGGCGCGCCCTGGAGCTGCGAATGCCCCTGCGCGAGCTGCCCCTGGCGGAGTATCAGGCCGTGCAACCCGACCTGGACGCCGGGATCTATTCCGTCTTCGACTTCGCGCGCAGCGTGGCGGGCAAGTCCAGCCTGGGAGGGACCGCTCCCGAACGGGTGCGCGAACAGTGCGCCCGCTGGCGCGAGACGCTTGAGGGCGCCGGGGAGGCGTAGTGCTTACGCTCCTGCCGGCGGGGAGGGTCTGGGAGGGCGCAGCCCTCCCCAGAAAACGTTTCCTTACAGTACCTGTTCAGATTTACCGCAGAGCGCGCAGAGGAACGCAGAGGGTGAACGTTTTGAAGCCCTCCGCGCCCTCTGCGGTGCGAACGTGTTCGGTAGATGTGAACACTATCTCCTTACACTATAAAACTTAGAAACCCATGACCAGTCCGCTCTACACTCCGCCGGTTGTCCTGCCCCGGCTCAACGTTCGGCCCGATGCGCCCGCGCGGATCCGTCGCGCTCGCGTGGGCGACGTGCCGCGTCTCTACGAGATGATCAACTACTACGCGGCGCGTGGCGATATGCTGCCCAAAACGCTGGACCAGCTCTACAACCGGGTGCGAACCTTCAACGTGGCCGAGGCCGATGGCGAGGTGGTCGGCTGCGCCGCCCTGCACGTCACCTGGGCCGACCTGGCCGAGGTCGTGAGCCTGGCGGTGCATCCCGACTTTCAGGGACGGGGCCTGGGGCGCCGGCTGGTCGAGCCGCTCTTCGATGAGGCCCGCGCATTGGGCATCCCCACCCTCTTCACCCTCACCCTGCAGGTCGGCTTTTTCAGCCGTCTCGGCTTCCGCGAGGTGCCCAAACTGCGCCTGCCCCACAAGATCTGGCAGGACTGCGCCACCTGTTTCAAGCAGGACCGCTGCGATGAGATTGCTATGGTGAAGCAACTGGCGTTGTGAGGGTGCGCGCGCAGCGTACCTGGGGGAAAGGCCCTGGCTGGATGGCGGCTGCGCTGCTTACCCGGGGTATGAAAAGGGTTCTTTTGGGAGGGCGCGGCCCTTCCAGACCCGCCCCTCTGACGGACGCAGTTCTGCCAAACCCGTCCCTCGGGCAAGGTCCTGCCCCCTCCTCACCGAAACGTCGGTGGGCCGATCTGCTCGACGCAGCGGCCATCGGGCGGAGCGGCGGGGTTGTCGAGAAAGGCGCGGATCAGCGCGGCGGGACAGGCGCCCCGGCCCACTACGGCATGCCCCGTGTCGCGGAGGGTGAAGCCATAGGCCCGGCTCAGACCCTCGGCGGCCCGTTCGCGCCACGCCGGCGGCGTGATCGGGTCGTAGGCCCCCGCCAGCAGCAGCGTGGGCGTATCCGAAACGACCGGCGCCCGCCAGCGCGGGTCGGGGGGCGCGGCCCCGAAGCGCGCGCAGAGGTCCTCAACTTCACCCGAAAGCTCCAGCAGTTCCTGGTAAAACCCCGCCAGACGCTCCTGGCCCGCCAGCGCCGCCTCGCGCCAGCCAGGCGCGAGCGTCCCCAGATCCTCGGCGCACTGAATGGCATAGTAGAGAGCCTGCGACTGCCCGGCCCCCACGCCGCGCCGCTGGGCCACCAGCGCCCGCAACGGCTCGACATCCCCTCGCTCCAGGGCCGCAATCGCCGCCGGGAGGCGCGGCACGCTCTGCCAGGCGTACAACTGGCGGAACATGATCCGCACCAGTTGATTGCCCGTCAGCGCGCCCGGCCCGTCGCCGGGATTTGTGGGCAGCGGATTGGCGTTCAGCGTCACCACCAGGCGCCAGAAACGCGCCTCCAGGTCGGGATGGGCCGCCGCGCAGCCAGGCTGCGCGGCGCAATCGGCGAAGAGCATTCCTAGCGAACGGTTCAGGTTGGCCGGCATGCTGGCGTACAGGCTCTCCTGCGGCGGGTAGGGCGAGTCGAGGATCACGCTGCGCGCCCCGGCGGGGTCGTCGCGTAGCAGGGCCAGGGCCAGGCGCGTGCCGTACGAGATGCCAAAGATGTTCCACTGCGTGTAGCCGAGGGCCAGCCGCAGGTCGCGCAGGTCGGCGGCGGCGGCGGCGGTGGTGAAGGCCCGTAGCGGCGTTCCGGCGGCGGCGATGCGCTCGCGGCAGGCCAGCAGCGCCGCCGCCTCTCCCCGGGCGTAGGCGCGCCCCTCCAGGCCATGCGTCCGCGCCTGCGCGGCAAAGGCGCCTATCTCGGGGCAGCGCAGATCGGGCCAGCTCGCCCCGGTCCCGCGCTGGTCCACGAAGATCAGGTCGCGCCCGGCAACGAAGGGCCGCCAGGCCCGCCACAGGGCCGGCGCGCCGGCCAGGGCCGGGCTGCCCGGCCCGCCGGACAGGTAGACGATCGGGTCGGGGGTCGGGCGCGGGTCGCGGAAGATAGCAAAGGCGAGGGCCGCGCTGCGCGCCGCCGGCTGGTCGCGCTCCAGGGGAACGATCAGTGTGCCGCAATCCACCCGCGCCCGCGAAGGGACGGTGAAGGGGCATGGACCCCAGGCGATCTGCGGCAGGGGTTGGCCGCCGATCGTGGCGCGGGCCTCGCGGCCCAGCAACCCCAGACGCACCTCCGGCCCGCGCGGAGTGGCATGGATCTCGAAGCGCGCGCGCGCGAACCACTGCGCGGTGTAGGTTCGCCCGTCGGCGAGGCGCTCTTCCCGCGGGGCGCTCAGCGGCAGGCCGAACAGGGCCGTGTTCTCGGCCTCGCTCCAGCCCGGGCGCCCGTCAAGCTCCAGGCCCCGCCCGCGCCAGGCCGACAGGATCGGCTCGCACACGCCGTAGCCGGTTTCGCTGAAGAACCGGCAGCCCGGGGCCGCTCCGGGCGCACCCGTGCCGGGCGCTGCGCTGCCCCTCGCGGCGAGCGCCTCCGCGCCGAGCGGGCCGGGGCGCACGTCGAGGGGCGGCCGCTGCTCGGGGCGCCACTCCAGACGCGCCCGCTCGAACCACTGCACGCGCGTTCCGCCCGCGCCCTCAAGCAGCGGCGAGATCGGGAATCCGAAGACCGGCAACCCGCCGCTGTGCTCCCAGAACTCCGCGATGCGCCCGGCGATGCAGTGACCGGTCTCGGCGAAACAGCGCACGGCCCCCGCCTGGGCCGCCGCTGGCGCCGCCGGCAGCACCATCGCGCTGAGGAGGCCCAGAAGCAGGGGGATCAACCGTCGCTGGATCATGGCCCTGTCTGCTGCTCCGCGTGCCGCGCCACGCTCCACTGCTGTGTGTGGGGGTCATAGCGCCAGACGGCCCGGCGGAGCGGTGAGGTTCCCGAAGCGTTGACTTGCAGCGTGTAGTTGAATGATACCAGGTCAACGCTCAACTCGCCATTGGCGAAGCGGAGCTTGCGCGCCCGTTCGCTCGCCGTCGCGCCCCCGGCGGTGAGATCGATGATCTCGACCGGCGAGCCGGCGGCCTGGCCCCGCTCGTCGAGGGGCACGGCGACAATCGCGGGCCGTCGCGCCAGCCCCGCCAGCAACAGGTAGCGCGAATCTGCCCGCACCACCGTTACGCCCATAGCGTCCAGGCCGTCCAGTGGCGTCGCGCGGAGCTGGCCGTCGGTGGTCAGGGCGACCACGCCGCCGCGCTCAACCGCCGGTGTTGAACCGGTGACCGTGCCGGCGAAGAGCAGGCCCAGGTCGCAGGCGTAGCTCAGACCCAGTACGCCGAAGGGGTTGCGCTCGTTGGCCGCCCCGGGCAGGGTGGTGAAGGGGCGCATCACCCCCGTGCGTCCATCCACGCGCCAGAGGGTCGTCGCCCCCGACGGGGGATTGTCGGCCAGCGATTGGCGCGGCGTGGGCGCAAGGTAGATGTTGCCGGCCTCGTCGAAGGTCATGGCCCCCATGTAGCCCCCGTCGTCCCAGCTCTCGTGCTGGTAACTGCGTTCGCTGCCATCGAGGCTGACCAGCGCCAATCCAAGCATTGGCCGGTCGGTGGCCAGCGCCAGGGGGCCGGGCAGCCCGGCGGCAAGCTCCTGCACGAAGGGGGGCTGCCGCGCGCAGGCGCCGGTTGCGGCGAACCCCGCGGTCGCCTGCGCTCCCCCCGCCGCCTGCCGCAGCCCCAGCAGCGCCAGACATGCCGCAATCAGTCCGATGCCGATGCCGGCGTGACCGATGCCGAATGCGCGCGCGCGTTTAGGGGGCGAACGTCGTTTGAAGGCTGCCACGGTATAACCTCCTCCCCTGATGGCGTATGGGTGGATGCGGTCTTCCCGGCACGGTCTTGATGCCAATATGGGGAAACCAGGTTTCCCCACGCCCCTGCCTGGGGGACCTTCTGGGAGGGCTTCACCCTCATGGGCGCGCCCCTGAGGCGGGGATGGGCCCCGCCTCAAGGGCGTGAGGAACGCCGCGCTCCCAGTAGCCTGCGGGTTCCGTGCCCGATGCGACGGCCATCCCTGCGCCGCACGGCCAGACCCGCGGCACGAGCATGCCGCCCTCCAGGGTGGTGTCGGCCCAGCAGCGTTGCCGTTCGGCGTTGCCGATGCGCGGCACGAACCAGACCACCGCGCCGCTGTCCAGCGACTCGCCGTTGATGAACTGCTCCGGCCCCTGCCGGGCGTCCAGCGCGCAACACGAGCCGATGCTCGGCAGGTCGCCCTGGCCCTCGGCCGGGGCGGGCCTGGTCCAGTAGACATACGCAAGTTCCGCTTCTTCCCAGAGTGGCGCCAGGGCCAGCGCGCCATCGGCCGTGCGCGCATGGAGGGTGTGGGGCGCGCCGGGCCGCCAGGTGGTCTGCCCTTCATCGGTGAGCCGCGCGCCGCTCTGGTCGCTCAGATCGGCGCCGGGGGGCAGTTCCAGGCGCAGCACGGGGTGGTAGATCCCCTCGACGCCGCAGCCGCGCCCCTCGTTGATCGCCATGAACCGCAGTGTTCCATCGGCGCCGAAGTGGGCGCGGGTGACGTACTGGTAGTTGCAGGGCTGCGGCCAGTTGGGGCTGCGGAAGGTGAGTTCCAGGGTAAAGCCCCCGTCGGGCGCCGCAGTGATCAGCGGCGGAGCGTAGGGGATCACCGCCGCTGCCGAGAACACCGGGCAGCCGATCGCGTCGGAAAAGCCGACCCGCTGGTCGTCGCGCCCGGCGTAGCCCACGTGCCAGTCCACCACCTTGGCCGACGCGAGCACGGGCCGGCCCTGGAAGCGCAGGTCGCGCAGCTCCAGGCCGTCCGAACTGGTCAGCAGATAGCTCAGGCGCCAGCCGGTCCGTTCCAGGACCACGGGCGTCTCGCACAGGGGCGCCAGGGCGGCGTCCTGCAGCGTCGCCTCGCTCCAGACCCGGCGCCCGCTCGCGCCCTGGTCGGTCCATGCCGCCCCGACGAGCCGAAACTCGGTCATGTCCACGATGGTCCACAGGGCGCTGTTGCCCCACTGGAAGACCGGCGCGACACAGAGATGCCGGCTGCGCTCGCAACTGGTGGTTTCGAGGGCCGTTTTGGTGGCGCTCATCGTCGCCATCGCCGCGTCGGGAGTCAGGCCGTCGAAGGCGGCGGCGACCCGGGAGTCGGCCAGGGCGATCTGCACGGCGAGATCGGCCAGGTCGGCCGGGATTTCGGGCTGGGCGTCGGCCAGCACGTCCACGCTGAGCACCGTTCCGCCAGCGGTGACCAGGGCGGTGATGGTGGTGTTGGTCGGGTACACGTAGATCTGGACGCTGGCGCAACGATCGGAGGCGCAGGCGTGTTCCAGCGAGGGTGGAACATCGCCGGCGCTGGCCGGGCCAAGGGCCATGACCTCGGCGCGCAGCGGCTGCCCGTCGGGCCCGCGCGTGGCGGCTTGCACGCGCGGGTCGGCGACGGCGGCCGTCTGGGCCGCGGCCAGCCAGTCGCTGGTATGGGCCGCCAGTAGAATGTACGGTGGCGTGACCAGCGCGGCCGCCAGGCGCGCCTTACGCGCGGCGACCGCGGGCAACTCCGGGGTTGATCCGCTGGCGAGGAGCACCGGCGTGCCCGGGGCGGGCGGCGCTGGCGTGGCGGGGCGCGCCGCGCAGGCCCCAAGGCCGCCGAGAGCAAGCACAAGAACGATGAGACGGATGAACTGGTTCATGGGCCTCTGGGTGGGAATGGTTGCCCTGGTAGCGGTGCTGGTCATCGGCTATCTGGCGGCGAAAGGCCCGGCGCGTCCCGCCGAGGTCACGGCGGCGCGCGTGGCGCTGGGCCAGCGTCTGCTGGCCGAGCGGCGTTTGTCGGCGGACGGGCGGCGCAGTTGCTTCTCCTGTCACCAGCCGGAGCGCGGCTTCACCGACGGGCGCGCCGTGGCCACGCCGGGCGGCCTCAACACCCCGCCACTGTGGGGGTTGGGTGAGCGCCAGGTCTTCGGCTGGTTCTCGCCGGAGATGCGCAGTCTGGAAGCCATGGCTCTGCGCCCATTCGACGATCCCGCGGAGATGGGGCCGCGTGATGCGGCGACTCTGGCCCGGCTGCGCGCCGATGCGAACCTGCTGGCCGCCTATCGCGCCGCCTTCCCCGGGGCCAGAGAGTTGATCACCTGGGAGCAGACCGGCGTGGCGCTGGCCGCCGCCCTGCGGGCGATCGAGCCGCCGCCAGGGGCCTACGCGCGCTACCTGGCCGGGGAGCGGACGGCCCTGAGCGCGGCGGCCCTGCGTGGGCAGACCCTCTTCGTCGAAGTAGGCTGTGCGGTCTGCCACCGGCCACCGAGCTTCGGCAGCGACAGCTTCCACAACATCGGTCTCCCGGCGGACCCGACGCGCAATGGCGGGCGGGCGCGGGTGCCGGGGCTGCGGGGCGCGCGCCACACGGCGCCGTACTTCCACGACGGCAGCGCGGCGACCCTGGAGGACGTCGTGCGCCACTACGTGCGCGGCGGCGGGCCGGGGGCCAGCCCGGCGATCACTCCGCTCAACCTGACCGATGCCGACATCCGTGACCTGGTGGCCTTCCTAGAGAGCCTGTGAAACCGTGGTGCAACCCCGAGGGTTGCACCGAGGGGAAAGCCGACTTCCCCTTTCCTCTGCCGAGTGGAAGTTTTCGGGAGGGCCATGCCCTTTCGAAAACTCTCTTCACTCCACCACAGGTTATACCGTCGGATTGGGCAAAAGGATACGGTAGGTGGCGCAAACGAAGACGGCGCGCTTGAACTGGCGCGGGAAGGGCGAGGCCCTCCCCGCGCCATCCATGGCACGGGCGGAAAGCTGGTGGTCTTTTAGAGTGGAGCAGGAGCGTACACTCCGGCCAGGGCTTCCTGAGGTGAGCGCTCGGTGCGGAGCTTATTCAGGGACATCCCCGGTCGGGTAAGGGTCAGGGCCACGCTGGGAGAAATGCCGGTGAGCGTCACCTTGCAGCCGAGCAATTCGAGGGCCCGGGCGGTCTGCAACAACGCCTCGACCACCTGGGTATCTACCGCGATGGCCCCGCGAATAGATGACGTGGTGCGCCCCCTGGGCGCTCGTCTCTTGCAGCAGCCGACTGGTGAGCAGACGGGCGCGCTGGCTGTCGAGCGTGCCGACGATCGGCGCCAGCAGGACGCCGTCGGCCAGCGTGATGGTTGGGGTCTCGAGCGTGGCGATAAGGTCAAGCAGGCGCTCCTGTTCGGCATTGCGGCGAACCAGTTCTTCGGCCTGCTGCTCGGCGCGGGCGCGCTCGGTCTCGGCGCGGGCGCGCTCGGCCTCGGCCTCGCGCCGGGCGATCTCCAGGCGTTGCACGTTGTCAATCGCCAGCCGGCTCAGGATCATGCCGCCGATGATCACTATGAACGTGAGCAGCGGGATCAGCTCGAGGTATGGACCGCCGCCGGCGCGGTAGCTAAAGGCCGCCAGCAGGGCCAGCGCGCTGCCGAGCACCCACACCGGGTTGGTCAGCACCAGGGCAAGAACTGGCACGGTGTAAATGATATGGTGAAAAGCTGGCTTGAGATATTCTGGCGGTACACCCACCGCCACCAGCAGCGTCAACAGAACGATCACCACGTAAAACGGGCCGCTTCCCAACCGTAGGCATAGGCTCCCCAGAGCATACCGCTCATCAGGACGCTCGCGCCAATGGTCGGCGCCCCTTCGATGTCTGTAAGTGTCAGTGACATGATGAAAGCGATCACGGAAACGCTTGTCAATAAGCCGAACACTCCGTGGTTAATCTGCTTTTGCGTCAGGCGAAACATGGCCCTGGCCTTCTGTCTGGCTGAACGAAGAACGCTGTACTGAGTAGTCCGTAAACAAATTCTTTCGCTACACCCTCGCTGGGGGAGGGAGGCCGGCGCCTCCCCCCCCAACGAGGGGAGGCTGGCAGGGAGGCGGAAATGCCACGAAACTTAGGTCAGGTAGGCAAGTTGAGTCGTTAAGAACGAGCGATCCTCTATCGCAATCAACTCCTGCCCGTTCATACCCAGCAGTTCTGAGCCATAGCCCGGTAAGTGTTGGCATGCCGGATTGGCGTACAGGATGGTCCCGCCTGGATCTGCGATGGCGATGCCTTCGGGGGCCTTTTCAACCAGCGTTGCAAACAGGCTCGGGCGCAACACGGCGCCGGAGTGGACGCAGAGATCCTCACTGTGAGCATGGCGGGCTGAGCGGTGCGGCGTGGAAGCGCTCATGGGTACGTCTCTTCCTGGCAAGATCAAATGTGGTACCGTGGCCGGCATCGGGGGCGGCGCTGTGTGTCCGTCGCAGGATGATGCAACCGGGCTGCCTGTAATATCATTTCGGATTTTGGATTGCCGTATACGTTACTCCAGTGAGACCTGGTAATGTTGCGCATGCACACTATTTCAACAGGAATTCGTATTGGCTTCGGAACGAGAGGGGGACGTTCCGACGTAGGGCCAAGTGTACAGGGAGGCTCTTACATATACATTACCGTGGCCGGACGAAGATGGACGGAACTGCTGTAGCCGGCGATGTGAAGACGAGAGAGGCTGCAACAGCTTGCCCGATGGCGCGCCAATCGCCACCTTGACGGTGGTTGAAGCTGACGGGTTGAGCGCCACCACCGTGCCAGATGTGGCATTCACCGACCAGGGGCGCAGCCTGGCCGCGGTGAGCGGCGGGGGCACGGTGCGGCGTTTTACGGTTCCCGAAGGAACGCCGCTGCCGGCGCTCGAAACGGGTGCGAACAGCTGGCTGGTGGATCTGGTCAGCCTGCCCGACCACCGCCTGCTGGCAGTGGATGACGCCGGCGCCCTGTGGCTCTGGGAAGCTGACGGGCGGCTCGCGGGTCGTCAGGACGGCATGTCCCGTCGCAGGGGGGCGCTGGCGGCGCTCGATGAGCGCCGGCTGGTAGCGTCCCGGATGGGTTTGAGCCTCTGGCGCCTTGAGGGCGACGGACCGGCGTTGATCGAGACTGTGGGCAGCGTCGGCGGGCCTGTGGCGGCAGCAGCCGATGGCCAGGCGGTGGTCGTGGGTTCGCCCCGCGGGTCCATCGAGGTCTGGCGGGTTGAGTGATCCATCGCCGAAATGCGCCGCTCACGCTCCGACAGTTGCGACGCGCCGACGCGGGCCTCGGCGCGCCGCCCATCGCCTCCACATACCCAATTCCAAATCCAAAATCCCAAATCCCAAATCCCCCTACCTCTCCTCCGCGGCAAGCGCCCGCTCCAGACCGGTGGCGCGCTCGGGCGCGTAGGGCCCCTCGCCGCGCCAGAAGATGCGGCCTTCCCGGTCAACCAGCAGCACGGTGATGGTACTCTGGTTACGGATGCCCAGGGCCGCGGTGACCCGCCCGACGTCGGTATAGACGGTCAGGGTGCGTTCGCGCACCTTCGGGTCGGGAATGGCCGCGGCCATGCCCCCGTCGATGAACGGGCGCGCCAGGGAATACAGGCTGCTGATCAGCGGCAGTTCGTAGGCCCGCAGGTCCGGGTCGGTTGACATAAGTCGTTCAAGATACGGGAACCACGAGTCAACCAGGGACTGGTGCCAGCGCCGAAAGGCGATCAGCACCACGTTGCGCGCGCCGCCGAACCCGGCGGGCAGGTAGATGCGCTTGCCGTTGAGATTGCGCGCTTCCAGGCTCGGAAAGCGCGGCGACGCTTCGGTGGACATGGATGCCTCCTGAGGTGATGAAAGGCTCTGCGCGGGAGGGTGTGGGAGGGCGAATCCCTTCCACGAAAACCCGTCTTGCAAGGTCGCCGATCTGTGTTATGATTATATCAACCGGGAATGATTGAAATGAACCCTTATCAGCGAGCAACTCCCATATTGAAGCGGAGGTGTCTGCATGGTTGCGCGTGTTGGCATCAATGGATTTGGGCGTATCGGGCGGTTGGCCCTGCGGGCGGCCTGGGGTTGGCCCGAGTTGACGTTTGCCCATATCAACGAAATCGGCGGCGACGCGGCGGTAAGCGCCCATCTCCTGAGCTTCGACTCGGTGCATGGCCGCTGGAACCGCGAGGTCAACGGCGAGGGGTCGCAACTGGTCGTTGACGGTACAGCGATCAGCCATAGTTCGATCAAGGAGCCTGGCGCGGTCCCCTGGGCCGATGCCGGGGTGGAGATCGTGCTCGAAGCCACGGGCAAGTTTCGCACCCCCGAACAACTCGAGGCCTACTTCAAGGCCGGCGTCAAGAAGGTCATCGTCGCCGCCCCGGTCAAGGGCGAGGTGCTCAACATCGTGATGGGCGTCAACGATCAGCTCTACGACCCCGCTCGGCACCACATTATCACCGCCGCCTCCTGCACCACCAACTGTCTGGCCCCGGTGGTGAAGGTGATCCACGAGGGGATCGGCATCAAGCATGGGATGATCACCACGATCCACAGCTCGACCAACACCCAGAGCGTCCACGATCAACCCCACAAGGATCTGCGGCGCGCGCGGGCCTCCAGTCTCTCGCTGGTGCCCACCACCACCGGCTCGGCGACGGCGATCGGGATGATCTTCCCCGAACTGCTCGGCAAGCTCGACGGCCAGGCCGTGCGCGTGCCGCTGCTCAACGCCTCGCTGACCGACTGCGTGTTCGAGGTGCAGCGCCCGACCAGCGTGGGCGAGGTGAACGACCTGCTCCGCGCCGCCGCCGAGGGGCCGCTCAAGGGCATTCTGGCCTACGAGACGCGCCCCCTGGTCTCGATAGACTTTGTGACCGATCCGCACTCGGCGATCATTGACGCGGCCTGTACCATGGTTACGAACGGAACGCAGGTAAAGATCTACGCCTGGTACGACAACGAATGGGGCTACGCCAACCGCTATGTTGAACTGGCGCGCAAGGTGGCCCTGAGCCTGGAGTAACGCCCAATGGCAAGCACCGAGACGCTCCCCGCTGCCCGTCGCGCGGCCGATCGGCGCAACTATGCGCTGGTCACCCTGGCCTACTGGGCCGATACGCTCACCGACGGGGCCATCCGCATGCTGGTGCTGTTTTACTTCTACCAGCTCGGCTATACCCCTTTCCAGGTGGCCTCGTTGTTCCTCTTTTACGAGGTCTTCGGTATTGTCACCAATCTATTCGGCGGCTACCTTGGGGCGCGCTTCGGGTTGAAGACGACGCTCTTTATGGGCCTCGGCACACAACTCGTCGCCCTGAGCCTGCTGGCCTTCGCCCCGCCCTCGCTGCTGGTGGTGCCCTATGTGATGGTCGCCCAGGCCCTTTCGGGCATCGCCAAGGACCTGACCAAGATGTCCTCGAAGAGCGCGGTCAAGCTTGTCGCCGGCGAGTCCCAGGGGCAATTGTACCGCTGGGTGAGCATTTTGACCGGCTCGAAGAACGCCATCAAGGGTCTGGGCTTCTTCGTCGGGGCGCTTCTACTGACCCTGGCGGGCTTTCAGAACGCGCTCATGCTCCTGGGCGCCCTGGTCCTCGTGGCCCTGGTCAGTTCGATGACGCTGATCACGGGCGACCTCGGCACGGCGAACAAGAAGGCGAAGTTCACGCACATGTTCTCGCACAACCGGGCGGTGAACCTGCTGGCCGCGGCGCGCATCTTCCTCTTCGCCGCCCGTGACGTCTGGTTCGTGGTGGGTCTGCCGGTCTTCTTTGTGAGTGTGCTGGGCTGGGATTTCTGGCTGGCCGGCGGTTTTATGGCCGCCTGGACGATCGGCTACGGTTTCGTGCAGGCCTCGACGCCCGGGCTGATCCGCCGGCGCGTCGAGGGCGCTCACGAGCCCGATGGGCGCACGGCGATGGCCCTGGCCTACGGACTGGCCGCTTTCCCGGCGGCGATCGCCCTGGCGCTCATGAACGGCGTTGCGCCAACCCTGGCCGTGGTTGGCGGCTTGCTGGCCTTTGGCGTGGTCTTCGCGCTGAACTCGGCGGTTCACAGCTACCTGATCCTGGCCTACACCGACAGCGACAAGGTGGCGATGAACGTGGGTTTCTACTACATGGCCAATGCCATGGGCCGCCTGGCGGGCACGGTGCTCTCCGGCTTGCTCTACCAGATCGGCCTGCGCTATGGCGCAAGCGGCGGCCTGGTGCTGTGCCTGTGGGCCTCGATGGCCTTTCTGCTCGTCGCCGGGACGATCTCCCTGGCGCTGCCGGTGCAGACGGCCCCGCGCACGCGCCCGATTGTGCTGAGCGATATGGGAGAGTGACCCGTTTCGCGTCTCACCTGGGAGGGCTATGCCCTCCCAGACCTGTCCAGCCGGCAGGGGGGAACCCCGGGTTCCCCATCGTTACCTCAGAGCTAAGGCAACGTCTATGGGGCGAGATCCAAACCCCTCATGTCTGGCTGGTTCTGGCAGCTTAGCCGCCAGAACCAGCCAGACATGACCGTCGAGTGTTATGCTACAGTGGCAAGTGTCCGTCTGGACCATTATCTGGGGGGAGGAGATCATGGGCCATTGCATCCGATCGCTGCTCGGGCTGGTCGCGCTGCTGGCGCTCGTTGCTGGCTGTGTCCAGCAACAGGTGGCGCCGACGCCTCCCGCAGAGTTCCTGTTGTCGGGCGACGCGCTGGTGCCCGTTGATCCGGCGCTGATCAACGCCCCGCTGGAGATCACCGGCTCGTCTACGGTCTACCCGCTTACTTCCCGTATAGTTGAAGAGTTCAACGCGGAAGGTTCGCGCTCACCGATCGACGTGAAGGTTACCGGAACCAGCGGCGGCTTTCGCAGCTTCTGCAGCGGCGATCCGGTTGATATCGTCAACGCCAGCCGTCCCATCAATGAGAAGGAACTGGCGGCCTGCCGCGCCATCGGGCGCGAGCCGGTGGGCTTTCAGGTCGGGGTGGACGCGCTGGCGCTCGTGGTCAGCCGGCAGAACACCTTCGTCGAGTCGCTGAGTTCTGCCGATCTGCTGCAGATCTTCTCGGGGCGCTACCGCGCCTGGAACGAAGTGAACCCCGCGTATCCGGCTGAGCCAATCAAGATCTTCAGCCCCGGCGTTGATAGCGGCACCTTCGATTTCTTCGTCGAAAGGGTGCTCGGTGGAGACAGGTTGTTGCTTCCGGTCATTCCCGGCGCGGTCCTCAGTGAAGATGACGTCGAGTTGATGCGGGGGATCGAAAGTACTCCCTACGCGATTGGCTACTTCGGCTATTCCTATTACATACACGACCAGGGACAGCTGCGCGCTATTGCTGTCGATGCGGGCAATGGCCCGGTTGCGCCCAGTCTCGAAACGGTGTCGAATGGCGCCTATCCCCTGGCCCGGCCGCTGTTTATCTATACCGACAGGCAAACGCTCCAGACCAACGTGGCCGCGGCGGCGTTCATCAGCTACTACTTGCAGCACGCCAATGAGGTGATCCGCGAGGTGGGCTACTTCGCCACTTCCGACGCGGTCGCCAATGACGCTCAGAAGACGCTGGTGGCCATGTTGCGCTGATCCCCGGCGTTTGGCAGCGAGCTTCGCCTGGTGGGGGGAGGCTCAGCCTCCCCCCACACCGTTCCAAACGGGACAACTGACGCGGTACAATGCAGCCATCACTAACCCTTTCCCGGAGGTGCGCCCTATGCGTACCCTGGTTATCAGCACCGATGCGCCCACCGTCCCTGGCCCGCCGCAGGGCCACTGGACATATGCCGACTGGGAGGCCCTGCCCGACGACGGGAACATCTACGAGATTATTGACGGGGTGCTGTATAGGACCACTGCGCCAGGCAGCTTCACCAGTGGATCCAGCAGCGTCTCTATCGGTACCTCGGCCTCCCGGTTGAAGATAATCGTCTCGGGTTCGTGTTTACGGCGCCCATCGGCTTGTTGATCCCCGGCTGCGATCCCGTGCAACCCGACTTCGTCTTCGTGCGCCAGGCCAATGCCGGCATCATCCGCGACCGGCGCATCCGGGGCGTGCCCGACCTGATCATCGAAATCCTCTCCCCCAACAGTGTGGTCTACGATACGCAGGTGAAGCTGGGCGCCTATGCGCGAGCCGGCGTACCCGAATACGCGATCATCGATCCACGCGCCCGCACCCTCGACCACTACCGCCTGCACTCGCCGGGGCGCTACGATGGCCCCTGGAGCTTCGGCGAGACGGACGTTGTGAGCTTCGACTGCCTGCCTGGGATTACGCTGCGGATCGCCGATCTGTTTGCTGGCGCCCCCGATCCGACCCCCTGATGCGCTGGTAGATTGCCGATTTGAGATTGCGGATTGGGCGCGGCGCATCTGACGGACCGACACGGGTTTCCTGCGGCAGCGGGTCAGTTGCGATACCGCAACGGCGCGTCCGGTAAATACCACTGACGGTATTCAAGAACTTGCATATACTTTACCTGTGAACCAGAGCAGCGCGCAACGGCAGGCACGCATCTTTAAGGCCCTGATGCACCCGGTGCGGTTGCAGATCCTCGATCTGCTCCGCGACGGCGAGCTGTGCGTCTGCCAGATCGAGGGGCAGTTGGGCCAGCGCCAGGCCTATGTGTCGCAGCAACTGGCCGTGCTGCGGCGGGTCGGGCTCATTGCCGATCGGCGCGAAGGGCTGAACATTTACTATCGCATTGTTGAGCCGCATGTGCTTCCAATGCTCGACGCGGCGCGCGCCATTGCTGGCGATGAAGCGCCCGCGCTGGCGCCAGCGGCCCCGCCGCGCTGCGCTCGCGCCGCGCCGGCCCAACCCGTTGTTGAACCGTCTGTGATGCTGACGATCGAGGAGTGAGGTTATGCTGAACGTCAAAGTGCTCGGTTCCGGCTGCGCCAACTGCAAGCGCCTGGAAGAGCGGGTCCGCAAGGTGGTGGCCGATCGCGGCCTTCAAGCCGAGGTCGAGAAGATCACCGATTATGGCCAGATGATGCGCTGGAACCTGATGCAGACCCCCGGCCTGGTGGTCAATGATGTTCTCGTGTCGGCAGGGCGCGTCCCCGATGAGGCCGAGATCGTCAGGTGGCTGACGTGAATAGAGGCCCCGCGCGGGAGGGTCCGGGAGAGCGCGGCCCTTCCAGAGGGCGCACCGCGGCGCTGGTCCGCCGGGAGGGTTTGTGAGGGCTTCCCCCTCCCGGAGATAGTTAGGTTCATCCTGATGCTGGGCAGCGCAGCCGCATAGGCGCCCGGTGCGACGCACCGGGCGCGCAACGGGGCGGAGGGACCGCCCCAGTTTATCAGGTTATACATTCATCTTCTTGAATGTAGTAGGAGCTTCATGTGGAACAAACCCTCCAACCTTCTGTCGCCGAGCGACGCCGCGCCGATCTGCGCGCCTGGCTGGTGGTCGCCGCGGCTGCCGCTGTGTGGCTGATCGCCTATCGCGGTATCAAGCCCCTGGCCGACTGGCTGACCTTCGGCCTGCTGGGCCTCGCGCCCGGCTCGCATCTGGGTGAGGCGGCGGCCTTCTTCCTCTACGACGTGCCGAAGATCCTGCTCTTGCTCAGCGGCATGATCTTCGCCATCTCCACCGTGCGCTCGTTTTTCGGCCCCGAGCGCACCCGTGCCCTGCTGGGCGGCAGGCGCGAGGGGGTGGGGAACGCAGCCGCGGCGGGGTTGGGGGTGCTGACGCCCTTCTGCTCCTGCTCGGCGGTGCCGCTGTTCATCGGCTTCGTGGAGGCCGGCATTCCCCTGGGAGTCACCTTCTCCTTCCTGATCGCCGCGCCGATGGTCAACGAGGTGGCCCTGGTCATGCTGTTCGGCATGTTTGGCTGGCGCGTGGCGCTGCTCTATCTCGTCGCCGGGTTGAGCGTCGCCATCATGGCCGGTATCGTGATCGGGCGCTTGAGGCTGGAACGCTTTGTCGAAGATTTTGTCTGGCGCATCAAAGGCGGTGGTGGGGCCGTGGCCGAGGTGTCGCCAACGTGGTCGGAGCGCTTCGCCATGGCCTGGCGCAGCACCCGCGAGATCGTGGGCAAGGTCTGGCTCTATGTGGTCATTGGGATTGCGGTGGGCGCGGCGATCCATGGCTACGTGCCCGAGGAGGCCCTGGCGGGGATGCTGGGGCGGGGGGCCTGGTGGTCGGTGCCGGTAGCCGTGGCCCTGGGCGTGCCGCTGTACTCCGGCGCCGCCGGTATGATCCCGGTGGTGCAGGCCCTTATCGCCAAGGGCGCGGCCCTGGGCACGGCGCTGGCCTTCATGATGGCCGTGGTGGCCCTCAGCCTGCCGGAGTTGATCATCCTGCGCCGGGTGCTCAAGCCGCAACTCCTTGCCGTGTTCGTTGGCGTGGTGGCGACGGGGATCGTCGTTATCGGCTATCTGTTCAACCTGGTGTTGTGAGCGGCGAAGGGAGGGTGGAGCAACCCGGTTCCCCATCCTCCCGCCCTCCGGAGATGTTGGAGGGCGGAGTCCTCCCGAGGCAGCCTGTTGTTTCCCGGTAGACGGCCTCAATTGTTTCCTGGTAGGCAGTACGAAAGGAGCGTGGCTATGTCCAATCCAGCGGCGGTGGTCTCGCGTGAGCAGGCCCCCGGGGTTGCCCGCCGACTCTCGGCGCTCGATCGCTACCTGACCCTGTGGATCTTCCTGGCGATGGCGATCGGTATCGGGATGGGCTACTTCTTCCCCGCGATCGAGGGGTTCATCAACCGCTTCCAGGTCGGTACGACCAACGTGCCCATCGCCATCGGCCTGGTGTTGATGATGTACCCGCCCTTCGCCAAGGTCAGGTACGAGGAGCTGGGCGAGGTCTTTCGCAACCGCAGGGTGCTCGGTCTGTCGTTGATCCAGAACTGGATCGTCGGCCCCGTGCTGATGTTCGTTCTGGCGATCACCTTCCTGCGGGGCTACCCCGAGTACATGATCGGCCTGATCCTGATCGGTCTGGCGCGCTGTATCGCCATGGTGATCGTTTGGAACGAACTGGCCAGGGGCGATACGGAGTACGCCGCCGGGTTGGTGGCCTTCAACAGCGTGTTTCAGGTGTTGTTCTACAGCGTGTACGCCTGGGTGTTCATCACGGTGCTGCCGCCCCTGTTCGGGCTGCAGGGCAGCCTGGTGCAGATCGGCATCGGCGAGATCGCCCGGAGCGTGTTCATCTACCTGGGCATTCCGATGATCGCCGGGTTCCTGACCCGCTTCGCGCTCCTGCGAGCGAAGGGCCGTACGTGGTACGAAACGCGTTTCGTGCCGCGGGTCGGCCCGCTGACGCTCATCGCGCTGCTCTTCACCATTGTGCTGATGTTCAGTCTCAAGGGCGAGCTGATCGTCCAGATCCCGCTGGATGTGGTGCGCATCGCCATCCCGCTGTTGCTCTACTTCGTGCTGATGTTCCTGATCAGCTTCTGGATGGGCCGACGCATCGGCGCCGATTATAGCAAGACCACGACCCTGGCCTTCACCGCGGCCAGCAACAACTTCGAGCTGGCCATCGCCGTCGCGGTAGCGGTCTTTGGCATTGGCTCCGGGCAGGCCTTTGCCGCAGTGATCGGGCCGCTGGTCGAGGTGCCGGTGATGATCGGGCTGGTAAACGTGGCCTTCTGGTTCCAGCGGCGCTACTTCGCGCGCGAGGCGGCCCCGGCGACGGCGATTGCCGAGGCGGGGACCGCGGCGGGTTGCGCGCCGCCGGTCGGTGATCCGGGTGAGCGCTGCGGATAGGCCCATCCCGTACCACGGCTGACATAAGGATGCTTCCGGGAGGGCGAAGCCCTCCCGGATCCTCCCCGCCTGGCCCCTTTCCACCTCAGCAGTAAGACCCCGCTTGTTCATCTTGCCGCCTTGTGGTACTGTATTAAGGCCCACGAGTACATGTATCTTTTACACGGTTTCCATGGTGAAGTGACAGCAGTGAGCGTCTGCTTCACTGCCGGGCTCGTATGGTCTTTCCTGGCGCCTCCGGAGAAGGCCCCGTCGGGAGCCAGTGAGGCGGAAGGACGCCGCTTCTCCGCACGTTAACCCCTGACGCTTGTGCAAGGCGCAAGGGGACAGCGAGGGCGCGGCTTGAACAGAAGGTGAGGGAGATCAATGGCCAGGGCTATTATGGAGTTCATCGGGGCGTTCTTTCTGGTGTTCACGGTCGGCATGACGGTCATCGAACCGGGCGCGGGCAACCTCGCCCCCCTGGCAATCGGCTCGGTCCTGATGGTCATGATCTTCGCTGGCGGGCATCTCTCCGGCGGGCACTACAACCCCGCGGTGAGCCTGGCGGTCTATGTGCGCGGCAAGCTCTCCGTCAACGACCTGATCACCTACATGGTGGCCCAGTTCATTGCCGGCGCCGTGGCGGCCGGGCTGGTGCTGTTTATGAAGGGCTTCCCTGCGATTACCCCCGGCGAGCGGCAGATCCTCCCGGCGTTGATCGCCGAGTTCCTGTTTACGTTTGCCCTGTGTTTTGTAGTGCTGAACGTCGCCACCGCCAGAGGCACGAGCGGCAACTCGTTCTACGGCCTGGCAATTGGCTTTACGGTGCTGGCGGGGGCCTATGCGGTAAGTTCAATCTCCGGCGGAGCGTTCAATCCGGCGGTGGCCCTGGGTGTCACGCTGATGGGCCTGTCGAACTGGACCAGTATCTGGATCTACCTGGTCGCCAATTTTGGCGCGGCGGCGGTTGCCGGGTTCACGTTTCGCGCCCTGAACCCCGACGATGTGTGAGTGTAAAGATGTGGAAGGGCCTGGCCCTTCCACACCCTCCTCTCAGGCGGATGGACCGTCTGCGGCGAATGCGTCGGTCATCGCCGCGACCTGCTCATAGCGCGCCCGCACGTCGGCGAGCACCGCTTCGTCCACCGTGGCGGCGTTGCGGTAGACCTGCTTGTCGAGCATGCGTCCCTTTTCGCCCCCGGGCCAGATGCGCCACGAGTCGTTGTCAATCACATCGGCCACGAGCAAGGCGCCCCGCGCGCGCCCGAACTCGATCTTCAGGTCCACCAGAGTGACCTCCTGCGCGGCCCAGGCCGCTTCGAGCAGGGCGAACACCCGGCGCCCGGTGTCAATCATCTGCCGCACCTCTTCGGGGGTGGCGAGATTGCGCGCGACGATCTCCGCCTCGCTGATCTGGGGATCGTGTGCGGCGTCATCTTTGAGAAAGAACTCGACCAGGGGCGGATCGAAGCGTTTGCCTTCGGGCGTCTCGGGATGCCGCCGCAGGTACGAGCCGGTGGCCAGACGGCGCATGACCACTTCGAGGGGCAGCATCATGCAGCGCCGGGCGATCGTTATGTCCGGCTCGGGGGCGCTCACGAAGTGGGTCGGGATGCCGGCGCGGTTGAGCAGGGCAAAGACATTGGCCGTGGTGCGGCCCGCCAGGGCGCCCTTGCCCGGGATCTCGTTGCGCCGCGCCCCGTCGCCGGCGGTGATGCCGTCTTTGTGGCGCATGATGATCAGGTTGGGATCATCGGGATGGGCATAGATGATTTTGGTTTTGCCCTCGGTGATTTTTGGTCCAAGTTGCATGGTTTTTTCCTTTTTGAAAGTCTGATCATAAATGCGGAAACCGGGTTTCCCCCTGCCCCTGCCGGTCGGCGGGGCGGGCGGCCCGAACGTAGTGGGAGGGTCCGGGAGGGCGAAGCCCTCCCAGGAAAACGCTTCTCCCTGCGCGGTGAACGCTTATCCCCGCCCTACACCAGCCGCACCCCCGGCTCGGCCGTAATCATCCCCACGCGACGGGCCTCGGGCATGGCGGCCAGTGCGGCGTCAACCGCTTCGACGGGCACAATCGCCAGCATCCCCAGGCCCATGTTGAAGGTGTGGTAGGCTTCCCCTTCCGCCAGACCGCCCTCGGCAACCAGGTAGGCGCAGATGGGTGGGATGTCCCAGGCGCCCCGTTCGATGGTCGCCCCCAGGCCCGGCGGAAGCGCCCGCGGCAGATTGTCGAACACGCCCCCGCCAGTGATGTGCGCCAGGGCCTTCAGCGGTACGGCGGCGCGCAACGTCGCTACCTCCGCCAGGTAGCAGCGGTGCACGGCCAGCAGCGCCTCACCCACGCTGAGGCCCTCGAGCATGGCCGGGCGCGCGTCGTAACCGCTTCGCGCGGCGATCCGGCGCGCCAGCGAATAGCCGTTGGTGTGCAGCCCGCTGGAGGGCAGGGCCAGCACTGCGTCGCCTGGACCAACATCCGGTCGCGGGAGCATATCCTCACGTTCCACTGCTCCGACGATCGTCCCGGCCAGATCAAAGGCGCCGGGGGCGTAAACATCGGGCATTTCCGCCGTTTCGCCGCCCAGCAGGGCGCAACCCGCCGCGCGGCAGGCCGTTGCCACACCGCCGACAATCGCCGCCACCTGCTCCACGTCCAGCTTCGCCGCCGCCACGTAGTCGAGAAAGAAGAGCGGCCGGGCGCCCTGCACCAGGATGTCATTCACACAATGGTTGACCAGATCCTGGCCCACCGTGTCGTAGCGGCCAAGGGCCGCGGCCACCAGCGTCTTGGTGCCGACACCGTCGGTCGAGGCCACCAGCACCGGCTGCTTGCCCACGCCGGCGGTACCGAGGTCGAAGCAGCCCCCGAAGGCGCCCATCCCCGCCAGCACCGCTGGTCCGTGAGTTGAACGCACCGCCGCACTCATCAGTTCCTTGGCCCGGGTGGCCGCGGCGATGTTGACGCCGGCGGCCGCATAGGCGTCAGCCATGGGATGCTCCATCAGTGTAACGCGCCCGGCGAGCGGACGCAAACGGTTGTGCTACGAGAAAACCAGGTTTCCCTACACCCCGACCCGCGTGCTGAGGTGTAGAGGTGTGCGGCAGACTGTCGAGCGGCCATGAAGTCATCCTTGATGTTGCTCCACACCTCGACACCTCCACACCTCTACAGACCAGTTCTGTGGAACCGTGGAGCGAAGGTCACACCTGGCACATCCGGGCCGGAAACATCCTACTCCTCCTCCAGGGCCGCCAGCAGGCGCGTATAGGCTTCACTCTGCGCCTTGAAGACGTGTTGCACCTGCACCGTGCTGATGCTTACCGCCCCAATGGCGCGCAGGTGATCCACCGCGGGCAGCAGTTCTTCCTGGGGCACGACGACGTTCACCGCGTACCACTGGGGCGCGCTGCCCTCGCTGGCGTACTTGCTCCACACCGGCGCGATGGTCGGCCCCTGCAGGCCGGCCAGCTCCACCCGCGCGGTAACCCGGCGTCCCACGCCCTCGACCGACTCGCCCGTGAGGTTGGCGGTGAGCGAGTAGAACAGCCGCCCGCGCCGGCGCGCCTCGATCAGTTCCAGCAACTGGCGCACCAACCCCAGTTTCTCGGCGTCGCCGCGCAGGGTGCGGCGGCTGCCCACCAGTACGGCCTGTGAACCGAGGAGCGGCCCGCCGACGATCTTCAGCTTGTTGTCGCGGATGGCGGTGCCGGTCTCGGCGATGTCGGCGATCATATCGGCATAGCCCAGGCCGGGGGCGGCCTCTGTGGCGCCTTGCGAGAGCACGATCTCAAACGCGGTGATCCCCTGACCGGCGCAGAAGCGGCGCACAATCGCCGGGTACTTGGTCGCGATACGCAGCCGGCGCCCCTGGGCGCGCAGTTCCGCCGCCAGGTCGGCGAGATCTTCCCAGGTATGCACGTCCACCCAGCCCTGGGGCACGGCAAAGACCAGTTCCACGCGCCAGAAGCCCAGGTCGTCGAAGAGCACCAGCAGATCCTCGTCGTCGCCGCGCTGCTCCACGACCAGGTCGTAGCCGGTGATGCCGATGTCAATCGAGCCTTCGGCGACTTTCTCGACAATATCGGCGGGGCGATGCAGCAGCACCTCGGTGTTGGGAAGACCCCGCAGCACGGCGGTGTACTGGCGCGGATTGGCCCGCACCACGCGCAGGCCGCAACTGTCGAGCAGCGCCAGGGCGCTGTCGTAGCCAGAGCCTTTTGAGGGAAGAGCGAAGCGTAGCATGGCTATCTGTGTTCCTAACGTGAAAATCCGATAGCCGATAGCCGATAGGGCCGCAGCACGCGGCGGCCGGACGCGGGCCGGTTGTCATCGGGCGGTGGGTACGCAGTGCCTGGACGGCTAACGTGAAAATCCGATAGCCGATAGCCGATAGGGCCGCAGCCCGCGGCGGCCGGACGCGGGCCGGTTGTCATCGGGCGGTGGGTACGCATTGCCTGGACGGC
>DAOUDA010000313.1:0-13350 GCA_034431835.1 Chloroflexaceae bacterium | reverse complement strand
GGTCGGCCAGCAGGCCATCGGGGGTCGCGCCGGCCGCGCGGAGCAGTTCCGGCAGCGTCGAGGGGGGCACGCCCAGCCGGACCAGCGGTTCGTCGGCGGCCAGGGCCGCGCCCATCCATGCCGCCCAGCGCTCGCTGCCGCTCTCCCCGCGCAACTCCAGCGGCGCGGCGGCGCCCTGCCCGGCCAGCGCCTCGCGCACCAGGGCCAGTTCGGCGCTCACGTCGGGGGCCAGCCCTTCGGCGGTGTAGAGCAGGGCGTAGGGCGCGTCAACCTCGGGCAAACCCAGGGCGGCCGCGTCGCCGAGGAGCAGCGCCGAGGCCACCACCAGCCGCGGCAGGAGATGGGCGCCCAGGGCCAGGCCCTGCTCCAGATCGTGGACGGGCACGGCCAGGCTGGCGCGGGCGCGTGGCAGGGGGGCCAGTTTCAGGGTCAGGTCGCAGATCAGCCCCAGGGCGCCGTGGGCGCCCACCACGAGCTTGGGCAGGTCGTAGCCGGCCACGTTCTTCACCACCGGGCGCCCCACGCGGATGAGCCGCCCGTCGGGCAGGGCCAGCGTCGCCGCCAGCACCAGGTCGCGCCAGGCCCCGTAGCGCATACGCAGCGGCGCATTGGTGTTCATGGCCACCAGCCCGCCGACGGTCGCGCCAGCGTAGGGCGCGACGGTGGGAACCCACATCCCCGCGGGCGCCAGTTCGGCCTGGAGTTCGGCCAGTGGCGTGCCCGCGCCCACCCGCACGTACAGGTCGTCGCGCGCCAGGGTGATGACCCCTCGCAGCGCGGCGGTAGAGAGAACAAACGTCCCCTCAGACGGCTGCGGCGGTTCGGCGGCGCCGCTGATGACCACCGGGCGCCCGTACCCGCAGGTGGCGCGCAAGGCCGCGGACGCCTCGGCGGGTGTAGCCGGTTGGAGTACCTGTGAGTCCGGCAGTTCGGGTTTCACGTGAAACACTGGCGGTTGCGGCGGCTCTTCGGCTGGAAAGATCTTCCCGGGATTGAGCAGTTCCGTGGGATCGAAGACCTCCTTCACGTCACGCATAACGGCCAGTTCATCGGGGCGGTACATGAGGGGCATGTACTCGCGCTTCTCGATGCCTACCCCGTGCTCGCCGGTGATGCTGCCATCGAAGCTCACGCCCAGTTCGACGATGCGCCGCCCGGCCAGGTGCACCCGCTCCATCAACGCGCGGTCGCGGGGGTTCTCGATCAGGATCAGGGGGTGCAGGTTGCCATCGCCGGCGTGGAAGACGTACCCGACCCGCAGCCGCAGGTCGGCGCAGATCTGGTTCACGCCCGCCAGCATGGGGGCCAGTTTGCTGCGCGGCACGGTGACATCAACGAGATAGTAGGCCGGCGCCAGGCGGGTCATCGCGCCCACCGCGCTCTTGCGCCCGTACCAGATGGTCTCGCGCTCCTCGGCGGTGCGGGCGACGCGCAGATCAAAGCCGCCGTGGGCGCGCAGAATGGCTTCGATCTCGGCGATCTGCGGGTCCACGCTGGCGGGGTAGCCATCGGCCTCGACGATCAGGGCCGCCGCGGCCTCCTCGGGCAGGCGGGCGGTGGTGAACTGGTTGATGATGCGCATGATCTGCTGGTCCATCATCTCCAGGGTAGCCGGCACCAACCCCGCCGCGATGACCGCCGAGACGGCCTCGCCGGCCGCTTCGACGCTGGGGAAGGCGGCCATCATGGTCTTCACCGCCGGGGGATTGGCGATCAGACGCAGGTGGGCCGCGGTAATCAGCCCCAGGGTGCCTTCGCTGCCGCACAGCAGCGCCGTCAGATCATACTCGGGATAATCAAACGCGCGCCCGCCCAGACGCACCTGCCGCCCGTCGGCCAGCACCACCTCCAGCCCGGTGACGTAGTTGGCGGTCACGCCGTACTTGAAACAGTGGGGGCCGCCCGAGTTCTCGGCGATATTGCCGCCCAGGGTCGCCGAGCGCCCGCTGGCCGGATCGGGAGGGTAGTAGAGTCCCTTGCTCTTCGCCAGGATGTCAAGGGTGAGATTGATCAGCCCCGGCTCGACCGTTGCCATGCGCCCGGCCACATCGAAGTCGAGGACGCGGTTCATCCGCGAGTACTCGACGATGATCCCGCCCCGTTCGGCCACCGCGCCGCCCGACAGGCCGGTGCCGGCCCCGCGGGCGACGACCGGCTTCCGCTGGCTCGCGGCCCAGCGCACGATCCGCGCCACCTCGTCGGCCCGTTCGGGCACCAGCACCAGGTCCGGGCTGCCGCGATCCAGCCCGCCATCCACTTCGTAGACCAGCAACTCGGAGCGGTCGGCGATCACCCGGGATGGCGGCAAGATGAAGGGTGAGGTTCGTTCGTCACCGGTTCGCATATTTCGCTCCTTTCACCCTTCACGCCGATAGGCTTCATCAAGCACTTCGACCACGTGCATTACCCGGGCCGGCAGACCGGCCCGGCGCACGCCGGCCAGGATCTGCATGTGGCAGCCAGTGTTCGAGACCACCACGATCTCGGCGCCGGTGGCCGCGATGTCGGCCATTTTGGCGTCGAGGATGGGCTCGGCCAGTTCGGGATGCACCAGGTTGTAGACCCCCGCGCTGCCGCAGCAGCGCTCGGGCTGTCGCAGTTCTACCAGTTCCAGGCCGGGAATGCTGCGGAGCAGGGCGCGGGGTTGTTGCACGACCTTCTGGACATTGCGCAGGTGGCACGAGTCGACATAGGTGGCGCGAGCGGGCAACGTGGCCCGCGGCGGCTCCACGGCGCGCTCGGCCAGGAACTCGCTGATGTCGCGCACCTTCGCGACGAAGGCGGTGACGCGGGTCCGGTAGTCGGCGTCATCGCGCAGCAGATCGGCGTAGCTCTTGAGGGTCGCGCCACAGCCGCCGGCATTGCTGATGATCGCGTCAACCTCGAGGGCCAGCAGGGCGTCAATGTTCTGACGGGCCAGTTGCCGGGCCAGTTCTTCCTCGCCATTGTGCACGTGGGCCGCGCCGCAGCACGTCTGGCCGCGAGGGATGCGCACCTCGTAGCCGTTGCGCTGGAGCACCCGCACGGTGGCGTCGTTTACCTGGCCGAGAAAGGCTTCCTGGATGCAGCCCTGTAACACGGCCACCCGCCCGCGCGGCTGGCCAAGGGGTGGGAACGAGCGCCCGTCGGGGGAGCGCCGCAGGCGCACGGGCGGCGCCAGGGCCTCGATCGAGCGCAGGCGCCCGCGCAGCAGCCCCGAACGGCGCGCGAGGGCCTGCAGGCCGCTGCGCTCGTAGAGCCAGGCGCCCAGCGCCAGTACGCGCAGCCGGCGGGGGTAGGGCATGAGTTGGCGCAGCCCGGCCCAGCGCGCGAAACGGGCCAGACGGCCGGGCCGGTGGGTCGCGGCGAGGGCGGCGCGTGTCACTTCCACCAGTTCGCCGTAGTGCACGCCCGAGGGGCAGGCCGTCTCGCATGCCCGGCACACCAGGCAGCTATCCAGGTGGACGGCCAGGGCCGGGTCGTCGAGGCCGATGCGCCCCTCGGCGACCGCGCGCATCAGGCTGATCCGCCCGCGGGGGGCCTCGCTCTCACGCCCGCTGAGGGCGTAGGTCGGGCAGACCGACAGGCACAGCCCGCAGTGGAGGCAGCGGTCGAGTTGCGCCTGGTGCGCGCTGCCATACAGCACATCAATTGGGGAAAGTGTTGCCATGCCATTTCCTCATTCTAGGCCTGGTTCAGACGTTAGCGTTCCGGCCTGACCATTGCCGCAATCTAAGGGAAGAGGAAGCTGTTGATCATCCCGACGTCATGGCATGCTGAGCGCAGCGAAGCATCTCGCCCGGGACCCTTCGCTGGCGCTCAGGGTGACAGGGTTCCAACGACGGGGCAATCAGCAAGATCCGCATCCCTAACATTTCTGCTCTGTGGAGGTGTAGAGGGGTGGAGGTGAAGCCAGCAGTGTCAGGTGACTCCGCAACGGCCATTTCTGCTTGACAGGCACTCCACCCCTCCACCCCTCCACCCCTCTACACTCAGGTTCCAGGCTCTACGGGATCATCCAGGTAAACACGTAGGCCTGCAGGAAGACCACCACGCCCACCAGACAGGCCAGCGCCAGGCTGTGGAGGAAGACGTAGCGTAGAATGGAACCTTCCTGTCCGTGCTGGTTGGTGGCCACGCTGGCGACGACGATGCTCTGGGCGTCAATCATCTTGCCCATCACCCCGCCGGAGCTATTCGACGCCGCCGCCAGCACCGGCGAGATGCCGATCTGCTGGGCGGTGATCTGCTGCAGGTTGCCGAACAAGACGTTCGACGAGGTATCCGAGCCGGTCAGGGCCACGCCGAGCCAGCCGAGCAGCGGCGAGAAGAAGGCGAACAGCGCGCCGGTCGAGGCGAACGCCAGGCCCATCGTCGCGTCGAGGCCGCCATAGCGCGTGGTGTAGCCCAGGGCCAGCATCGCCGCGATGGTCAGCAGCGAGATCCTGATGCGCCAGAGGGTGCCGGCGAAGATCCGCGCCAGCGCCAGCGGCGAGAGGCCCAGGAGCAAGCCGCTGAGCACGCCGGCGATCAGCAGGCTGGTACCGGTGGCCGAGAGCCAGTTGAAGGTGTAGACCGCCGGTTCGGCCTCGGGCCTGGGCACGACTGGCACATCGCGGTAGACCGCCTTGTCGAGATACGGCACCGGAACCTTCTGCACGGTGATGCCGCTGAGGAAGTTGGGCGCGTCCTTCGTGCCGCCGTTGAGGAAGGTCTTGACCTGCGGCGTGCCCCACAGGAAGACCAGCAGCGAGAGGATGATCCAGGGCATCCAGGCGATGAGCACCTGGCGCCGCCGCGAAGGCTGGCGCACCGCCGGGCGCGGCAGCATCGCCGCGTCGCCGGAATCGGCGCTGCCGGCCGGGCGTGGCATGGCCGGCAGGGGCCGCCGCTCGCCATCGTCTTCGCCGGGGAAGCGGAAGGTGGTCTTTGGCTGCCAGAAGCGCAGCAGCACCACCAGCGAGGCCATCGAAACCAGGGCGCTGATGATGTCCACCAACCAGGGGCCGTGGAAGTTGCTCACCAGGAACTGTGAGATAGCGAAGCTCAACCCGGCGGTCAGACAGGCCGGCCAGACCTCCCACATCTTCTTGCGCCCGGCCATCGCCCAGACGATCCAGAAGGGAACGATCAGCGAGAAGAAGGGCAACTGCCGTCCGGCCATGGCGCTGAGGTGCATCAGGTCGAGACCGGTGACGCTGCTGAGCACAATGATCGGGGTGCCAAGGGCGCCGTAGGCCACCGGGGCGGTGTTGCCGATCAGGGCCAGGCCGGCGGCGGGCAGAGGAGCAAAGCCCAGACCGATAAGCATCGCGGCGGAGATCGCCACCGGCGTGCCGAAGCCCGCCGCCCCCTCGATGAAGGCGCCAAAGGCGAAGGCGATCAACAACACCTGGATGCGTCGGTCGCTGGCCAGCCCGGCGATGGATTGCTTGACGATCTCGAACTTGCCCGTTTTGACGGTGATGTCGTAGATGAAAATGGCTCCGAGGATGATCCATCCGATCGGGAACAGCCCGTAGAACGCGCCGTTCACCGCGGCGGCCAGGCCCAGTTGCCAGGGCATGCCGTAGACGAAGATGGCGATCAGCAGCGCGCTCGCCAGACCCGCCAGGGCCGCGATGTGCGCCTTGACGTGAAACACCCCCAGCAGGCCGAGCAGCACCACAATCGGTAACGCGGCAACCAGGGCCGAGAGCAGCAGGCTCCCCAGCGGCGTGTACACCTGGGTCCAGGTCATGGCAGGCTCCTTTGTCTCATACATGTTCGTGCCTTGTAGTGGTTGGAGCCAGTGTAGCTCGCGCCAGCGCGTGGCGCATCGTTCGTTGAGGAAGGGTTGGGAGGGAGTTGCGAACTAGTTCTTGATCCGATAGGCTGTGCCGCGTACCACGGGGATGAAAGACGTTGTTGGGAGGGCGCAGCCCTCCCCGGCAGGAATGGCTACGGCCTCCCCGGTCCTCCCATCCGGCGGGCCGCCTCGCGGCGGCTGGTCACGTGCAGTTTGGCCAGAATGGCGCGCACGTGCGCCTTGACCGTGTACAGGCTGATCACCAGTTCGGCGGCGATCTCCTTATCTGAGCGTCCCGCGGCGATCAGCGCCAGGATCTCCTGTTCGCGGGCGGTCAGCGCATCGGGATCATCGCTGGCGCCAGCGCGTACCGGGTGCGGGGCCGGATCACGCGGGCTGGTTGGCGGCGTCGCGGCGCGAAAGGCCGCCAGCAGGCGCGTGGCAATCGCCGGGGTGATCGCGGCCTCGCCCCGGGCGGCCGCGCGCACCATTTCGATCAACTGCTGGCCGCGGATGGTCTTCAACAAATACCCCGACGCGCCGCCGCGCAGCGCCTCAAAGATGCGATCATCCTCGTCGCGCACCGTTAACATTACGATCTGGCAGGTAGGGACCTCGCGGGCAATCACTCGCGCCGCCTCGATGCCGTCCATCCCCGGCATGTTGATGTCAAGCAGCATCACGTCGGGACGGAGACTCTGAGCCAGCACGCAGGCTGCGAGGCCATCGCCCGCCTCGCCCACAACCTCAATGTCGGGCTGCGAACGCAGCACCTCCACGATGCCGTCGCGGAACAGGTCATGATCGTCAACGACCATGATCCGGATCGGCGCATGCTCCGTCATGGTTCACCTCCACGACCAGATCCGACAGCCCGTTGGGTTCCGCTATCAGGTCAGGAGAGCCAGTCCTCGCTTCGTGCGCCAGGGCGGCCCGTTCGACGCTCCAGACCAACTCAACGCAGGCGCCGGCGCCGGGATGGCTATGGATGCTCAAGGTGCCGCCGATGCGTTGTGCACGCGCCCGCATCACCTTTATGCCAAAGTGCTGGCGACCGTTGTTCCTGACGCTGGCCGGATCGAACCCGCTGCCGTTATCGCGCGCGCGCACCCGGACCAGATCACCCTGTCGCTCCAGTTCCACCCACACGCGGGTCGCCTGCCCGTGGCGCGCGGCATTGCGGATCGCTTCGCCCACGATGCGCCCGACCTCGGCCTCGACCGGCGCGGGCACGCTTACATCGCCGCCGGGCGCCACTGTCAGGGTCACGCTGCATCCTGCCTCGTCGCCCAGGGAGCGGCTCAACTCCCGCAGACGCTCGCCCAGCGACACCAGCGCCGGCTGCGGATCCTGCAACCGGGCGATCAGCCGGCGCACCTCCTCGGTGGTTGCTTCCAGCACCCCTTGCAGCCGTGCCAGAGCGGCGCGGAGAGAGGCGGGCAAGGCCCCGTGATCGGCCAGCCGGTCAAGCTGCATGTACAGGTAGCTCAGGTTCTGGGCCACCCCATCGTGGATCTCGCCGGCCAGGCGTTCGCGCTCCTGCAGCGCGGCCACACTGCGCGCCTGCTCCTCGACCCGGGCGAGCAGGGAGAGGTTCTCCAGGGCCAGGGCGATCTGCTGGCCGATGGCGGTGACCACGGTCAGGGCCTCGGAGGAGAAGCCCCCATGGAGATGGCTGAAGACCCCCAGCACCCCCAGGCTGCGCCCGCTGACCAGCAGCGGCACGGCGGCAAAGGCGTGCAGGCGCTGCTCGCGCACGATCGCCCGCGACAGGCGCGGCGACTGGCTGATATCCGCCAGGGCCATGGGTTCACCCTGCTGATGCACCTGCTCCAGAAGCCCTTCACCCGGCGCGAAGCTGCTGAGGGCGTGCTGCAATTCGCGGTCGAAGCCCGCCCAGACCGCCAGTCGCAGGCTGCCATCAGGTTCGCCCAGCCAGATTCCGCCCATCTCCGCGCCGATCACCGGCAGGGTCTGGTCAAGGGCCGTGCGCAGCAGGGCCTCCTGCGAGCGCCGGTGGCTGCTCATCGCCACCACTTCGGCCAGGGCCGCCAGTTCCTGCGAGCGGCGGGCCACGCGCGCCTCCAGGCTGGCCGCCCAGTCCGCCAGTTCGTCCCGCGCCTGCGCCAGATGCCGGCGCATGGTCTCGAAGTTATGCGCCAGCGCCCGTACCTCGCTGCTGCCCTCGACCCGCACCGGCGCCGTCAGGTCGCCGCCGGCGATGCGCTGCGCCGCGGCGGCCAGCCGCGGCACCGGACGCACCAGGCGCTGCGCCGCCCAGGCGACCGTCAGGCCCAGCAGTACGACCACCACCAGGGTTACGCCCATACCGCGCAGCGTCACCCCTACCGCCGGGGCCAGCACCTCGCGCTCACTCAGCATCGCCACCACCGTCCAATCGCGGGTGGTGAGTGGCGCGACGCTGTAGAAGACCCGGGCCGCTTCCGGCCCAGGGCGGGCGATCAACACCGGGCGCGGCGGCGGGGCGCGCACCAGGGCGAGGAGTTCCTGATTGGCCGTATCGGCCAGATGGGGCAGATCGGCGAGGCGTCCTTCGCGCTGGAGCCCGGCCCACTCGTCGGGTGCGAGGGGGGCGAGGGCGCGAAACACGTAGCGGCGGTCGCGCCCGTGGGCCAGGCGGATGCCGTAGCCATCAACGAGCATGGCGTAGCCGTGCTCGCCGATCCGCACCCGCTCCACCGCTTCCCACACCTCTTCGGGCGCGAGCGCCACGGCAATCACGCCGTCGGGCGGCGCCGCGGCGGGTACTCCGGGCCGGCGCACCGGCGCCGAGAGCCAGATCACCGGCTTCCGGTCAAGAGGCGAGATCCCCGGGTCGGACATGAACACCTCGCCGCGCGCCGCCGCGTGCAGGAAGGCGCTATCGGAGAAGTGCAGGCCAATGTAACTGCCATCGGTCGCCAGCAACACTTCGCCACGCCGGTCAAGTAACAGCACGGCGCGGTAGAACGGTTGATTCGAGTCCAGAAAGTTGCCGAAATCCGCCAGGGTGGGGGTGAAAAGCGGCGCGCGCCGCTCCGGCGGGGCGGCGATAAACTCCTGCGCCGAGCGGGAGAGGGCCAGATTGGCCACCCGGCTGCGCTCCGAGCGCACCAGGTCATCGAGGCGGCGCGCCAGGTCAACCGCGCTGTGGTGCAGCGCGGTTGTCTGGAGACGCTCGATTTCCTGGCGGTTGGCCCGGCTCAACTCGAAAAACAACCCGGCCATCGCCAGGAGGGCCACCACCAGCATGGCGATGGTAAGGCGGCCTGCCAGGCTCAGCCGGCCGGCCAGTTCTCGCCACATGGCAATGGGCGATCTCACGGCGCGCCTCTCTGTCCAACGCCCTCGGCTGGCGCCCGCCGTAGCCCACCCTCGCCGTACGCGCCCACCGGGCGGGGTTGCCCGCCCCGCATCGTCGCCAGCACGACCTGGTGCAGGCCCTCGCCGTGCCCATCGAAGCGGTAACGCCCCTGCACGCCCGCGAAGGTCTGGTCGCGAATAGCGGCGGCCAACGCCTCGGCGCCGCGCGGACGGCGCTCCAGGGCCGCCGCCAGCAGATGGATGGCATCGTAGTACCAGGCAACGTAGGTGTCGGGCCTCAACCCGAAGCGTTCGTAGAAGCGCCGTTCAAAACGCGCCCCCGCCGGCGTCGCCGCCAGCAAAGCGTCCAGCGCGACGTAAATGCCATCCTGCGCCTCGGCGGCGATGCCGTAGGTAATGGCGCTGGCGCCGCCCGGCGAGGTGATGATCGCCCCCTCCACCTGCCAGTAGCGCAGGGCGCGGAGCAACAGCCCCACGTCGGTCGTGTTGGTGCCGTAGATTAACACCGCCTCGGGGCCGGCCTCGGCCACGCGCCGCGCCAGCGCGTCGAAGTCGCGCGTGCCGGTGCGGTACGCCTCGCGAGCGAGCGGGCGCAGGCCGCGCTGGCGCAGGCCGGCCTCGATGCCATCGGCGCCGCCGCTGCCAAAAGCGTCCGCGTCGTGAACGATCACGACCCGCCGGCTGCCCAGTTCCTCCACCGCCAGCGCCGTCATCGCCGCTGCGGTCAAACGGTCGCTCGGCCGCATCCGAAACAGGAACGGCCCGCCGTGGTCGGTAAGGGTGGCGTTGGTCGCGCCGATGAGCATCGGCAGGCTCGCCTGCCGGTGCTCGGGGACGATCCGCACGGCGTAGGCCGATTTGAACGGGCCGATCAGCGCGGTGAGTTGATCGTCGGCGAGGGCCAGGCGGTACTGGGCCAGCGCCTCGTCCGGGTCGGAGCGACAATCGCGCACCACCAGTTCGAGGGGCACACCGTTGACCCCGCCGGCGGCGTTGATCTCCTCCACCGCCAGGCGCGCCGCCCGCACCCCCAGATCGCCGATGGGCGCGCCGGCGCCGGTGATCTCAGCATTGATACCGATGCGGTAGCTTGCGCGGGGCGGCAGTTCGTCGAGCGCCGTCGAGCGGAACACGACGGAGGTGTCCAGAACAGCGGGATCAACCGCGGAACGGCCGCAGGCGACCAGGAGGCCCAGCAGCGTGAGCATGAACATCACGCGGCGCACGCGGCCTGGAAGACGCCACGGAACACGTGTGGCAGGTTGCTTCATCGCCTGCTCCTGACTTTGCCCGATCTGTGCCGGTGGATGCGAGCATAGTACGCGACGGCACAAAGAATGGAAGTATCAGGCTGGCGACGTGTCGTTAAGGTCGGTTAACTCACGGGGCAACCCGGTCGCCCCGTAGCCTCGCCTCCCGGAGAAACACGGTGGAGCAACCTTCCAGGTTGCTCCACCGGGAAGGTTGCTCCAGGGGGACTACCACTGCGTCCGAACTTCGTTGGCGGGTCACGTGCGTTGGGCCGAGGCAGTGGCGCAGCTACTGCTTCGGCCTTGCCGGGCGAGGGCCGGCTCAGCACATGTGCGGTAGTATTACTCTATTTCCAACGCATACGCTGCGCGTTCCGTGGTATGCGGCGTAGCCGCGAGGATCACCAGCACGCCCCGCTCGCCGGGGGCGAGACTGGCCCGGGTAGCGCCACCTGGGTCCACGGGCAACGTTTCGACTGTGACGCGATCGCCAGCGGTGCGCACCAGGCGTAGCTCCCAGCGTTGCGGCAACACCCCATCGGTGCGCACAAAGCCTTCGGCTTGCCAGCCGCCGTCGCCGTTTTCCACATCGTCGGCGTAGCCCAGTTCGGGAATGCGGATGTCGTCAATCAGCATTCCCGGCGCGTTGAAGCCCTGGTCGTTGATCTGCCAGAAGCGCAGGAGAATGGGCCGGCTCGCGTATGGCGTCAGATCGATCGTCTCCTCGACCCAGACGCCGCGCGCGCCGTCCTCGAGCTTCGCCCCCGGCGCGCCGCTCACGCCCGTAATGCCGTGGCCGTAGTTCATCCCCTGCGGATCATTCGTGGTGGTCAGCGAACCGGGCAGGGTTTCCCAACTCTGGCCGCCGTCGGTGGAAACGCTGACGAAGGCGTAGTCGTAGTCATTCTCGATCTCGTACCAGGTGGCGAACCGCAGCGTGGCGCGTTCGAGGCCGCTCAGGTCGAAGGCGCGGGTGAGCGCGGCATAGCTATCATCGCTGCGCCCGCTCCACCAGCTTACGCCACGGGCCGGCTCGCTGGCAATGCCCACGCTGGTCGTGCCTCGAAAGCGCACCTCGCGCGCCCCCTCGGGCAGCGCGTAGTAATCCACGCCAAACTGCGCCACCGTGTCGTTCTGGAGCGACCCCCTGGCCAGAACGGGCTGCACGGTAAACGGCAGCAGTTGCGGCAACTCGTGGCCGGTGGCGTAGGTGTAGCGGCCATCGCCCACCGCCGGGTCATCAATCAGGTTGGCCACCGCCCAGTCGGCGACGAGGGCGCTGAAGCTGGCAATGTCGAGACGGCGGCGCGCCGCGAGCGCCACGAAGGCCCGCGGGTCATTGCCCGCGTCGGCGCGGATGAGCGGCAGAAGCTGGTCCTCTCCGGCGTACTGGGCATACACGTAGCGCATAAAGAGGTGCGCCGCGCCGTAATGCGCCCCCGATTGTTCCAGCCCCGACGACCAGGCCGTGAGCTGCACGTCCGGCTCAAAGAGGTAGAACGGTGTGAAGCCATCGCCGAAATAGCCGTTCAGATCCTCGGCCAGTTGCGAGGCCCCCTCGTTGAACCAGGTGGGGCTGCCCGGCTGCTCGTTCTGATGGATCATGTGCTGAAACTCGTGCGCCAGCACATCAAGATAGTCCGTGTCAGCAAACGAGAGGAGTTGCAGGTTCATAAAGAACATCTCGCGCTCATTGCTGAAGCGGTTCACCTGGCGCGGCAGCAGATCCTGGGCCGAGAAGTAGCCGAGCACCTGGCCGCTTGGATCGCTGGCGTTGAGAATGGTGATGCGCCGGTCGCCGTCCACGCCCGGTTGTACCTCCGAGCCAAAAATCTCGCGGGTACGCGGGTAGATCTCTTGCTCGAAGGTCCGCGCGGCGGCCTCAAGGTCGCTCTGGTTGTAGGGCAAGCCCTGCTCGACGTACATCAGCACCACCGGGCCGGCGTAGCGCAGTTCGGCCTGCACCTCGAACTGCTCGTTGGTGGAAAGATCGGTCACATAGAAGGAGCGCACCTCGCCGACCCGCGCTTCCAGGGGGATGGTGCGGCTCACGGTGGGACAGTCCTGCGGCGCGGCGCGGCAGGCGCCCAGGGCGCGGGCCAGCGCCACCGGGTCACGGGGCACGCGCCTGGTCGCATCGAGGGCCGCGAGGGGATCGTCCGGCGGCGCAGGGGCAGGGGAGGCGGCGGGGGCGAGCGTCGGGCGCGGCGCGTTCCCGCCGATGGGAATGGGGCTGGGATCAACGGTCGCTGGCGTGGGAATGGCCGGCGCCGGGCGCGTCGCGACCGTGGCGGGAGGCGTCGGCGAAGGCGGCGGGGGCGGGTCAGCCGTATTGAAGGGGGCGCAGGCGGCCAGGATCAGCGCCAGCAAGCCGAGGAACAGCATGCGTTTCTTCATACCGCCATTGTACCGCCGGGCGATCGGCAGGCGCAAGGCGAGAATGCCGGGGCGCAGGGCTGATACACAGATACCGCTGGCAATCTCAGCACGAGCGAGCTTCTCTCTCTGGCGCAGGGACGTGCAGGAACACTGCGCCCGGCTCTATCGCCGTGAGCGTCGAGGGCGCCGCGGGCGCGCTGCTGGCGTCCATCGCCGTCGGCGTGATCGCCCGGAGGCTCAACTCCTTCTCGCGTAGGTTCAAACAGGCTGCGGGAAAGCCCTGACCGGCGCCGGTATCGCCGGTGCGGGTCTCGACCCGCCAGGGCAGGCCCGGGCCGGCCAGGGGGGCCTGGAGGGTCGCGGCGGTATCGGCGGCCAGGGCGCGCAGAGGGGTGACCCAGAGCACGCGGAGGCCGGGCGGCCCGGCATCGCTATGCACGAGCGCCTCGGCGACGGGGCCGAACCAGGCCGCGTAGTCCTTGCCAGTGCCGGTGGCGGCGTGGATCAGCCCGCTCTCGCCAGCCAGATAGGCGGCCCAGGCCGCGCGCTGGAAGGGGAAAGGGGTCCAGCCGCGGGCGGCGAACCAGGCGTCGAGGTTGGGGAGCGGGGGATGATCGGGCATAGGGGGAG
>DAOUDA010000312.1:0-8185 GCA_034431835.1 Chloroflexaceae bacterium | reverse complement strand
CGGGGCGGCGCGGGCCGCCGGCCCCCCGGCGGAGGCGGTCTGCGGGGCATGCGCGCCTCACCCTCAAGGGCAGGCGCTGCCAGCAACTCGTGGTAGCTCGGATTGTCGGTCATACCTCCCTCCTTCTCGCCCGGCCGCCCTGCAGGGTGGCGATTGCCAGCCGCACCAGCGCCGCCGCGCGGTCGATCTGCGCGGGCGTATGCCGCGCCGTGATGATCAGGCTGATCCGTGGAGCGCCGCCGGGGGTTCGGCGCAGAACACTGCGGAGGCCCAGGCGCGTGAGGGTCTGGTGCAGGACGTGCGGCGCGATCCCGGGCAGCGCGGCCAGGGTTTGTACCGGAAACTCGCCCCCGTCAGCCTCCAGGCCCAGTGATTGGAGCCGCCGGCGAAAACGTTGCACCCGATGCCAGAGCCGCAGGCGCAGCGCATCGCCCGCGCGTTCGTTCAGTTCCAGGGCGCGTTCGGCAGCGGCAATGGCGGCCTGTGCGGGTGGACTGCAATGGACCCGCGTCGCGCTGCGCGCGCGGAACTGTTCGACAGCGACGCGGTCACCGCTCAGGGCCGCCAGGGGCGCCCCGAAGCCCTTGGCTAGCGAGCAGATCCGCAGCAACTCGGGCGCATCGAGACCCAGGTACGCCGGGGCGCCTCCGCCGCCGTGACCATAGGGCGTGTCCGGCCCAGGAGCGACCCCCAGCACGCCAAGGGCCTGCGTATCGTCAATCAGCAGGCGTCCGCCCCTCCTTTGCGCCACCGCCAGGTAGTCCCGCAGCGGCACTGGTTGGCCGCAACCAGGGCAGAAGCCGTCGCTGATCACGAGCGGCGTCCGTGGTTCGCGGGCGACTAGCCGGGCCAGTTCCGCCGCGTCGTGGTGCGGGAAGCATATCACCCGGACACCCCGCGCCGCGGCGCGCTCCGCGCCCCAGCCCACAATCGGATACGCGCCGCCGTCGAGAAACACTGCCGTGCTCCGCGGGTCGAGCAGGCCACCCAGGTCCCAAAACAGGTGCAGGGTGGAAGGCGCCAGCACCGCCTGCTGACAGCCCTGCAACCTGGCCAGGCGGTCGGCGACTGCCGCAGCGCCAGGCGGATCGGCGAGCGCGGCCGGTCGGCCGGTTGTCAGGCCGGCCCAGGGTCGCAGTTCGGCGCTGGCATGGCGCAATCCCAGATAGAGCGCAGACGTAAAGTCGAGCACGACGTTCCACCTCTGTGATGCCGGTCCGGCTCTCTCAAACTTTGCCCTGGCGTCCAGGCAGTTTCCGGCGTGGCGCCGGCGAAGGCTGGATGGGCGCCGCCGCTGGCAACGTCCCCCGACGCTGGCGTTCAAGCTGGCGGCTAAGATGCACCGCCGGTTGCAGGTAGCGCTCTCCGACAGGCTGGCGTTCGGTCGTCTCCGCGCTCAGATCCACCCCGGTGACCGCGCGATAGGCGTGGATGTAGCCCTGGATTTCGTTGCGCCAGAAGCGGGCCCAGTTGGCGGCCCATTCGCGCTGGGCATCAGGGTCGTTCCAGGCTCCGTAACGGATCCCCAGCAGGATCTGTTCGCCGTAAAAGGCCAGGTAGTAAAAATGCACCACCGAGGTGTCAATCCAGCCTTGCAGTTGCTTCATGGCGTCCACCGGCCCCATCCACGCCTCCGGGTAGGTCACCATGATCCGCGTCGGCAGGAACTCGCGGAACTCGGGACGGGCCAGCAGCCACTGCTGCATCAGCATCTCCTGGCGCGCGGTCGAGGGCAGATCGCCGAACTGGTTGTGCGCGCCTCGCGACAGCTCCAGGTGCACCTCGCGCAGAGCGTTGAGCAAGGGGAACCCGTCGGCGATGACCGTGGTATCGTCGTCTTGCTGGTAGAAGATGGTGCAGAGATGCAGCAGGTTGTGGAACCCCTCCAGGAACTTCGAGCGACTATCGGCGGGACGCAGGGCGCCCACGGCCTTGCCCAGCAGACTGATGCCGTAGTGGTGGTCGTACTCGTAGGCCCGGCGCAGCACGCTCAAGCGGTGCTGCTCGTCCTGCACGTAGCCCCAGAGCAAATTGTTGAGCGGGCGCAGGGGGTCGAGTTCGAGGTGCGCCAGCGGATCGCGCTCACCGGGGCCGCGGACGTTCTGGAAGCGCCGGGAAATTGCGTTCATGGTCTGGACCAGCATGGCCTCTTCGTGCCAGTAGGACCAGATCAGTTCGATCAGGACCGGGGCCATGAGCCGTTCAGCCAGGATGCCGTAGCACTCCTCGGGTAGTCCTTCCTCCCTGTTGCCAATGAAGACCGCGCTCTTGATCCCCGCGTCGCGCAGCTTCTGGCGCACCAGGGCCAGATAGGGCAGCGTCTGGAACGACGCAAGTTTGGGATTGCGCGTGTCAACCGCGCGAAGGTAGTTTTGCAGCGCATTGGTTGGAATCTCCTGGCGGCTCAAACCAAGACGCTCGGCGGCTTCGCGCACTTCATTCCCGTCGAACTCACGAAGCTGCTTGTTACCATCTTGTTCGGAATAGAGCACGATACCGACGTTCGCCAGCACATAGGCTTCGGTGGCGATCTTGAGCAGGCGGTAGGCGTCGGTGTCGTTGAGGGGCAGGTAGCGGCGTTGCGCAAGATTGGAGAGTTCTGTCCTCGCTATCTGCGCCCGCCTGCGCCCTTCCTGCGTCGGCGACGTTACGTTGCAGAGCAGATCCTGCATGGCCTCGTCGTAGGCTCTGAACGAGAGCGCCTGCGCGCTGCGCCGGATGACCATCCACAGGGCCACGTCGGGGGTGAAGGGCACGGCGGAGCGCCGCAGCGCCATCTGTGTCACCGTTGGAGCTTTCTCCGCGATCAGCCCGCCTTCATCCACGGCCTGCGCCGCTCGCACGGCCGGGCGCAATACTTCGAGTTGGAGGCGTGCCTCATCAACCATGGTGCGCGTCTCACCTTCGAGCCGATAGATCGCCACAACAACTTCGTGACGCCCCGGGGCAACCTGGTCAAAATACATGATCGCAACAGGTCCGCTCAGGTCGGCATCGGTTGCGGCGCCCGGAGGCAGGCGCCACTCGTACACATACTCCCCAGCCTGATCAGGCTCCACGAGAATCCGGATCGCGTCACCAGGACGCACCGTATCGCGTGGCAAACTCTGCGGATCATCGGCAAGGGACGCGGTGATTCTGGCCATAACACACTCCTTCTACGGTCACACCGCGGCAGCGACGCCGCGCGCCGGCCGCCGCGCGCAAAGCTCCGATCGGTCGAGGGTGGCCCGCAGGGCCCACTCGGCCAGCAATTCGCCGAGTAGCCCGCTTTCGCCCTCCGGGCTGAGCAGGTTGTCGTGGCGGGCCTGCCCGATGACGGCAAAGACCAGGGCGGGGGCCGCGGCGCGCATGCGCCGGGGCTGCGCCGTCCATTCCTGATAGAGCGCCCGCAGCCGGGCCGGTTGGCGCTCGGGCGCGCCAAGCGCCGCGCCCAGGGTTCGCCCGCGCAACGTGGGCGGGCGGTGGCTCACGATGAGCCGGGCCAGCTCGTCGGTTGTCCCGGACAGGTCGGCCAACGTGCGACGCAGGTCGGGCGGCAACCCGACCGGCGGGTAGAAGGCCTCCCACAGACGCTCCAGCCGCGTCCACTGAGGATCGGGGTAGAGCGCGCGGCCCATGGCGCAACTGAGCCTGACGCGGATCCAGGGCACGGGATGGGGATCGTCGAGGTGGAGTCGAAAGACAAAGACCCGCGGCAGGCTCACCACCCCGATCAGCCCGGTGGTGGCGGCGACGCCGACGCGCGCCACTGACCAGAGATCGGCGACGATCTCGGAGATCCAGCGTTCCCAGCAGGTCCAGACCAGCCGCTGGCGCGCGTCGCCCCGTTGCCGCGCCCGCAGCACCGGGCGCAGCGAGTTGACCAGGTTGAGCAGGGCGCTGCCCTGATGCCCGACCTCGTGGACCAGCGAGGAGGCGATGCCCGAACCGACCATCCGCTCCCGGGGAACGCGGATAACCGCTATCGGATTATCGCCGCCCCCCGGCAGGCGCGTGCGCGCCCGACGGATCGCCGCCCCGTGCCCGCGATCGAGGTAGCAGGCCAGGGGTGGCGCCTCGTAGTAGCCCGGCAGGGCCAGGGCATCGGCCGCCACCACGTCGAGCCCGGCCAGCCAGACGCCGGTCCGGCTCTCGCTGCGCTGGGTGATCACGTCGGCGAAGATGTCGAACTGGGTCAGCACGGCGTTGAAACGCAGCCGCAGGATGCTGAACCGGCGCTGCGCCACGTCCGTTGGAACGGCGCGGGCCGCCGGGCTACGCAACCACGCGATGTAGCCCTCGACCAGCCCGCGCAGTTCGCGCCGCCCCCGGCTCAGGTAGCGTTCGATTGCCACCTGGGCATCGAGCGAGAGCGCCGCCGCGGGCACCAGGGTCTCGTGCAAGGCAAACGAGCGCACCAGGGCCAGGCGGGTGAGCAAGGCCCGCGCCTCCTGCTCGAGCATCGTGAGGGCCGCGCGTGTGACAGTCATGGCTCACGCTCCGTAGAGGATGATCACATTGCCCCGTCGCCGCCAGACACCCTGCTGGCGCCGCCGCGTGATGGGCGCCGCGGCCGGACGAACCCTGATCAGACCCGGGGCATGTTGCTGCGCCGCTCGCGTCAGGGCCATGCGCGCAATTTGATCGGGCGCCTGATCGGCCGGCAGCATTGCCGCCTGGCGCGCGGCCTCACCGCTCAGACGCACGAAGCGCCGGGCCACCTCGAACTCCTGATCCTCGGCGCTCATCCCCTCCAGTTCAAGGCCAAACATCGAGCCGGCCGTCGAGGCAAGCTGGCTGCCCACGGCGCCCCCAACGCCGGGGGCGACGATGTTGCCCAGCGCCCCGCCAATTACTGGCAAGGCCCGTCGCGCAACGCCTTTCAGGGCCCGACCGAGGGTGCGAAAGACCGGCGAGCGGACCACCTTGCCCAGGCCCCGCCCGATCCGGCGAAACAGGTTGCCCAGAAACTGATCCAGCTCGGCCTCATCGGTGATCTCCAACAACGCCGCGGCCAGTTCCATCTCTTCGGCTTCGCTGAACGGCCCGGTGGCCTCGCCAGAGAAGCTGTTTTCTTCCTGGAACTCAAACTCGAACTCGCCCTGATCACCCATTTCACCGCTCAACGCGAACTCGTCGAGTTCATAGCCATCCACTTCACCCCAATACTCCGCCTGGGTGCGATCAATGTCGTGCATGGGATCCTCCTTGTGCTCCATCTTCGACCGGCGACGCGCAGGGCGTCTTGCTTATCCTGGACAGCGAATCGCGTGCCAGCCGGCGCGCCGATCGCGCCATGATGCGCCAGATTGACATGCAATAGGGGAAAGGGGAGCGCGCAATGCTCCACCCAGGGGAACCGGCGGGAGGCGTAGGGGTGAATCTTGATTCGGATGCGCGCCAGGGGAGGCGAATCGATCTTCGCCCTGCAGGGGGATTGCCAGCCCCGGGGCGGATCGCCTAGAATGAGCATGCCAGGCAGCGCCTCGTTGATCTGGAGGCCCCTATGCCCCATCTCGCAATGACCGCGAAGCAGGAACTGCGGGCCATGCCGGCCCTGCTGACCGTGGCGCGCATGCTGGAACTGCCCATCCTGGAGTTGCATCAGGCGGTGCAGGAGGAACTGGCGGCCAACCCCGCGCTTGAGGAGTTTGAGCAGCCGCCGGGGCCGGCGCCTTCGGCGTCTGCGACCGATCCGCTGCTGCGGGTGGCCACGCCGGTAAGCCTCGCCGACACGCTGCTGGCCGATCTGCGGGCCAGTCTCCCCGCCGACCAGCATGCCCTGGCCGAGGCCCTGGTGGGCAACCTCGACGAGCACGGCTTCCTGCCTGAGAGCCCGGCGACCCTCGCCCGTGAACTGGGCGTGCCCCGCGCTCAGGTCGAGGCGGCGCTGCGACTGCTACGGGAGCTCGGGCCGCCCGGCATCGCCACGCGCGGTCCCCGCGAGTGCCTGCTGGCGCAACTTGACGCACTGGCCGCCGCCGGGGAGCCGTTGCCCCTGGTCCGCGCCATTGTCGCCGAACATCTGGAAGATCTGGCGGCGGGACGCTACCGGGCCATTGCGCGCGCCCTGGGAGTGGATGAGACCGCCGTGGGGTCGGCGCACACGCTTATTCAGCAACGGCTCTGGCCCTTCCCGTTCCAGACCATGGTGACGGAACGGGAAGGGCCCGATCGGCGAGTGTATCGCGCGCCCGATCTGATCTTCACCGCCTGTGAATCCGGCTTCGCGGTCGAAGTTCCCACTGGCCCGGGACGCTGGCTCGGCCTCAACCCGGCCTACGCCGAGCTCGCGGCCCGCGCCGCCGAACTCCCCGCCACGGAACGCGAGCACGTGCTGGCGTATGTGGCCCGCGCGCGCACCTTCCTGAACGGCCTGCGGCGCCGCTACGAAACCCTTCGACGCATCGGCGAAGCCCTTGCCGTCCGCCAGGCCGCGTTCCTCCGGGAAGGACCGGCGCGCCTGGCGCCGCTCACGCGCCTGCAACTGGCCCAGGACGTGGGCTTGCACGAGTCAACCGTTTGCCGCGCCGTGGCTGACAAGATCGCCCTGCTCCCCAACCGCGCCCTGGCGCCGCTCGACGACTTCTTCCACGCGGCCCGTCCGGCGCAGGAGGCGCTGCGGGACCTGATCGCCGCCGAACAAGAGCCGCTCAGCGACCAGGAGCTGGCTGAGTTGCTCGTCGCGCGCGGCTATCCCATTGCCCGGCGCACCGTCGCCAAGTACCGCGAACAGTTGGGCATCCCCACGCAACGGCAGCGCGCCCGGCGCCAGCGGGATCGCTGAACCATCACGCGCCTCGGTAGGCTTGCGGCTTTGTCCGCGGCGCGCGCGTCAATCGTTCCGGCCCCCACACCAGCAGCACGACCATCACGCTGGCGCCGAGCAACGCGATCAGGTACAGGCTGGCCCGATCCGAGACCAGGGCGGGAAAGAGCCAGTGGGACAGATTGAACATCGTGTGGAAGAGCAGGGCGGCGAAAACGCTCCCGCGGGTGTTGTTGTAGACCCAGGTGAAGAGGACGGAGACCAGGGTGGTCGAGAGCAGCAACTCCCAGATCGGGCGCTGGTAGTAGAACTCCTGCCGGGGCATGAAGAACAGGGGCAGGTGCCAGGCGCCCCAGGCCAGGCCGACGACGATGCTCGACGCCAGGGCGTTCCAGCGTTCCTGGAGCCGTCCGAGGACGTAGCCGCGCCAGCCGAACTCTTCCTGCAGCGGGCCGCCGAGCAGGAGGATGTAGACAAAGGCGATGGGAACGACCACCGGATTGGCCAGGGCCGGCAGGTCAGGGGGCGGATCGCCGGTGAGTACGGCCAGCAGCAGCGCGCCGCCGATCAAGGCGGGGAAGAGCAACAGGATCACCAGGTACCATGGCGGGCCAAAACGAACGGACATGCCCCGTCGCAAAAGGTTCGTCACCCCCGCGCGCCCCTCTTCTAAAAAAGTGACCAGCAGCGCCGCGATCAGCGGCCCCCATGCGGCGGGGTTGAAGGGCCCCTGCAGGAAGCCTGCCAGCGCCGGCGGCGCGGCCACGCCACGGGCGACCAGCGCGGCAGGCACCCAGAACAGCCACGACCAGCCAAAGGCCACCAGGAAAAACAGCCAGAGCCTGCGTTTCATAGCGCTGCTCCCCTCGTATTCACGGCATGGATAGTATGCCACGGGGCGGGGCTGACGCACAGCCGCCTCCAGCGGATTCGGTCATTGGCAAGTTCCAAAGACTCTTCGAAAGAGGGGCTTTATGCACAACATCTCATTCCTCGCCCTCGCCGATCAGGGCCGCAATGCCTGGTGGCGCTACGTTCTGGGTACCGTATTGATCCTGCTGGTCTGGATCATCGCTTCGGGGTTGATAATCATTCCGCTCGTGAGCAGGGCCGTCGCCCCGGATTCACCCCTCGGCCTGGCCCTGCTGCTGCTGTCGTTCGCGCCCATGCTGCTGATGACCTTGCTGGTGAACCGCTGGTTGCATCAGCGCCCCGCCGCCACGCTGTTCGGACCCGACGGGCGCCTGAACTGGCGGCGCATCGGGCTGGGCGCGGCTCTGTGGGCGGCGCTGGCTGGCGTGGCGGTGGCCGTCGAAGCGATACTGTATCCGGGGCGCTATGCACTGAACACGGCGCTGGTCGAGAACCTGCCGCTGTTGCTGGTGGGATTGCTCCTGATCCCGCTGCAAACCAGCGCCGAGGAAGTGTTTGTCC
>DAOUDA010000311.1:0-5104 GCA_034431835.1 Chloroflexaceae bacterium | reverse complement strand
GTTTGTCAGAATGGTTGCGTGCTCGCTCCATCCTGACAGACGCGGTGTTCTTCTGTGCGCCACCTCAACGACTTTGCTCAAGCCCTGGGGGATGGCCCGTCAGGTTCGCGGCAATCGGGTATAATGCAGCCTACTGGCTGCCGGTTGGAGAAGCGTGGGGAAACCAGGTTTCCCCCCACCCCTGCCCGATGGGAGGGCCGTGCAGCGAAAGCATGTCCACGTTCGCCCCGGGTTCCGTTTTCGCCGCACGAAACACATGAACGATCGCATCTACGTTGCCCTCGATGTCGAGACCACCGGCCTGGTCGCCGGAGTGGATGAGATCATCGAGGTTGCCGCCGTCCGCTTTCGGGGCGATGAGGTGCTGGAGACCTACAGCCAGTTCGTGCGCCCCCGCCAGTCGCTGCCTCTCAAGATCACCCGCCTCACCGGCATCACTGCCGAGCATCTGGCCCGCGCCCCCCGCTTCAATGCCATTGGCGCCGACCTGGCCCGCTTCATCGGTAGCCATCCGATTGTTGGGCACTCGGTGAACTTCGACCTGGGCATGCTCCGCGCCCAGGGGATGAACTTCGCCCAGCCCGTCTACGATACGTTTGAACTGGCGACGCTGCTGGTGCCCCAGGCGCCGATCTACCGCCTCGGCGCCCTGGCCGATCACCTGGGCATCCCCCACCCCGAGGATCATCGCGCCCTCAACGACGCGCTGGTCGCGGCGCAGGTCTTTATCCGCCTGCTCCAGCGCATCATCGCCCTCGAGTTCAATGATCTCAGCGAGATCGTGCGGTTGACCCAGCAGGTGGCCTTCCCCATGCGCGATCTCTTCGTAGAGGCGCTGCGCGGGCGCATGAAGCGCGCCTTCAGCGACGCGCCCCGCAGCACGCGCCAGGAGCGCGGGGCCGCCGACGAGCCCGCGCCCCTCAGGCCCACCGGGAACGCGCGCCCGCTGGACATTGACCAGATCACCGCTTTCTTCGCCCCCGAAGGTCCTCTGGGCCAGCACTTCCCGGGCTACGAACCGCGATCCTCCCAGGTTGAGATGGCCCGCGCCGTGGCGCGAGCCTTTAACCACGGCGACGCGCTGCTGGTCGAGGCCGGCACCGGCACGGGCAAGAGCCTGGCCTACCTGGCCCCCGCGGCGTTCTTCGCCGCCGCCCGCGGCGAACGGGTGGTGATCTCGACCAATACGATTAACCTGCAGGATCAACTCTTCTTCAAAGATATTCCCGCCTTGCAGCGGATCATGGCCGCCGGCAATCCCGCCAGCGCGCGTCACGATCCGCCCTTCACCGCGGCGCTGCTCAAGGGCCGGGGCAACTACCTGTGCCTCAAACGCTACCACGAACTGCGGCGCCACGAGAACCTCACCCCCGACGAGGTGCGCGCGCTGCTCAAGGTGCAACTCTGGCTGCCCACCACCAGCACCGGCGACCGGGCCGAATTGCTGCTGGTGGAACGCGAAAACGCCGCCTGGGGCCGCATCAACGTCACACCGGAGACCTGCACCGGCCCCCGTTGCGCCCACTTCCGCGAGTGTTTCTTCTTCAAGGCCCGCCGCATGGCCGAGGCCGCCCATATCGTCGTGGTCAACCACGCCCTGCTGATCGCCGATCTGGCTGCCCAGACGAATGTGCTGCCGCCCTACGACCACCTGATTATTGACGAGGCCCACAACCTGGAAGACGTCGCCACCGATCAACTCAGCTTCAGCATTGACCAGGCCGCCTTGCTGACCTTTCTCGATGACATCTTTCTGGAAGGCGGGGCGCAACTGGTCAGCGGCCTGCTGGCCGACCTGCCCGCCCGCCTGCGCGAGGGCCTCGCCGATGAGCGCGTTCACCACCAGGTCGAGCAGATCGCCCTGCACCTGCGCCCCACCCTCGATCGCGCCCGCGCCGCCGTCTACGACTGCTTCAACCGCCTGAGCGCCTTTATGGCCGGCGAAAGCAACGAGACGCAGTACGACCCGCGCCTGCGCATCACGCCGCAGGTGCGCCAGCGCCCCGTCTGGCAGGAGGTTGAAGCGGCCTGGGCCAACCTCACCGATATGCTCACCGTGATCGGCGACGCGCTCGGCAAACTCGAGAGCCTGCTGCGCGAGATGACACCGGAGGACCTGCCCGGGTACGACGAACTGCTCCTGCGGGCCGAGTACCTGCGCCGCTTCGCCACCGACGCCCGGGTGCGCACCGGCCATATCATCTTCGGCGACGAGGAGAGTATCGCCTGGCTCACCCACGAGCGCCTGCGCGATTCCCTGACGCTCACCGCCGCGCCCCTGAGCGTCGCCGAGATCCTCCAGGCCCAGTTGTTCGCCCAGAAGCAGACCAGCGTGCTGGCCTCGGCGACCCTGACCATCGAAGGCTCCTTCGCCTTCGTGAGCAGCCGGATCGGGCTGCCCGAGGCCGAAGAACTGCTGCTCGAGTCGCCCTTCGACTACCAGCGCCAGGCCCTGGTGTACATCCCCGACGACATCCCCGAACCGAACCAGCGCGGCTACCAGCAGGCCGTGGAGCAGGCGCTGATCGAGTTGTGTATTGCCGCCGGCGGGCGCACCCTGGCCCTCTTCACCGCCAACGGGGCCCTCAAGCAGACCTACGCCGCCATCCAGGAACCCCTGGAGGAGCACGAGATCGCCGTGCTCGGCCAGGGGATCGACGGCAGCCGGCGGGCCTTGCTCGAACGCTTCAAAGACTCGCCGCGCACCGTACTGCTGGGAACAACCAGTTTCTGGGAAGGGGTGGACGTGGTTGGCGAGGCCCTCTCGGTGCTGGTGATCGCCAAATTGCCCTTCAGCGTGCCCAGCGACCCGATCTTCGCCGCGCGGAGCGAGCGGTGCGCCGACCCCTTCGCCGAGTACGCCGTGCCGCAGAGCATCCTGCGCTTCAAGCAAGGCTTCGGGCGCCTGATCCGCAGCGCCGAGGACCGGGGCATCGTCGTCTGCCTCGACCGGCGCCTGCTGACCAAGCGCTACGGCCAGCAGTTCCTGGCCTCGCTCCCCCACACCCGCGTCCGCACCGGCCCGCTGAAGCAACTGCCCGCCCTGGCGGCCCGTTTTCTGGACGCCGGATGACGCCGAAAGATCGCGAAGGGCGCGGCCCGCTGCACCTCCCCTGGTACAGCCGGGCCACGCCCAATCCGCAATCCAAAATCGAAAATCCCCCTAGCGTTCCTGGCGGCGAAACTCCTTCAGCAGCGCGTCCACGTCCACGCCGGCCTGCCTGGCCAGACGCGCCTGTTCGAGCAGGCGGGCCTCGGCCTCGGCGCGACGGGCCTCGGCCTCGGCCACGCGCCGCCGATCCTCCTCCAGCGTCAGTAGCCGGTCCTCTTTCGCCTGTTCATTGGCCCACCGGAAGGCCTGCTCCCAGAAGAGGCCGGCCTCGCGAAAGAACAGCGAAAAGATCCCGTTCGTATTGCCAACCGGCCGGTCACTCATAGCACGCTCCTTGGACGACATCTTCGCACGGTTGACGGACGCCCTACGCTCTTCCCACCAATCAACCACCCTTCGTGGCGGGTGGTTGAGCTTTTTGCAGGGCAACCTGAGCCCCTGTGGCATGACCACACTGGTGCCATTGTATGTCCTGAATGGAGAAAAGTCAACGCATGGTTGCTTATGTTGCAAAACACCGCCCAGAGTGCTATACTCAAGGCGGTTACTGATGACATATATGCAAGGTTCGTTCCGGCGACGGCGTTCCTCCGCCGCCTGGGCTAGCGAGGAGTCTCGCAATGCAGCCGTCGCGCTCCGCCAATCCATCGATTGCCACGCACGAGCGATACATCGATCTGGGCGGGCAGGTAAGCCACATCTTCCATTTTGGCGCGCCGCTGGATCTGGCCTACGAATACTTCCTCGATGTGCCGGCGGTCTTCCGCCTGTTGCCCGACGCCCTGGACTGCCGCGTCTACGGCCCCGAGCGCTACCGGTTGATCGTTGGCGCCACCGATGGCCACGGTCACACCATGGCGGCGATTTTCGACCTGCAACTGCAGATCGATCCCGGGCGCATCATCCGCATCGTCCCCGCTCACGACGGCCCCCGTCACACGCTGTCGGGGCTGGTCTTTGCCGGCGCGCTCTGCGCCGAGGCGGTCTTCTTCCCCGAACCCAACGGCACCATGGTCGAATATACCGTTGACATCGAGATGAGCATTCCCATCCCCGGCGTACTGCGGCTGATGCCGCTGAGCTTCCTTCAGGCGCTTGGCGAGCGCTCGATGGAGTTCAAGATGACGCACATGATCAACGGTTTTACGCGCAACATCACCCGCGATTTCCACCTCTGGGCCGCCGGCGAAGGGTAGTTCGACACCGCTGGGGCAACCCGGTTGCTCCGCTGGTCCCCTTTCACAGACAGGGGGTGGGGAAACCAGGTTTCCCCACCCCCTTTTCAGGGTCGCTGCGTGCCGCGCCTTGTTCCGGGAAAGCCTGGAAGTGGGGGCGGTTCGCGAACCGCGCCTACCCCTCGTCCACCGCGTTTCCATGACCCGCATGTCACGCCAGGCGGAGAAGGGGGAGGATCACCAACCACCCGTTCGCACCCCGGCGCCGCCTAATCGCGCCACCAGTCCTCGCGGCCCTACGGCTCGGACTGCCCCCGGACGCGCGTCTCACCCACGGCGCGCTCCAGTTCGCCAATCACCGCCTTAAAGGTCGTGGCGCCCAGGGTGATCAGGCTGCCGTGTTCCACCCGCTGCTGCCCGGTCACTGGCTGACCGTTGACGAAGATTGCCGCCCGCGGATCCAGTGAGACGACGAACCAGCGTTCCAGGGCGACGCGGAACTCGGCGTGGCGAGGGAGGATCAGCCGATCCTGGAGCACCACTCCGCACTCCGGGTCGGTCCCGAGGATCGTGCTGCGCGCCGAGAAGACGATGGACTGGCCCACGCGGGAGCCGGAGATCCCGATCAGCGAGAGTGACTTTGCCATCTATTTTTACCTCGGGATAATTGATGTTGCGTCTGTTGTAACACTCTTTACCCCGGTATGTCAAGTCGGGTGTTCTACTTCATCCGTGTTGATGGCTATCACGCCAGTTTGCGATGACGTCCTGACGCCTCAGCGCGTCGGCCAATGGCCCGCGATCAGGCGATCAACAC
>DAOUDA010000310.1:0-30421 GCA_034431835.1 Chloroflexaceae bacterium | reverse complement strand
GACGCGCAACGCGCGCATGTGCCGCGCCACCGCCAGCGGGTGGCCCTCGGCCCGCAGGGCCAGCAGCTCGCCCCCGGGCAGAACCGCCAGCGGCCCGCTCGTCTCTGGCGGCCCCGCGACCAGTTCCGCGGCGGTGGGCTGCAGCCGCGTGTTGGCCACCGCCTCCAGGCAGGCCAGCGCGTGCTCCCGCCCGGCGAAGGCGACAAGCAGCGTCGCCGTGGCCCGCGGCCGCGGAAAGACCCGCAGGCGCACCGCCGCGATCACCCCCAGGGTCCCGTGGCTGCCCACCAGCAGTTTGACCAGGTCGAAGCCGCTCACGTTCTTGACCACCTGCCCGCCCAGGCGCGACACGACCCCATCCGCCTCGACGATGGTCAGGCCCAGCACCCAGTCGCGCAGCGTGCCGTACCCCGGGCGGCGCGGCCCATCGGCGGCCACGGCGACCAGCGCGCCCAGGGTGGCCGCCTCGGGCCGGTGCACGTCCAGGGGAAGCATCTGACCGTTGGCGGCGAGGAGCGCCTGGAGTTCGGCCAGGCTCATCCCCGCCTCGACGCCGATGGTCAGGTCGTCCGGTTCGTAGACCAGCACCCGCTTCAGGCGCCGGGTGGCGATGTGCAGGGCAGGGTTTTCGGCGCGCGCGCCGGCGAGTCGCGCCGCGTCGCTACACGGTCGTATGGGCGCACCGACGCGGTGGCACAGGGCCACCACCCGCGCCAACTCCTCGACGCTGCCGGGGCTGACGGCGAGGCCGGCGCCGTTCATAGTCATGTGCTCGGACCCCACGATCGCCGCCAGGGCCGCGGTGTCGAGGCCGCCCCCCCCCGAGTCTCCGGCTTTCGGTGCCAGGGACGGTACATCCCCGCTTCCGCCGGGGTCCGAAGCCCCTCCACACTCGTGGGGATGGGGGAAAACGGCGCGTGGAAGCGGCGCCCCCATCCCGGAAGGCGCTCTTCCGTCCTCCGGCGCCTCCGCACCCCGGGGATGCGTCCGATGGCCTTCCCGTGCACCACCGGCCTCGGACGGGAGAAGCTGGCCCGTGCCGCGCATACGCGCCTGGCGCTGCGCGGCCAGGTCGCGGGGGCGCAGGGCCGTGGGGAAGATCTTGCCGGGGTTGAAGCGGTCCTCGGGGTTGAAACAGATGTACACGGCAGCGTGGAGCTGTAGCTCGTGGGGTTCGAGCAGCAGCGGCAGGTACTCCTGCTTCTCCACGCCGATGCCGTGCTCGCCGCTGATCACCCCGCCCTGCTCGATGCTCAACTTCAGCACCGCCCCGGCGATAGCGTGAGCGCGTTCGCGCTGATCGGCGTCGCGGGGATCGTAGAGCACCAGGGGGTGCAGGTTGCCGTCGCCGGCATGGAAGACGTTGCAGACCTCCATGCGCCACTCCTGCCGCAGCCGCTCGATGTGCTCCATCATCAGCGGCAGGCGCGTGCGGGGCACCACCGTATCCACCAGGAGGTAGGCCGGCGCCAGCCGCCCGACGGCGCCGGCCATAGCCTTGCGCGCCGCCCAGACCCGCGCCTGCTCCGCGGGGGTGCGGGCCGGGCGCAACTCAAAGGCCCCCTGCGCCCGGCAGATCGCCAGGATCTCCTCCAGGGTCTCGTCCAGCCCCTCGTTGACGCCGTCCACTTCGATGATCAGCAGGGTCGTCTCCCCGGCCTCGGGCAGGCCCAGGTCATAGGCCCGGTTGACCGCGCGGATGCCGTTGTGGTCCATCACCTCCAGCGAAGTGGGCAGGGACCCGGCGGCGATGATCCGGCTCACCGCGGCGGAGGCGGCGACCACGTTGGGAAAGAGCGCGAGCACCACCCGGTTGGCCTCGGGCAGCGGCGTAAGGCGCACCAGCGCCCGGGTGATCACCCCGAAGGTCCCTTCGCTGCCCACCACGACGCCGGTCAGGTCGTAGCCGGCGGCATCGGGCGTCCCATCGCCAGTCCAGAGCAGGGTTCCATCGGGGCGCGCCAGTTCCAGGGCCAGGACGTGGTTGGTCGTAACGCCGTACTTAAGGCAGTGCGGGCCGCCGGCGTTGGTGGCCAGGTTGCCGCCGATGGTGCTGGCCCTCTGCGAGGAGGGGTCGGGGGCGAACTGCAACCCCAGGGAGGCCAGGCAGGCGTTCAATTCGGCGTTGACCACCCCCGCGCCAACCAGCGCCCGGCGCGAGCGCAGCTCGATCGCCTCGATACGCTCCATGCGCGCCGTGCTGAGGAGCACGCCCCCGCGGACGGGAATGGCGCCCCCGGCGATGCCCGTGCCCGCCCCGCGGGCCACCACGGGCAACCCGGCGGCCACGGCCAGCCGCACCACCGCGGCGGCCTCCGCGGGCGTGGCCGGCAGCACCGCCACGTCGGGCGCGTGGGCGACGATCATGCTCGCGTCGGCGTCGTAGGTGCGCAGCGCGTCAGGATGCTGCACCACGGCATGCGGCCCGACAATACGGATCAGTTCGCTGATCAACTCTGGCGGCACCATCACACCACGTAGCGCCCGGGATTCAGCAGATTCTCCGGGTCAAACTCCTGCTTGATCCGCCGCATCAGATCCAGATTGGCCAGCGCCGCGCCCCAGACCGGCAATTCGGCGGCCAGGGCCGGCTGCGCGCCGATAACCACCAGGTGCGGCCAGCGGGCCAGCGTGGCCGCGTGCCAGGCCCGCAGGGCCTCGTCGCCGCCCCGCAGGCGCAGGTAGGCCACCCCGCTGAGGGCGCGGGCCTGCACGCGTAGCACCAGCCCCTCCCGCGCGGCATTGGCGCGGGCGTCGCCCAGGGCCGTCTCCAGCGCCCCGGGCAGGCAACTCAGGCGGGCCACCAGTTCGTCGGCGGCCAGATCGACCGTCTGCGGCGCGTCATTGAAGCCGGCCCAGCGTTGTTCGACCTCGGCAACACCCTCGGCGGACAGGGAAACCGCGCTGGCGCCAGCTTCTTCGGCCATACGGCGCACGTCGCGGGTGTGGCGTTCGACCGCCGCGGGCAACCCCTCGATCCGCGCCTCGACGCTCGCCGTGGCGCCGTCCTCGCGGTACTCCACCGCAACCGGAACGAGTTGGCTCGCGCTCAACGCAGTGATCAGCCGGAAGGCCCGCTCGGGCGGCTCGAAGAAACAGCTCAGGCTCGCCGCGGCCCGCGGCCGGGGCATCAGTTTGAAGTTGGCCGAGACGATGATCGCCAGCGTTCCCAGGCTGCCCAGGTAGAGCTTCATCATATCGAAGCCGCTGACGTTCTTCACCACCATGCCGCCGGCCTTGCTGATCCGGCCCGTCGCCTCCACCACGCGAATGCCGATCAACAGATCGCGGCTCGTGCCGTAGGCCAGCCGCCGCGGGCCATCCGCGCCGGAGGCCAGGAGGCCGCCGATGGTGCTCCGGGCCGGTCGCGGCGGGTCCAGCGGCAGCATCTGGTTGTGCGCGGCGAGGGCCGCGTCCAGGGCCGCGAAGGTCATTCCCGCCTCGACCGAGATGGTGAGATCGTCGGGTTCGTGCATCAGAATGGACCGCAGCCCCGTCGTGCGGAGGACGACGAAGGTCTCGGCGGCGATGGGCCGGCCCCAACGCTGGCGGGTGCCGCCGCCCCAGGGGACCAGCGGCACGCGCGCGGCGTGGCAGGCGGCCACGGCGCGGGCCAGATCCTCCACCGCGGCGGGGGTAATCACCAGGGCCGGGGCGCGACCATGCACGGCGAACGGCGCCGTCTCCTCGGAGAGGCCAGCAGGGCCGACGATCTCGGCCAACTGGCGCGTCAGTGATGCTGGAAGCATAAGGCGGCACCTACCGGCTCTTCAACTCGCTCCACGCCACGCCCGCCTTGCGCAGGGCGGCCAGTTCGCCGCAACCGCGCCCCTTCGGAAAGACCTTGCCCGGATTGAACAGGTCGTAGGGGTCGAAGCTCTGGTGCAACCCGGCCATCGCCGCCAGATCATCGGTGGAGAAGAGCAGGGTCATGTAGTCCTGCTTCTCGACGCCGATGCCGTGCTCGCCGCTGATCACCCCGCCCTGCTCGATGCTCACGTGCATCACCCCCGTGGCCGCCTCCAGCGCCCGCTGGTTCTGGCTGCGGTCGCGCCGGTCGAAGAGAATGATCGGGTGCAGGTTGCCGTCGCCGGCATGGAACACGTTGGCGATCGGCAGGCGGTACTCCTGGGAGATGCGCCCGACCTGCTCCATCGTGTAGGGCAGGCGCGTGCGCGGCACCACCGTGTCAACCAGGTAGTACGTCGGAGCCAGGCGACCCATCGCGCCGAAGGCGTTCTTGCGCGCCGCCCAGACCTGGTTCTGCTCGGCCGGGGTGCGCGCCGGGCGCACATCAAGCGCCCCGTTGCGCCAGCAGATAGCCGTTATGTCGGCCAGCAGTTCGTCCAGACCATCATCCACCCCATCCACCTCGATCAGCAGTGCCGCGCCAGCCCGTTCGGGCAGGCCAAGTTTGTACATATCGTTGACGGCCTTGATCGCCAGCCGGTCCATAATCTCCAGCGCCGCGGGCAGGAAGCCGCTGGCGATCACCTGCGAGACGCTGGCCGATGCCCCGGCGATGTCGGGGAACAGGGCCAGCACGACCCGCACCGCCTCCGGCAGCCGCGTGAGCTTGAGCCAGGCGGCGGTGACCAGGCCGATCGTGCCCTCGCTGCCGGTGACCACCCCGGTCAGGTCGTAGCCCACCGGCGCGGGGTTGCCCTCCCCGGTCCAGATGATCGAACCATCGGGCAGCACCATCTGCACCCCCAGGACGTGGCTGGAGGTCGTGCCGTACTTGAGACAGTGGGGGCCGCCGGCGTTGTTGGCGATATTGCCGCCGACGGTGCAGGCCTTCTGCGAGGAGGGATCGGGGGCGAACTGGTAGCCATACGGCCTGACCGCCTGCGACAGTTCCCAGTTGATCACCCCGGGCTGGCAGAGCACCCGCCCGTTGCGCGCGTCAATTTCGAGCACCCGGTCCATGCGCGCCGTGCTGACGACGATCCCCCCGCCGATGGCCGTCGCCCCCCCGGCGAGGCCGGTGCCGGCCCCGCGGGGCACGATGGGCACGCCATGGCGCGCCGCCAGGCGCACCACGCCGCTCACCTGTTCAGCGCTGGTAGGCAGCACGACCACCTGCGGCTCACCGGTATCCATCACGCAACCATCGGCGTCGTAGGTCATCAGGGCCACCGGGTCGGCGACCACCCCGGTAGGACCGACGATGCGCCGCAACTCCTCGATGAGTTGGGAGCGGTTCATGGTCACTTCCTTCAGCAGTAAAATAGTTTTCCTGGGAGGGTTGCGCCCTCCCCCGGGGCCGGGAGGCGGGGAAACCTGGTTAACCCCCTCTTTCTCCATACTGAGTAGTGGGTGAACTTTTGCCCCCCCTCCCCAACCCTCCCCCGCTGGGGGAGGGCGTCGAACTCCTCCCCCCGTTGGGGGGAGGCCGGGAAGGGGGCGAAAACGCCGGAAACCTTGCTTTCCAGACTACTGAGAGCACGTGCCACCATTGTAGCATGGGAATCGAAAAACCATCATGTGAAATTTTCTTTCGTATTGTGGAATTATTCCCTTCTGGCAGGCCGGGGCGCGGGGAAATGCCTTTCCCCGGACGCAACCCTGCGGGTTGCGCTCCTGGCTGCCCCGCAAGCAGGGGCGCGTTCAGGAAGGCGGCGAAAAGCCAATTGCATCGATGCGCCGGTGCGGGCGCCCTGCATGGCATGCCAAAGCAAGGGTCCGGGAGCATACAACGCTCCCGGACCCCTCAGAACCGCTATCCGAACCGGCGCTCAGCGCTGCGCGAGCGGCAGGTAGACCCTGACCTGGGTGCCGCCGCCTGGAGGCGTCAGGGTGGGGGGCGGGCTGCCCCCGCCGCTATTCACGGTGTACGCCTGGCCGCTGGTGAAGGGCAGGTTGCTCACGTTCAATCCGACCAGGTCATTGATAGTGGCCCCGGCGGGCACGTCGAGGCGCAGCGTGCCGTCGCCCGTCCCGGTGGCGACGGTGACGACATAGGTCGCGCCGCTGCCGCTGACGCCGGTGACGCTGGCCCCGCTCAGACTGCCAGTGGTCGTCAGGGCGAAGTCGCTGGCGGCCACGCCCATAACCGGCTCGTCGAAGGCGACCTGGAACTGCACGCTGGCGGCGGAGGTAGGATTCGGGTTGACGCGGGTGATTGCGCTGATGGACGGCGGCGCGACGTAGGCAGCGACCAGGTCGGCGGCCAGGTTGCCCGCAGCATCCTGGAAGAAGCCGCCCACGTACACGTCGCCGCCGCTCACCGCCAGGTCGAGGACCACGCTGCCCGGCGCAAGCGCCCCATTGCCGCTGCCGCCCAGGGCGCTCCAACTGCTCCCGTCCCAGCGCGCCACGCGGTCGGCTTCGGGAATGCCTCCGGCGTCGGTGAAGAAGCCGCCCACGTACACGTCGCCGCCGCTCACCGCCAGGGCGGTGACCCCGCCGTTCAGCGCGCCGTTGCCGCCGCTGCCCCCCAGGGCGCTCCAACTGCTCCCGTTCCAGCGGGCCACGTAGTCCGCTTCGGGAATGCCCCCGGCATCCTGGAACCAGCCGCCCACGTACACGTCGCTGCCGCTCACCGCCAGGGCGCGGACCGCGCCGGTCAGCGCGCCTACGCCGCCACTGCCCCCAGGGCGCTCCAACTGCTCCCGTTCCAGCGCGCCACGTAGTCCGCTTCGGGAATGCCTCCTGCGTCGGTGAAGAAGCCGCCCATGTACACGTCGCCGCCGCTCACCGCCAGGGCGAAGACCTGGCCGGTGAGCGCGCCCGTGCCGCCTCCGCCGCCCAGGGCGCTCCAGGCGTTGCCGTTCCAGCGGGCCACAGAGTCGGCTTCGGCGATGCCCGCGGCATCCTGGAACCAGCCGCCCACGTACACGTCGCCGCCGCTCACCGCCAGGGCGGTGACCCCGCCGGTGAGCGCGCCGTTGGGCATGGACCCCGGGTTGGTCCACTGGGGCGCGCCGGCCTGGGGCTGGAAGATCGGCCCCTGCTCGGAGTCGAGGGTCACCTGCCAGCCGCTCACGTCGAGCGCGCCGCTGAACGCGCCGTTGAGCCGCAGGGTGCCGTCGGGGTTGAGCAGGGTCTCCACGGGCGCGGCGGCGGGGGCGGGGGCCTCGCCCGGCTGCGGCGGTTGGGCCGTGACGCGGACGCCGCCGAGGAGAACGCTGAGGGTGAAGATGAGCGCGATGGTCCAGGTTCGGATGCGCATACAGTGTTCTTCTTTCTCCGATGTTCAACAACGATGCACAGACCACCGACGACCGAAGGGGATGGACCGGCGATCAGGGGCGGGCGTTCAGGCGCAGGGTATGGCGCTCAACGATGGGTCAGCACTCTTCCAAAGCAACTCCTTTCCAGCTCAACGGTGGCATGATCAAGGCCCCGGCCGGCAGCGCCGCTCAGCTGAGGGAGATCCGGTATCATCTCCACATTCGCCAGCAAATATGCCAGCAAGTGCATTACGGCAGCATTACCAGTAGCGCGCGGCAGGCGGCGCCGCGCGCCCGGCCCGCTCCCTCGGCACGGCGTCTGCGACGCACGGCGCCATGCGGGGAATGCATGGCCCTGGCGTGGGGGAAGTGCCAAGGAAACGCTATTCACGGACCAATTTGTGAACAAAGTTTCCCGCTGTTTGCACCTCGAGCGGAGCGAGGGGTCTACCGCGCCAGGAGGCGGAAGATGCTTCTCCTTCGCTTCGCTCAGGGCTGCGGCTTCTTCGCTCAGGATGACCGGGCGGGCGGAAGGCCAGAAAACTTCGTTCACGGACCATCACCGCGCCCGGTTCAGGAATTGCATAAATGCGCCAATACGGGTACCCTGATAATGAAACACGAACACTGCCCAGCGGAGCCGAGCCATGCAGTGGTTCTATGCCCGGGATATTCTGGCCTGTCTGGATCTGGACCCGAACCGCACCCTGGTGGCGGTGGCCGATCTGTGCGCCGCGCTGGGTCTGCCGGCGGCGCGCGAGGAGCGCAGGATAAAGGCGCATCCCGTTCTGCGCCAGGGCGCGCGCCGCCTGGCCGCCGAACCGCACGACGGCGGGGCGCCGGCGCGTCTGTGCCTGCGGATCGAACTGGCGCCCCTCTGGTTAACGACCCTGAACCCTGAAGAGGTGCCCGATCCCGCCCTGCGCGATCGCCTGGCGCTGTTTCAGCGCGAGGCGGCCTCGCTCCTCTGGCAGGCCTTCCGTCCCCAGGGCTTCGACAGCGGCGACGGGTTGATCGCTCCCCGCGCACAACAGGGCCACGCCGAGCAGGCCTACGTCGGGGCCATGGCCATCGCCAACCTCGCCCGCCAGCAGGTGCTGATCGAACGGCAACTCGACACTGCCCCCGCCGACGACGAGGGTCCCGGCGCCGATCCCTGGGCGGCTCGCGGCGCCGCCGTTGACGACCCCCAGGCGGCCCGCGTCGCCCAGACGGTGCGGAGAGTGGCGCGCACCCTCGGGGAGCGCACCCGCCGCAACGAGTACTGGGGCGCCCTCAGCGGGCTGTACCGCAACTTCGGCATTTCGTCCTACCGGCGCATGCCCGCCGGGCGGCTCTACGAGGCCCTGGAGTGGCTCGAGCGCTGGTACGGCGACATGATGGGGGAACCCGAACCGCCGCCGGATATTTGAAGGCTGCCCCTGAGACCGGCTGCGTTACCAGGCTGAGGTAGCGGGGAGGGCGCAGCCCCGCACCAGAGAAGGGTGGCGGGGGCCGCAGGCTCGGCGGCATTTCCCGTACCGGTGCGGCGCGGAAAAGCCGTGCCGCACCGGAATGGACCTTCGGAGCGACAAAGCCCCTTCGAGCCACCTACAACGAGAAGTCTCATTGTAGATCCAAAATCCAAAATCGCACTACCGGCGTTGCGCGTAGCGGTACGCCAGTCCAGGCGCCACGTTGAAGGCGCTCGTGTTTTGCGCCTGGGGGTCAAGCACCTGGGCGAAACAATCCAGCCGTCCTGGCTCGACCCGGGTGCACGACGGCGCGCCTATCAGCGTCCGCTCCTCGATGACCGCCCAGGGTTCGGCCCACGTGCCGCTGTAGGTGACCTGGTAGAGCCGCATATCCGGGCCACGCGCGAACAGGTCAAGCAAATTGCGGTTCCACCCCACCGCGCTGATCGGCGAGGTCGCGCGGAAGGTGGCCATGCCCATAAGCTGGTTCCATCCGACCCAGCGCGCTCCCGCCCGTTCATCGTAGTAGAGTTGCATCACTACCCCGTTGGGGCCAAGGGCGAAACAGTCAATGATCCCCGTGTCCCGCGAGCCGCACGAGGGCGCCGAGGTGATCGTCCCGCTACCAACGGCCTCCCAGCGCGGCGGAGTCCAATCGGTAACATTATGTTGCCAGTAGCGATGGATCAGGTTACCATTGCTATTACGAACGAAGACGCTGAGACGTCCGGCGCCCCAGGCCACAATCGCCGGCGCCGAGGTCGCGTCGCCGCCGAGGTCATTTGTGAACCAGCCGCGTCCGTTCCAGTAAAATTGGAAGACGCCGCCGTACCCCTCGCGCAGGGCGACGCAGTTGATGGCCCCGGGCGTCCAGGAGGCGCACGAGGGCGCTGAGCGAAGGATCACCCCGCGTAGTTCGGGGGGCGTGCGCCAGGGGGTCCATACGCCGCCGCCTTCTTTGTAGGTCTGGATGATCTCGCCGTTCCCCCCCCGCGCAAAGACGGTGATACGCTCTCGCCCCCAGGACACGGCGGCCGGCGCGGAGGTTAGCGTACCGCCGAGATCCTGCCAGGCCGTCCAGGTCAAACCGAACTGTGGGTCGGGCGCAGTGGGAGGAACGGCGAGCGTGCCAGGCGGCGGGGCCGCCTCAGCATACGGCGCCGATAAAAGCAGCAGCGCGGCGATAGTAACCAGTGCGGCAACGAGCGGCCAGATCCGGCTTGAGCGAATTGAGGCTGTCATAGACCCTCCTGTGGCGCCGCCGCCTCGACGCGGCGGGCTGCCTGCTCGGCCCGATCGGTGACTGGGCGCGCGTCTTGTCCCGATCCGGGGCGCCCAGGTTGCCCCCTTCTCCCGCCCGCCGGTGGGGAGGGTTCAGGAGGACCTGGCACTCCCAAGTATACTCCCTTTCATCGCCAGGGAGTTATTCGGATAGGCTCTAAAATTACCACCATGGACCTCCCAAACGACCTGCGGCTGAATCTGGAGCGCGAACTACGCGGCTATGACCCTCGCAGCCTGGCCCGCGTGACCGCCGAGGCCGCGGCACGCTACCGCGACCCGGCGGCGGGATCGCCCCCGCGTGGCCCACTGGCTGCCGCGGCCTACGCGGCCACGCGCATGCCCGCCACCTATGCCGCCTGCGCCGCGGCGCTGCGCGAGCTTGCGGCGCGTTTGCCCGCCTTCGCGCCCCGCTCCCTGCTTGACGCTGGCGCCGGCAGCGGCGCGACCCTCTGGGCGGCCACGCTCATCTGGCCGGCCCTTGAACGGGCCACTCTGATCGAGGCCGACCGCGACATGGCCTCCCTGGGCCAGCGCCTCGCCGCCACGGCAACCGCTCCCGCCGTACGCGGGGCCGTCTGGGTGCGGGCCGACCTTACCGCCGCCTGGGACGCGCCGCCCCACGATCTCGTGACCGCAGCCTACGTTCTCGGCGAATTGCCCGAGGCCGCTCGCGCCCCCCTGGTCACGCGGCTGTGGGAGCGGGCGCGTGACGCCCTTGTGCTGATCGAGCCGGGCACGCCCCGCGGCTGGGCGACCATTCGCGCCGCGCGGGAACAGTTGCGCGCTACCGGCGCCGCGCTGATCGCCCCCTGCCCTCACCAGGACGTCTGCCCGCTGCCTGCCGACGACTGGTGCCATTTCTCCCGGCGCCTCGCCCGTGGCCGGCTTCATCGGACCCTCAAGGGCGCCGAACTGGGCTATGAAGACGAGAAATACACCTACATCGCCGTTGCCCGACACCCCGGCGAGGCGATTGGTGCCCGCGTCCTGCGCCATCCGCTCATCCGGTCCGGGTACATCGAACTGACCCTCTGCACGCCTGACGGTATCCGCCGTCTCAGCGTCACCCGTTCCGCGGGCGCAACCTGGCGCATGGCCCGTGACCTACGCTGGGGCGACACCCTGCCGCCCGAGTTCCTGGACGATCCGCAACCGCCCGCGCGCGACCAGGGTGTCGCGCGCCTTGAGCAACAGGTGAAGCAACCGATGGCTCACTGGACGTTTCTCACCAATCATGCGCAGGTGCTCCTCTGTATCGCGCGTAATCGCAGCGCCACCGCCCGCGAGATCGCCGCGCAGGTGGGCATTACCGAACGCGCCGTGCAGCGCATTCTGCGCGACCTCCACGACGCCGGCTACATCAGCCATACCCGTGACGGGCGCCAGAATCGCTACGAGATCCACGAGGAAGCCCCCATGCGCCATCCCGCCCAGCAAGGGCACGCCGTGCGCGAGTTGTTGGAATTGCTGGATTAGGCTCGGCGCGGCTACGCTGCACAATGTGGGGATGAAGATGGTGCCGGGAGGGCTTCGCTCCTCCAGGCCCGCCTGCCAGATGCTCAGGGTAGGGGCGTAACCTTTCGCCTGTAGATCCGGTTTACCTGGTGGGCTGATCAGCCATACGCGCCGCCGGGCGCCGCGCAACGCCCGGCCCACCATCAGGAAAGGCTACCAGGACCATGACACAGGTGAAGGGCACGATCAATCGCGTAGAGTTGCTCGGCTGGCTGGGCGCGGACCCGGAGATGCGTTTCATCTCCTCGGGCGCTGCCGTCTGCCGCTTCCGCGTGGCAACCAAACGCTTCGGCGGCCAGGATGCCGAAGGCCGGCGCGAGTATGAAACCGACTGGACCTCCGTCGAGGTGTGGGACCGGCTGGCCGAACTCTGCAACAGCTACCTGCACAAGGGCAGCCGCGTGCGCGTCAGCGGCGCCCTGCGGACCGACACCTGGACCGACAAGGCCACCAACCAGCCCCGCTCACGCACCTACGTGCGCGGCGATGATGTGCTCTTCCTCGACAATCGGCCCGGCGTGCCCGCCGAGGCCGTCGCCGTCTCCGAGGCCGGCGACGCCCCCGCGGACGAGGAGGTACCATTTTAAGCGCCAGGTCGCCCTCGCGCCCCGTTCGCGCGGTCCCCGTTGAGCCTGCTGCGCCCCGTTCGCGCGGCACGGTAGCCGGGCACAACCTGGAGGGTTGCGCCGCCTCGAGGGAAGGCTCCGGGAGGGCAAAGTCCTCCCAGAGCCTTCCTCTTTCATCCCGGCGGGCACGGTCTCCGAAGGGCGATGGCCAGATGAGCAGCTCGTGGCGACCCGCCTCCTCACTGCTTCTCAGGTGTTTTCCGGCACCTCCTCGCGTCGCATGCGCCATCCGGGGCATCGGGCACCTATGAACCACACCCCGGTGCACAACGCAGCCGCCGGGCGCGCCTCACCGCCCGACGGTGATCGTCGCCACCTCGACGGCGCCTTCGGGCAGCGGCGTGCCGTTGACCGTCACCGGGAGCCGCGCACCGCCGTTCGGGTCGTACATCCCCACGATGACGCGGTACACGCCCGGCGCCATGGTCGGCGGCAGATAGACGTCGTTGTGGTCCACCACCAGACTTCCGGGGCGCCAGGCGCTGGTTGGATAGCGCCCCTGCCAGGCGGGGGCGTCGCGCTGGGTCGGGCGACGGCCCTCGGCGTCAATCAGGTGGACGAAAATGTAGTAATCGGAAGCGAACGGGCCTGCAACTTCCCAGAACGTGCGCAGGCCGAGCACCCCGCCCGGGGTGAAGGTGGTGGCGGGCATGAGCATCGGCGGTACACCGTCTCCCGAAGGGTCGCCGATGGTCACGCCGCGCAACCGCGCCGCGCCGACGCGCACATCATCGCTCAGGGGCTGGCGCGCGTCGCTGGCGCCGAGGCCGGTAGCAATCACCAGGATATGCGGCCCCAGCATCTCTTCGCGCCGCACCCGTGGCCCGAACTCGGCGACGGTGGCCGGCAGTAGCGGCGCGTAGGCCGCCGGCACGGCGATCTGCCCCCAACTGTGCGAGGTGGCGATCAGGTATGCGAAGCCCTGGGCGCGGTACCAGGCCAGGTCGTGGTCGGCCAGACGCGGCACGTAGCTCCAGCGCGGCTCGGTGGGACTGGGCACGGGGGGCAGTTCGGCCGCGAGGCGCGCGCCGGGGGACACGTTGGCGTCAATCCAGTTCAGCAGTTGCCGGCGGCTATCACCGGCGGCCTGGCGGCCCACCTCGGCGGCCGAGCGCAGCGCCGGGGGCATCACCAGCGCCAGGATCAGGGTCGCCAGGGCGAACCATTGCGCCCGTGCGGCGCGCGGGGCCAGCAGGCGCGATAGCTCAACCGCCGCCACCCCCGCCGGAAGCGAGCAGGCCACCAGCAGGGGCAGCATGTTCTGCATAAAATGGGTTGGCCGCGAGAGGTGCAGCAACAGCGAGGGCGCCACAAAGCCGAGCCAGACCGCCAGCACCGCCGGGCGGCACCGGGCCAGGATCAGCAGGCCCGCCAGCACCATCAGGCAGGCCAGGAGACCCAACCCGTCCCCCAGGAAGAACTCGACATACCCCCCCACGTTCCAGGCGCCGCGGTAGTGGCCATTGCCGCCGCCGTAATTGCCCCACTGCTCAACGATCCCCTGCCATACCTGCCCCCACCGCAACAGCGCGTAGGGGGTACCGGCGACAAAGGTCGCCATGGCCGCCAGGCCCGCCGCCAGCAAGCGCGCCGCCTCGCGGCCCGGGCCGCGCCACCCGGCCCCGCGCCCGTTCCAGGCGCGCAGGGCCGCCGCGGCCACGATGGCCCCCGCCACCACCCCGGCATTGTACTTGGTTGAAGCCGCCAGGCCGGCAAAGGCCCCTGCCGTCAGGTAGGCCCGCCACGTGCCATCGCGCAGGGCCAGCAACGCCGCCCCCAGGGCCAGGGTGGCCAGCAGTGTCGCCAGGGCGTCGGTGGTGGCCCACTGCGAGAAGCGCACATGCAACGGCAGGAGCGCGACCAGCAGCGCCCCGACCAGCCCCGCCCCCGCGTTCCAGCCCCGCGCGCCCAGGCCATACGCCGCCAGCACCGTCAGCGCCCCAACCAGAGCCGTGAGCAGCCGAGCTGCCAGAAAGAACTCCGGCACGGTGGTGACGACATGGGTCGTGATCAACATCTCGTGGATGGGGCCGTAGACTCCTGCCGCCCGTCCCCAGAGGTAGCGGGCCTGTATCACGGCCAGCAGCAGATAGGTGTGCAGCGACGGCTTCCAGAAGAGTTGCTGGTTGGGATCACCCGTGCGCAGCATGGTGAGCGCCTGGTCGAGATGCACCGGCTCGTCGGGATGGTCCACGAACGGCAGCGTCTGGCCAAGGGTGGCGGCGCGCAGCAGCAGGGCCCCCAACCCCAGACCCGCCAGCGCGAGCCAGAGCAGCCAGGGTCGCCCGACAACACGAGCGCGTTCCTTGCCGGACACAGCAATATCGGTGAGGGCGATCTTCTTCATCATACCCCTGCCGGTGGGAGGATCTGGGAGGACCTGGCCCTCCCAGGAACTTCCTTTCCTATGCGTTCGGGTGGGAAAACCTGGTGTTCCCGTGCCCGTACCCGATGGTACCACGAATGTCCGTGGCCCCTGGCGCGCGCGAGTGGTATGCTGGCGTTGGAACCACGCCGCGCGGCGTTACGCTGGTTGCGGCGGCGTGGTATGATAGCGCGCGCCGCCGGTTGTTGCGGCGCGCTCGACAGGAGCAAGCTATGGGGTCCCAACGAATTGCACGTCGTGTTCGCGCGGTGCCGCCCTCGGGCATTCGCCGCTTCTTCGATATCGCCGCCAGTATGCCTGACGTCATCTCGCTGGGGGTCGGCGAGCCCGACGCGATGACCCCCGCAGAGATCCGCGCGGCGGGCCAGCGTTCGATCGACCAGACCACCGCCTACACCTCGAACTCTGGTCTGCTGGAACTGCGCGTCACGCTGGCCGCCCATCTCAACCGGCTCTACGGCGCCGACTACAACCCCGAAGATGAACTGCTGATGACCGTGGGGGCCAGCGAGGCCTTGCTGATCGCCGCCCTGGCGGTGCTCGATCCCGATGACGAGGTGCTCGTGCCCGAGCCGTGCTTCGTCGCCTACCCGGCCGCTGTGCTGTTTGCCGACGCGAAGCCGGTACACGTGCCGACATGTGTAGAGGAGAGCTTCCAGGTAAGCGGCGCAGCCCTGGAGGCGGCGATCACTCGGCGCACGAAAGCCATTCTGATCGGTTATCCCAATAATCCGACCGGCGCGGTGCTTTCGCGAGAGCGCATGCTCGAAGTTGCCGCCGTGGCCGAGCGCCATGATCTGCTGGTCATCTCGGACGAGATCTACGATCGCCTGGTCTACGGTGTTGAGCACACCTGTTTCGCCGCACTCCCCGGGATGCGCGAGCGAACGATCCTGATCGGCGGATTTTCCAAGACCTACGCAATGACCGGCTGGCGGCTCGGCTGGCTGGCCGCTCCCGCCGAGATCACCGCCGCGGCTCGCAAGGTGCACCAGTACGCGATCATGTCCGCGCCGACCATGAGCCAGTACGCGGGGCTGGCGGCCTTGCGCTTTGGCGAGGAGAGCGTGCGCGCCATGCGCGACGCGTACGACCGGCGGCGCCGGGTCATCGTCGACGGGCTGCGACGGATCGGCCTGCCAACCTTTGAGCCGCAGGGCGCCTTCTACGCCTTTCCCTACATCGGGCACCTGGGGATGAGCAGTGAGGAGTTTTGTGAGCGCCTCCTGACCGAAGAGCGGGTCGCGGTGATCCCCGGCGACGCCTTCGGCCCGAGCGGCGCCGGATATGTGCGTGTCTGCTACGCGACATCGCTTGACAAGATTGAAGCGGCGCTTGAGCGCATCGAACGCTTTGTGCGCCGTGTGGCGTGAGATGAACCGAAGGAGGAACCGGACCATGCCCGTAGAACTGAGCAATCCGCCAGACGTAGCAGAAGGCCAGCCGCGGCCCGCGGTTGTTGACGGTGAGCTTCGCTGCGCGCTCACCGGGGCGCCGGTCAGTCCCGACGAGGCGTACTGGGCGCCGCCGCTCATCACCACTCGCCAGTTGATCGAGACCGTGCTCAAGACCCTGTTTACCGCGCCGGGCGCGCTCGGGCAGGTGTTGTTCGGCGAACTGCCGAACGTGCCCTACGCGCCCGCCGCGCGCGAGCAACTTGCTGCCCGGCGCACGGTTGAGCAGTTGAAGTTGCTTGGTTTGATCCTGCTGCTGGGCACGCTGATGGTGGTGCCGATCATGTTACTCTCAGCGTAAGGCAAGCCAGTCGCCCCGACATCTTGATCGGCCATAAAACGAAGAAGCTCACGATCAATCGTGAGCTTCTTGCGTGTGGCGGACCCGACGGGATTCGAACCCGCGATCTCAGCCTTGACAGGGCTGCATGTTAACCGCTACACCACGGGTCCCTCTGGTGACCCCAGCGGGATTCGAACCCGCGATCTCCACCTTGAGAGGGTGGCGTCCTAGGCCGCTAGACGATGGGGCCACGACCTCAGCGCCTTTGTGAGTATACCACACGTCTTAAGGGAATGCAAATGCGTCAGCGACGCAACATGTCGGCGAGGCGGCGGTGCAGCGCGCGCTGCTGCCAGTTTACGCGCCAGAGCAGGCGCTGCACGATCTGGGCGTCGTAGGCCTGGCGGGCATTGTGCCAGGCATCGAACGGATCAAACAGCCCGCGTCCTTCTTCGTCAAAGCTATTGGCGACGTAGGGAAGTACGGTGTCATTGACATCGCGGGGGATGCTCGCCCCGCCTTCGACCAGGAGGCGCACCACCTCGGCTGAGGGGCCGAGCCGGCGCCGACGAGCGGGGCCGAGAATAGCGCCGAGCCGCGCGCGGGCCTGGCGAGGATCGCGGCAGATGGCGCGCAGCATCACCCGTTGCAGGCCCACGGGCGGCAAGGGAAGCGCGGGGAGCGCGGGCGCGCGCCGCAGGTCCGGACCGAACTCTATCTGGCCGGCGTGTTGAAACACTTCCAGTTCGAAGGGGGGAGCGCCGCGCGGAACGTGCATCGTCGCCGTGATAAAGCAATTCGGCGGCAACAGCGGCTGTTCTGCTGCGGGGATGCCGGGAAGTGCGAGGCGGCGTTCTCCGTGGCGGCCAGGACGGACCAGCCGGTTGAGGTACAGATCAAGTTCGTCGGCGGTCAGGCCCTTCAGGAGCACCAGATAGACCTTGCCGCTATTCTCCGGGGCGGCCGCCTCGTGGAGCGTCTCGAGATACTGGCTAACGCCGAAGCGCTCGTGAATGCCACGGTAGTAACTGCTCTGGCTGTACCGCCGCGCCCAGCGATCCGAGCCGATCGTGATCACCTGCCCGCTCTCGTGCCCGACCAGCGCCGCGGCGAAGCCAGCAGCGAGGGCGGCCCTGCCGGCGCCTTCGCGCCCGGTGAGCACGACGAAGGGGTTGGTTTTGAGCGAGACGTAATAGTTGATCAGCAGGGATCGGGGAAAGTAATCGCCAAGGGTGGTAACGAGATGATGAACCAGGCGCTGCTCGCCGCTACCGGCCAGTTGAGCGCGGTAAGGGGGCAGACTTGCCGAAGGACGAGGATCTCCTGTCACGTGGCCCCCGTTGGCCGTGCCGGCGGCGCCGTTGCCGGCGGCAGTGGAGTTATAGGCGATCATAGAGCCTTCCGCTTGTACGGTTCGCCAGCTACGTCGCCGGCGCCTGGATTGATCTCGGGATCGGCGGCACAGGGACGCCGGCGCTACGCCGTTCGCGCGCTACAGCACCCCCCGCCGCAGCAGCCTCCACCCGATGAGGCTGCCGGAGCCTCGCTGAGGGCCGCGCTGCCACGTGTCGCCGTGGCGAAGAGAGACAGCCGTCGCTGGATCCGGACGCTCTGGCAAGCAGGGCAGGTTACATCGGCGTCATCCTGGTCCATTCGGCGCAGGCGGTCGAAGCGGCTTTCACAGTCAAGACACCGGTACTCGTACATCGGCATGGTACTACCTCGATACTGATGGGAGGGAAACTGGCACGTTGACACGCGCCAATTATACCATGGCGGCATTGCCGCCGACTACATGGCTTTCCAGGAATCCGGCGGGGGCGGGGGAAAACCTGGTTTCCCCTTCCTCCTGAAACAGGCGTGGGGGCACAATCCGTGGAGGCGAAAGGTTTCTCGCCCCGGCAACCAGGGGCGCGGGAAACGCCAGGTTCCCCATTTGCATCTCAAGGGGAAGCTAATAGCCATACTTCGCCCAGAAGGCCTGATCGTGCTCCCTGGCGGCACGCTCGATAAGCTTCTCGCTGATCATGTTCAGACGCACCAGGATCTGCCCCAGGCTGAGACGCTGATTCTTCTGGTCGAGGCGGAGTTGTTCCGCCAGGGCCAGCTCAAGCTGCTGTGGCGTGATGTAGTTCTGTTCCACCAGATACTCGCCGAGCACCTGTGGAGCAATGCGGAGCCGGCTGCGTTCTTGCTGCTGCATGATCAGCGCGTGGGCGAGTTTGCCCGGGGTGATCATCCCCTGACGGAGCAGGAGTTGTCCGAGCCGCCGATCCGTGGTAATAGGGGTGCCAGTTTGTTGTGACTTGAGAACCTCTCGCAGTTCCGATGGTGAAATCGCGCCAATTGAAACGAGAATCTCGCCCAATAGTCGTGCCCGCGGCTGTTCGTGAAAATGCGAGGTCTTGACATCTGAGAGCAGACGCAGGGTGCGAATCTCATTGAGCCGGGTCATGGCCGCCCGATTGTCGGGTTCGACTGCCAGCACGGCTTCAAGGTAGGCGATCTGGATGTCTTCATTTTCTGGCGCCAGCACCGCCGCGCGTTGCAGACAGTCACGCCGCTGGCGCATATCGGTCACTAACTCGCTCAGCGCCAGCCAGGCGTCGAGACACTGGTAACCTTCGAGCAGATGCGCCCGCAGCGCCGCCAGGTTGGTCTGGTTGGCGGTAACAACCGGGCAAGGGGAAGGGCACCGTTTCATCGCGACAGTTCCTCAGCATTGACCAGCAACTTGCATAGCGGACATAAAGTTAGGAACCATATTATACTACGTCGTGCAAATCAGTGAAGGGGAAGATTCGGGCGACCCCGGCGCCAGTTTGAGGACAGCGGGGAAACCTGGTTTCCCCGCGCCCCTGCCCGCGAGAGGTCACGCGCGGCCCCGGCGCCAGGTGGAGGACAGCGGGGAAACCTGGTTTTCCCAACCCCCTGCTCGCGGGAGGTCACGCGCGGCCTCGGCGCCAGGTGGAGCGGCGGGAAAACCCGCTTTCCCCGCCTACCTACCACGCGCAGCGATAGATGATCAGCGGCGAGGGATAACGCGGATCGGGGAACTCGGCCACTGCCACGCACCGGGCCGCCAGTTCCGGGTCAGTGCCGATGAGCGGTACGGCGGCTTCCTGGTTTACCAGATACTCGGGCTTGTGGGCGGCGATTGCCTGGCGCGCCGCCACGTCATAGCTTCCGCCCGCCTCGAAGACTCTGGCCAGGTCGGGCTGGATCAGCCCGGCGAAGTCCACCATTGGGCGGCCACTGTGATAGCCGATAATGCCGACTTCGAAGGCCCCAACGCGAGCATCGGGGGCCGTATTGACGGCCAGCCATTGACCGGCAGCGCGGTAGAGCGGCAAGCGGGGATCGGGATGGTTTGCCATCCGGGCCAGCGCCAGAACCTGGGCCGCCAGTACCAGGCTAACCAGAATGGCCACGAAAACGGCGCCGGCCCACGCTCCTCGCCACGGGCGCAACCAGGCCGCCAGGGTCTCGGCGCCGAGGGCCGCGGCGGTGATCAGCGCCAGGGCCGCGGCTCCGTAGTACCAGAAGTAGGCGGTGACCCCGAGCAGGCTGTAAGCCAGGGTGTGCAGGCCGCCCCATGCCAGCGGCAGGAGCAGCGGGCCCCGGCGCCGTAACCCCGTAACCAGCCCCGGGGGTGCCAGGCCGAGCAAGGGCCAGAACAGAGGGCGTTGGGCCAGACCGGCGAGTTGCTGGCTCAGGCCCGTCAGGTAGCTGCGACTGCCGGGGATGCGCGCCTGGCTACGTTTGACGCCAAGCGTCGCCGGCAATGGTGCCCCGAAGTAGATCCAGGCCGCACCAAGGAAGGGCAGTACGATGAGCGCATAGGCGCCGCTGAAGCGCAACAGTGGAGAGATGTTCCCGCTGATTGGCCCAGGCGCCGGGGCGCCCAGGCCCTTTTCCTCTCTGCCGGTTGGTGTGCGCGCCTCGTTGTTGGGGAAAGGGGAACCCTTCCAGGGCGGTTCCCTGAGCAGCAGGGCAACCCCTCCGACCACCGCGGCCAGGGCGGCATCGGCGCGCGTCAGCGTGGCGCTTGCCAGGAGCAAGCCCACCACAGCAGGACGCCCCGCAGCCAGCGCGACGAAGCCCCACAGGGTCAGGGCCATGAAGAAGGTCGTCTCCGCGCCCAGGGTGAAGACCAGGTACGGGCTTAGCGAGTAGAGCATGGCGGCTGTCCCACCCGCGACCGGCATTCCCGCCAGGCGCCCCAACCGCCACAACGCCAGGGCGCCCGCACCGAGGCTGACGCAGCCAATCAGGTTGCTGATCAGCGGCACGTCCGGCCCCAGGGCGGCGAAGGGCGCCAGCAGCAGCGCGTAGAGCGGGGCGGTGGTGCTTAAAACCCGCTCGCCGGGGTTGTAGACGAACCCCTGGCCGGCCGCCAGGTTCGCCGCGTACCGGTAGGTGATGTAGGGGTCGTCGAACCCATAGCCGTGGAAGACGGCAAACAGAATGATGGGCACGATCAATGACCAGCCGAGGATCAGCAGGTCAGCCCGGCGAAGGGCCGGGGCGGCGGGGTGCGCGGGCGCCGGGGTGGGGGAGGGCGCCGATGCCGGGGTGGGGGAGGGCGCCGGCGCAGAGACGCCGCGGTGACGGGATTTCATCTGCACACCTCCACGCCTCCACGCCTCCACGCCTCCACACCTCCACGCCCCTACACCGGATGCAGTCCCGGAAACTCCAGCCCCGCGGTTTCATCGAGGCCGAGCATCAGGTTCATGCATTGTACCGCGCTTCCGGCGGCGCCTTTCATCAGATTGTCAAGCGCGCAGATGCTCACCACCCGCCCCGTGGAGGCATCGAGGGCGAAGCCGATGTCGGCGTAGTTGCTGCCGGCGAGGATCTTCGGCTCGGGGAAGCGATAGATCCCCTGCCGCTCCTTAACGATACGCACGAATGGCTCATCGCGGGCAAAGGCGCGGTACGCTTGCCACAGATCTTTCTCCGTCACCGGCCGGGCCGTGAAGACGTGCGCCGTTGCCAGGGCGCCCCGCACCAGTTCGACCGAGGTAATCGACATGTGGACGTTGCGTAACCCTGTCACCTGCTCGACTTCCGCGGTGTGGCGATGGCCCACCGGAGCAAAGGAGCGCACCGCCCCTGCCCGCTCGGGGTGGTGGCTGCTCTCCGAGACGCTCGCCCCGCCTTCCGACGAGCCGACCTTGACCTCGACGATCACCGGCCGGTTCGAGTCCACCAGTTCCGCCCGCACCAGGGGCAGCAGAGCCAGGTTGGTGGCCGTGGCGTTGCAACCCACCCCACTGGCGTAGCGCGCCTCGCGCAGGGCCTGCCGGCTAACCTCGGGCAGCCCGTACACGAAGCGGTCGAGCCACTCCGGGGCAGGGTGCTCCTCGCCGTACCAGCGGGCATAGGTCGCCGGGTCGTGCAGCCGGAAGTCGGCGGAACAGTCGATGATCCACCCGGCCAACCCTTCGTAGCGGGCGAAGCTGCGCGCCGCCTCGCCGTGGGGCAGGGCCAGGAACAGCACGTCGCACGGTTCCAACCGGTCGGGATGCACGAACTGCAGGCTCGTCCGCCCGCGCAGATTGGGGTGCACCTGGTAGAGGTAGCGCCCGGCATTGCGCCCACTGGTGGCCTGCGCCACTTCTACCGCGGGGTGCCACAGCAGGAGCCGCAGCAGTTCACCCCCGACGTAGCCGCTGGCGCCCACGACAGAAACCCGAATGCTCATGGTCCTCCTGTGGAGGTGTGGAGGTGTGGAGATCCGGTCCGGTCACCTCGTCACCCGTCATCTGGTCACCTCGGCACTTCGTCATCCAGTCAGTCCATCACCTCGTCACGCCGTTGCGGCCCACTTCCAGCACGTAGTCAATGATCCGCGCCGGGATGTTCACGCCGGTGGTCTCGATCGAGTTACGGAACTCCATGGTGTAGTTGACCTCGTTCACCAGCACGCGCCCGTCGCGGGTCTCGAGCAGGTCAATCGCCACCACCCCACCGCCCACCGCATGGGCCGCGCGAATGCTCAGGTCAGCCAGTTCGGGCGTGACGGGGCACTTGCTGGCGATGCCGCCGCGGGCGGTGTTGGTGATCCAGTGCTCGCTGGTGCGGTAGATCGCGGCGATGCACTCATCGCCGATGACAAACGTGCGAATATCGCGACCAGGCTTGTCAATGTACTCCTGGATGTAGAAAATCGAGTGCTGGTAGTTGCCGAGCACATCACGGTGTTCGAGAATGGCCTCGGCGGCGTCGCGGTCGTTGATCTTGCTGACCATGCGCCCCCACGACCCGATCACCGGCTTGAGCACGACCGGGTAGCCGAGTTGCTCCATCGCTTCGAGGGCGCTCTCGGGGGTGAAAGCCAGCAGGCAGCGCGGCGTGGGCGCCCCGGCGTGCACCAGGGCCTGGGTGGTGAGGAACTTGTCGCCGCAGGTCAGCGCCACGTGGTAGGTGTTCACCGTCGGTACGCCGGCATCGTTCATGATCTTCAGCATATACAGCGCCCGGCTGTGCTGGATCGAACGCTCCAGCACCACGTCGAAGGGGTATTCGCGCTGGTGCAGGTTAAAGATCTGCTCGCGGTCATCGATCTTCTCATACTCGAGACCGCGACGCTCCAGTTCAGTAAAGAGCAGTTTCTCCTCGGCGCGGATGCGCGAGCAGAGCACACCGATACGCATACATCGCTCCTCTATTCGCCCCAGTCCTCCTCGACCTCGGGGGCCAGGGCCAGGGTGGGCGGGTTCAGGCTCACAACTTCCAGTTCGGCGCCGCATTCGGGACAGACGATGATCTCGCTCTCCATGGTGTCATCGGGCAGGGTGATTTCGGCGCCGCATTCGGGACAGGTGGCGATCATACTGGTAACTCCTTTCATTGCAGGTCTCTGGAGGGGCGCGGGGAGGCTGCACCCCCACCCAACACCCGCTTCCGCCCGCAGCGGCAGGATCGTCCTGGCTGCGCCAGGGCGCGTACCCGCCGCAGGCGGAACAGAGGGGTGCGGGGAAACCGGGTTTTCCCACACCCCCGCTCGCTGGCATGGTCCGCGAGGGCTTCGCCCTCCCAGGAACAACTAAAGTCGCGCAAGCACAGATCCCGTAACATCGGTCGTCTTCGCGGAGCCGCCCAGGTCGGGCGTGTGGGGGCCATCGCGCAGCACCCCGGCGATGGCGGCCCGCAGGCGCGCCGCGGGCAGGCTCAGACCGCGCCATTCCAGCAGCATGGCCACACAGGTGATCGCGGCCAGGGGGTTGGCCGTCCCCTGCCCGGCGATGTCCGGGGCCGCGCCGTGCACCGGTTCAAACAGGGCCTGCGCGTCACCCAGGTTCGCCGAGGCGGCCAACCCCAACCCGCCCCCGTGAATGCAGGCCACATCGGAGAGGATATCGCCGAACATATTGGTGGTGACCAGCACATCGAACCGTTCGGGCGTCTGCGCCAGGCGCATCGCCGCCACGTCCACCAGCATCTCCTCCACGGCGACCCCGGGGTAGTCGCGGGCCACCGCCAGAACCGTCTCGCGGAACAGACCATCGCTGACGCGGAGGACGTTGGCCTTGTGCACCACCGTCACCCGCGCGGGCCGCCCGAGATCGGTGGCGCGGCGGCGGGCCAGGTCGAAAGCGGCGCGGGCGATGCGGGCGCTGGCCTGCCGGGTGATCACCCGCTCGGCGATGGCCGTGGCGCCATCGTCCTCCACACGCTCGCGCCCGATGTAGAGGTCTTCGGTGTTCTCCCGAAGGATGACCAGATTGACCGGCCTCTCCGCGTCGGTTCCGCTGACCGGGCGGATGTTGGCGTAGAGGTCGAGCTCCCGGCGCAATTGCACGATGGGGCTGCGGTAGCCGGGCACGGCGTGGCTGGGCGAGGCAACCGCGCCGAAGAGGATGGCATCGGCGGCCCACGCCGCCGCCAGCGTCGCCGCGGGCAGCGCCACACCGTGACGCTCGAAGGCGCCCCAACCCGCCTCGGCCTCGGTGATCGCCGCGTCGGGCGCCAGGGCGCGCAGCACCACCGTGGCGGCGCCGATCACCTCCGGGCCGATCCCATCGCCGGGAATGACGCAGATGTTCATTGAATCGTCCCTGGGTTGCAGTGTAACCCTCAGGATCATGCTTGCATCAGGAAACCGGCTCTTCCCAACCCTCCGGCCACTCGGTGGTCCGTGAAGCACGTTTCCTTACATTTCCGCCCCCCTCCCAACCCCCCCGTTGGGAGAGGCGCCGGACTCCCTCCCCCAGCGGGGGAGGGTTGGGGAGGGGGGTGGGTTACGCGAAAAACCTCGTTCACACACCACTCAGCCCTCGCCGGGAAAACGCCCGTACTTACGGTAAAACGGCACGATCCCCCCCGCGGCCCAGACCTCGCGCAGGAAGGCCGGGGGCGGCGGCAACTGGATGGTGCGCCCGTCATCGGTATGGATGCGCCCCCGCTCCAGGTCCAGTTCCACCTCCTGGCCATCCCGCAGTTCGCGGGTGAGATCGGCGGTAAAGCAGGGGATGCCGAGATTCAGGGCGTTGCGGAAGAAGATACGGGCGAACAGCGGCGCGATGATCGCGCCAATGCCGACCATACGCAGCGCCAGGGGCGCGTACTCGCGGGAACTGCCGCAGCCGAAGTTGTTGCCGGCCACGATGATGTCTCCCGGACGGACATTGCCGGCGAAGTCGGGCCGATGTTCAATAAAGGGGTACTTGCGCAGATCGTCCTCGTTCTTGAGCATGTACGGCGCGTAGCGCCCTGGAACGATCTGATCGGTATTGATGTCAGCGCCAAAGATCCAGACGCGAGCCATAGGTGTACTCCGTGTTCCTTAGTGGTTCATCCGGCAAGTTCCGTGCCACCCTTCGCTTCGCTCAGGGTCCAGGCCGAGACGCTTCCCCTTCGACCACGCTCAGGGCAGAGGCTGCGCTCAGCATGACACGTGACTTGCCGGATGCGCCGCTCAGGCCTGGTTTCGCTGCGCGGCCTTTTACGTGCCAGTCTGGGAGTCGCGGAGGCCGCGCCCTCTGCGATCCTTTTATAACTCCGGGTAGCGCGCGTCAACCACCTCCTGGGGATGGGTGATGTACCCGGTCAGCGCGGTTGCCGCGGCCACTTCCGGCGAGGCCAGGTAGATGCGCGCCTCGGGGCTGCCCATGCGCCCGCGGAAGTTGCGATTGCCGGTGAACAGGCAGACCTCGCCCGGCGCGAGCACGCCCATGTGCCGTCCGATGCAGGCGCCACACCCCGGGGTGCCGATGGTCGCCCCGGCGGCCAGCAGGGTTGCCAGGGTTCCATCCTCGGCGGCCAGTTGCAGGGCCTGGGCGCTGGCCGGCACCACCAGCATGCGCACGCCGGGGGCCAGGCGCCGCCCGCGCAGAATGCGCGCCGCGGCGGCCATATCCTCGTAATGGCCGTTGGTGCACGTGCCCAGGTAAACGACATCCACCGGGACGCGGCCGAGGTCGCGCAGGTCGGTTACGTTGTCCACCGTATGCGGCGCGCTGACCTGCGGCTCCAGGTCGTCGAGGTCAATTTCAACCACCCGGCTGTAGCGGGCGCCCTCCTCGACGCGCAGCCACTCCGGGACGGTTTGCAACAGCCCCGTGGGCGGCACGATGCCGGCCTTCGCGCCGACCTCGATCGAGAGGGTCGCCAGGGTCATCCGCTCCATTACGCCGAGGAACTCGACCCCGTGCCACTCGACGGCGGCGTAGGTAGCCCCGTCGGCGCGGAGCACGCGCGCCGCCTTGAGCGCCAGGTCCTTGGCGCTCACCCCGGGGCGAAACCGGCCCTGCGCGCGCACCAGCACCGTTTCGGGCACGCGGAACCAGGTGCGGCCCGTGGCGGCGGCCAGGGCGATGTCGGTGGTGCCCATACCTGTGCCGAATGCGCCCACACAGCCGTAGGCCGTCGAATGGCTGTCGCTGCCCACGATGACCATGCCGGGGCGGGCCAGGCCCTCTTCCACCAGCACCGGATGTGAAATCCCCCGCCCCACGTCGAACAGGTGCGTAATACCCTGGGCGCGCACCCAGCGCCGCACCTCGGCCTGCTTCTCCGCCGTCTGCACACTGGCGGCAGGGGCCACATGGTCAATCACCACCGCGACGCGCTGCGGATCCCAGACCCGCTCGGCGCCAAGTTCCTCGTGCAATACCCGGATGATACTCGGCGACAGGCTGTCGTGCATCATCACCAGGTCCACATTGACCGTTACCACCTCCCCCGCCGATACCGGCCGGCCCGCTGCGCGGGAGAGGATCTGCTCACTGAGGGTCTGTGCCATACGTGCCTCATTGCGCCTGGCACGGGCCGGGCGACGCTTGCCCGTCACGGCCCCTGCCTGCTTATCGGTGAATACGTTTCCCTACCATCTTCGCCCATCGGGCGGAGGCGAGGGGCAACCCGGTTGCCCTATGTTTCCCTGCCCGGTTCGGAGGAGGGACGACCCTTCCTTCCGGCAGGGGAATGAGAAAACCCGGTTTCCCTTCGCCTCCGCCGGTTCGGAGGAGGGGCGACCCTTCCTTCGGGCAGGGAGATGGGGAAACCCGGTTTCCCCATGTTCCTCCAATTACTAGTGGTACGACAATCTGGTTGTGCTGGATAGTCTTTTGCGGGAAGGGCTTCGCCCTCCCACGCCCCCTCCCGCCGCATCCCTCACCATCATCGTGACAGACCACTAGTCGCTTATTCAGCAAACTCGTACAAAATCTCATCCACGGTAGTGCTATCAAGTTCGTGCTCGTCTCCGAGGGCCTTGATGCGCGCGGCGGCCTGGCGGGCGGCCGTCTCGCTCAGGTAGATGCCCAGTTCGCGGGCGCGTTCGGCCACGGCGTGCCAGCCCACCAGGCGATGGGCGACGGCCACGGTGCGGTTGCGCCCGAAGAGGGCCGGGTCGAGAACTTCGTAGCTCCGCGGATCGCGCAGCACGGCTTTGGTGTGCAGACCGGCCTTGTGATGAAAGGCGAAGGGACTGGAGATCGGGGCGTCGAAGGGCACCGGCACCCCCACCAGGTCGGCCACCATGCGGTCGAGGTCGGGCAGGCGCTCCAGATCGTAGCGCGCCACCAGGGTCGGGTCGAGCGTCGCCAGGCGGGCGATCATGCCGCTGAGGGAGGCGATGCCGTTGCGCTCGCCGATGCCCAGCACCGTGACGTCAATGTGGGTCGCCCCGGCTTCCAGGGCGCAGAAGGCGTTGGCGATCGCGCACCCGGCGTCGTTGTGGCCGTGGAACTCGATGTCGCAGCCTACCGTCGCGCGCACCTGCGACACCACATCGTACACCTGCCGCGGGGTAGCGATGCCCACCGTATCGGCCAGACCGATCCGGTGCACGCCCATCGCGGCCACGGCCTGGTACACGCGGAGCAGGGCGGGAAGATCGGTGCGGAAGGTGTCTTCAGCCGAGAAGCGGATCTCGACGTTGTGCCGGCGGAGGTAGCCGATCACCACCTCGGCCTCGGCGATGATCTGGTCAAGGTCGCGGCCATGACTGGCGCGGCGCAGCGGTTCGGAGGTGGCGTAGAGCAGGTTGACGCCCTGGGCCCCGCACTCCACGGCCAGGCGCGCGTCGTCGGGGTGGCAGCGCACGTGGGTGACCACGCGGGCGCGCAGCCCGCGGCCCGCGATGGTTTCCAGATCGCGGGCGCTCTGGGGCGAAGCGGCAGGCGAGGTCAGTTCGATATACTCGACCCCAACGGCGTCCAGGGCCTCGGCCACGGCCAGGCGCTGGGCGCTGGTGAAGCGCGCGGTGGCGAACTGCTCACCTTCGCGCAGGGTCGTGTCGAGCAGAAAGAAGCGCTCAAGCGGCATAGCGATAGAATCCTTCTCTCACCTGGCATGCGCCAAACAGCTCCGGGCGGCAGTAGCGCGGGGTATGGGCCACGCTGGTCGGAACACTGGCATACGGTTGCATCGCGCACCTCCGGGGAAACAGAAAACCCGGGGCACCATCTGGTCTGGTGCGCCGGGCCTACACTCGATCCTCGCGTGCAAGCGGTGCTAACCAGACCATACGTCCGGCTTCTTCGCCCGCTTGACCTGCTTGGAGCAGTGTTGCTGCATGTCCTTGCTCATCGCTCCCTTGATTGCGTTGGCGGGAGCATAGCACACTTCCGCGTGGACGTCAAACGGCTCGTCGTTGGCGGGTGTTGAGGCCTGCCGCAGAGGATGCGCTGGTTGAACACCCTCTGCACCCTCCGCGTCCTCCGCAGTGAATACGGTCGGGTACAATGATTAAGACAGGAAGGTTTGCGAGAGCAGCCCTTCCGGGAAGAGCCGTAACCAGCCAGAGGATCTCTGCCCATGCACCCTCTTGTACGCCTTGTGCTCGTGGTTTTCGCCCTTCTGCCGCTCCTGGCCGGCTGCGGCGACCGTACGGTGACGTTAACCGCGATTCCCGCCTTTCCCGAGGCCGTCGAATTCGCGCCCGGCGCGAGCGCGACCGCCGATAGACTCGCCGAGTCGTTGCAGGGCGCGGTCGGCGCCGATCTGCGCAGCGACATCCGCCGCTACCGTCTGCCTGCCGCCAGCGCCTGGCCCGAGGTGGAACGCTTCTACCGGGAGACGCTGGAGGGTATGGGCTGGAAAGCGGCGCCAGAACTGCGCACGGAAGGCAGCGCCTTCAGCAGCGCGGGCTGGCTGCGCGGGGCCGAGGCTGGCCAGCAGGTGCTGCTGATCGGCTATGCTCCCAACCTGGCCGATGGCGCGCCCCTGTTGATTGTGGCGCTGTTCAGCAAGAAAACCTGACCGGGCGCAATCGGCCAGGTAGCGGAGGAGTTGAGAGGGCCAGGCTCTCCAAGGCACGGACACGCTGCCGGGCAAGCAGTGGTCCGACGCCCCGCGCCTCAATCCCAACTCCGCTCGTCCACGAACCGTTTCGCGTCGGCGGGCAGACCGGGAACCAGTTCGACGCGGCAGCGCAGCTTGAGCGTCTCGTGCAGCGCCGCCTCGACCGCGGCGCTCACCGCGGCGGGATCGGCGCCGCTCGCCGGCGCCACCCGGCAGATCAGGTCATCGCGGTGGCTCTCGCGCACCACCACGGCCTGGTAGGCCGCCACGCCGGCGATGCCGCGCAGCGTCTCGTCAATGTGGCGCGGATGTACAAACAGCCCGCGCACCTTGACGCTGTCGCCGCTGCGCCCGAGCCAGCCCACCAGCCGCGGGGTGGGGATGGCCGTCGGCGGGCCGGGTTCCATCACCGCCGAGAGATCGCCCACAGCGAAACGCACCAGGATGTAGTCGCGCCGGAACAACGTCACCACCACCTCGCCAGTCTGGCCGGGCGGCAGCGGCTCACCGCTGTTCAGATCGCACACCTGCACCAGGGCGTCATCGGGCAGGTGCCAGCCCTGGCGTTCAGGACCATTGTAGCCCAGGTTGCCCGCCTCGGCGGTGCCATAGCCGTCGTAGACCAGAATGCCGTACTGCTCCTCGAAGAGCGCCCGCAACGAGGGCGGAAGCGGTTCGGCGGCCACAAAGGCCTTGTTGAGCGGCCAGGCCCGTGGATCGTGGCCCAGTTCCACCGCCTTCTCCAGCAGCGCCTTGAGGTAGCTCGGCAACCCGGCATAGGCGGTGACGCCGAGATCGAGCATGGCCTCGATCTGCTGCTGCTGCCCGCCGATCCCCGCCGGGATCACCGCGCAGCCGACGGCGCGCGCGCCCTCCTCGAACATCACCCCGGCGGGCGTCAGATGGTAGCCGAAGCAATTCAGCACAACATCGCTCGGCCCGAAGCCGGCGGCGCGGAAGGCCGGCGCCCAGCGCCACGAATCCGGCTCGTCCGGTTCGGGATCGTAGATCGGACCGGGCGACTGGAAGACGCGCCGCAAGCTCGAAAGCGGCACGGTCAGCATCCCGCCGAGGCCCGGCCCCTGGCGCTGGATCTCGACCAGGTGCTCCTTGCGCAGCACCGGCAGACGGGCCAGATCCGCGGCGCGCTGAATGGCGGCGGGCGTCAACCCCGCCGCGTCCATCCGCTGGCGAAAGGCCGGGGAACGATCGTAGCCATAGGCGACGATCTCGCGGACCCGCTGGTCAAAACTGGCATAGAACGCCTGGAGATCCATGGCTCCTCATTGTTTAGAGCCTATCCGGAGAACCTGGTTATCCGATACCGTTCTGGGAGGGCTACGCCCTCCCAGACCCTCCCGAAGGAGACGTCCGGATAGGGACCTGGTATGCTTTCCGTCCGTATTGCAACGGCGCTTCGCCTCGGCACGGGTTGCGGGGGCCGCAGTCCCCCACAACATTCTCCTTCAGGGTGCGGGGGGGGGGGGG
>DAOUDA010000309.1:0-3385 GCA_034431835.1 Chloroflexaceae bacterium | reverse complement strand
ACGCCAGTTTGCGATGACGTCCTGACGCCTCAGCGCGTCGGCCAATGGCCCGCGATCAGGCGATCAACACGGAGCGGGTAGACTACCCGTCACCCAGAAAGAACTCAACCGCGTTATCGCCGTCCTGTCGATGCCGGTCATTCCCATCAGCGACAGGGTCCTGGTGGCGCCGATCGTCGGCAACCTCGACACCGAACGCACCCAACTCCTGCTCACCACGGTTCTCAATGAAGTGGAAGCTGTGCGGGCGCGCACGGTGGTGCTCGACATTACCGGTGTGGCCGTGGTGGACACCCAGGTGGCCGCGGCGCTGCTGCGCGTTGCCAATGCCGTGCGCCTGATGGGCGCCAAAACCCTGCTGGTGGGCATCCGCCCCGAAGTGGCCCAGACCCTCGTGAGCCTGGGAGGCAACCTCGGCGAGCTACGCGCCGCCGCAACGCTCCAGGACGGCCTGCGGGCGATTGGTTTCAGCGATGGCGTCAGAATTGGAGCGAAGGATCTTTCGAATGGGCGTCGCCCATAATCCAAAATCCAAAATCCAAAATCTAAAATCCAAAATCAATCGGCTCGCGCAGCGCCTCGGGCAGCGGCTGGCCCTGCCGGAGGCGGTACGTAGGCACACGCAGCTCGGCCAGTCGCTGCAGGATCGGTTCAGGATCCTGCCAGCCGCCGTAGCTCTGCGGGTCCACAAAGAGCACAACTGCCCGCACCCCGCGAGAGAGGTGCTGTTGCAGGGCGCTGACCCACCGCTCGTCCACCGAAGCGGTAATCACCACCAGCGTACAGTTGCGGCCAAAGCGCTGGCTTTCGGCCACGAGCACCTCGGCCAGCGCATGGGCACCGTGGGCGCGGAGCACGGCCAGGGCTTCGAGGATCTTGAAGAGCTGCCGGGCCTCACGCTCGGCGGGGATGAGTTCGCGATGCTGCCCCCAGGCCACCAGGCCCACCAGACGGTTCTGCGCCAGCAGCGCCCGGGCCAGCGAGGCCGCGGCCATCACCGCGTGTTCCTCGGTGCTCTCCAGGGCGAACACCGGCGCCGCGGCGGCCTGGCGCGCCCACCAGGGACCCGCGTCGCGGGCATCGCCGCCGCGGTGTGGTTCGGCCATGCGGAAATCGCGCACCACGGCGCGCTCCTGCATATCCAGCACCAGATAGACATCGGCGCTCGGATCCAGTTCGAACTCCTTGACCATCAACTGGCCCAGGCGCGCCGTCGAACGCCAGTGGATGCGGTTCATGCTGTCGCCCGGCGCGTATTCGCGCACCGTGGCGACATTGGGTGTCAGGTGAAAGCTGCGGGCGCGGGTGGTCCGCCCGCCGGGCAACTCGGCGCCAGGCAGCCGGAAGTCCGGCAGATCCACCATCTGAGGGTAGACCAGGATCTCGCCGGTCGCCGGCGCGGAGCGGCGCAGCCGCACGATGCCAAAGGGATCGCCGCTGATGAGCGTGGCCGGCCCCAGGCGAAAGCGCCCGCGCCGCGTGCAGAGGGTGCGCGCCGTCCAGCGACCGGTCTCTCCGCCTGCCAGGGTGGCGACAAACCCGGGGCCGCGCTCCGGCAACTCCGACTGGTCGTACAGTTCAACCCAGAGCTTGGGGAAGAACCAGCGGTTCCGCAGGATGATACGCTCACGGGCATACTCGCCCACCGTGGCCCGTGGCGTCAGAGTCTCGCGCTCGACAACCAGACCGCGCAGATTGAGCCAGGCCCAGAGCGCCGCCAGGACGAGCAGGCCAACCAGGAGGTAGCTCAGATGGAAGAAGATCCGGATACCGGTACCCTGGGCGGCCAGAAAGCTCAACCCGGCCAGGATCAGCAGCGTCAACGGACGAAGCAGCATAGTAGCTTTCACGTGTGTTTTCAGGCTGACGTATCGTGGTGTCACGATGGTTACAGCCGGCAGGTATCATGCAGGCGCAGACCCGAACCAGCGGTGGCTGCGCCATTGTCAATCGCCCGTGCGCCGCCCGCACACGGGTGTTCCGAGCAAGAATGTTTTGGGATGGGCGCGCCCGCCCAGACCCTCCCACCGGGCAGGGATGGAGCAACCAGGTTGCCGCATTGCCTCTTTTCAAGGGAGGGCGGGCTGCTCCCTCTCCACGAAACCCATGTTCACTTCGGTGCGACGAGGGATGAGAATGGATAGACTGGGTGCATGGATCGCGAGCGTGCGCGTTCCCGATGAAGACGTACAGCGCCGTGGGCGTATTCTGAACATTCTGGCGCTCGGCTTGATCATGCTGAGCCTGGCCTACGTGCCGATCAGCCTGATAACCGGCTACGCCCTCTTACGTATCGGGCAACTCCTGACCGTGGCCCTGGTCGCCGCTGTAGCATTCTGGCTCGGCCGACACGGACGGATAACCCTGGGCGCCTATCTCCTCATCGGGGTGCTGATCTACGTGGTAGCTTCATCCATTCCCGGCCGGTTTTTCTCCGCCAACATTCTCTTCTTTACCATTCTCCCGGTGCTGTTTGCGGGTGTGCTGCTGGCGCCCATCCACATCTGGAACGTGCTGATCATCACGGTGGTGGCCAGCGTGTTTCGGGTGAGCCAGCTTCCTCCCGGCATACGCTACAGTATGTCGTGGAACACGGCCTTCTACAATGCGCCGTTGCTGCTGTTCGTGGTCGCCCTGGTGAGTTTCCTCAGCGCCCGCGCCACCATTCAGACCCTGCGCCAGCTCTCGGCGGCCCGCGCAGAAGCCGAGGCGGCCAACCAGGCGCTCGCTGCCAGCAACGCCGCCCTGGAGACGCGGGTCGAAGAACGCACCGTCGCCCTGAGCCGGGCGCTCGAAGAGCAGCGGGCCATTGCCGCGCACCTCCAGGCCAGCCTGTCGGCCCAGCAAGAACTCAACCGTGTCATCGCCTCCCTGTCGGTACCGGTCATTCCCATCAGCGCCGGCACCCTGGTGGCGCCGATCGTTGGCAACCTCGACACCGAACGCACCAGGCTGCTGCTCGCCACCCTGCTGGAACAGGTTGAAGCGACCAGGGCCCGCACGGTCGTGCTGGACATTACCGGCGTGGCCGTGGTGGACACGCAGGTGTCCGCGGCGCTGCTGCGGGTCGCCGGCGCCGCGCGTCTGATGGGCGCCGAGACGGTGATCGTCGGCATTCGCCCCGAAGTGACGCAGACCATGGTGCACCTGGGCGTGGATCTGACCGGGCTCCGCACCGCCGCCACCCTCCAGGACGGTCTTCAGGCCATTGATGGCCGGCCAGGCCGATAAGAAGTACAACACCGGCAGGGGCGTGGGGAAGCCAGGGTTCCCCACCTTCCTCCAGCCGTCCACGTTCACATCAGCCGTCCATGCAATGCGTACCCACCGCCCGATGAAAACCGGCCCGCGTCCGGCCGCCGCGTGCTGCGGCCCTAGCGGCTAG
>DAOUDA010000308.1:0-6712 GCA_034431835.1 Chloroflexaceae bacterium | reverse complement strand
CTGGTACGGATGATTGGTTGGCGCCTGCATCGTACCGGACAGGTGTTCACGCCGGGGCAGCGCCTTGCCGCCGACTTTGCATCAGCCCTGCGGCGAGCCTACGTTTTATTTCTCTGGATACGCTGCCGTGCTATACTGAGCCGGCATGTGTAGCCAGATCGCCTATGTCGCCGTCAGCAATCGAAGAGAAGGAGAACTACCCGTGCATCGCTACGCTCGCCGTTTGCCCATCTGGCTGGTTCTGGTCGCGCTGCTGGCCGCCTGTGGCGGTGGGGCCGGCCAGGCGCCCATCCCGACCGCTACGCCCGCCGCCGAAGCACCAACCAGCGCGCCCTTGCCCACCGCGCCTCCGGCTGACCAGTCCACCCCCACGTCCATTGTGCTCAAGCCGACCTCCGAGCCCGCTGCCGGCGACGACCTGGCCGGCGTCTTTGGCGCATTGCAGAGCTTCCGCCATCCCTCGGGTCTCTTCTCGATAGATGTTCCCGGGAGCTGGAAGTACACCGACATCCCATTCGCCGACCGCGTGCAGAACGTCTGGGACTCGCCCGACGGCAATTTCAGCCTGATTGTGACCATCGCCGAAGTCAGCCAGGCGCTGAGCGATGAACGGCTCGTCGAACTGGGCCGGGATTATGTGCGGAGCACCAGCACGTTCGAGAACAACCCCACCCTGGTCTTCGAAGATCCCCAGACCATGTCCGACGGCAGCATCCGGCTGGTCTGGGGCGTCACGCCGGAGGGGTCCACCGTCGAATTGCTGGGCAACACCTTCGTGGAGCAGCGGGGCGATAAGCTCTCATTTCTGACCACCCTGCGGCCCATGGCGCTGTTCGAGGCGTCGAACCCCTACACCAACCCGATCATCAACAGCTACCGCATTGACCCGAGTGTGGCGCTGGCCAGCGCGATCGCCGGCGGAAGCGCCGCTCCCGCGCCGCCGGCCGGCGGGAGCAGCGGCAGCACTCTGCCCGCACCGCCAGCCAGCGGCAGCAGCGGCGGGACCACGCCAGTCGGCCAGGCGGTCGAAGTGTCTCCCGACCTGCTCATGAGCGTGATCGCGGTGGAGCGCTCGGCGGGGAACGATTTCTTCAAACCCAATGCGGGCAATACCTTCCTGCTGGTGCGGGTGAGCTTCACCAACCGTAGCGCCTCGCCGCAGATCGTCTCGAGCCTGCTTAGCATGTCGGTGCGCGACGCGGCGGGGACGAAGTACGAAATGAGCACCACGGCCACGGCCCTGGTCAATGAACTGATTGACGGCGAAATCGCCCCCGGCGCTACGAAGACCGGCGTTGTCGGCTTCGAGGCGCCCGCCAGCGCCACCGGGCTGACGCTGGTCTACGAACCATTTGGCGGGGGCCGCGCGGTCAGCGTGCCGCTGAATTAGCAGGGTCGTGTTTCGTTGGTTCTGGCGGCGTAGTCGCCAGAACCAGCGCCAGAGGTTCGGAGCTTGCCCCAACACGCGCCTCAACCCTGGTCATTCCCAACGCCTCTGACGCCTGTGTGGGTATAATGAAAGCCATGAGCGATCCAGCATACCGCGGTCTCTACGAGCAGGGCGTGTTGCAGGAGCGGGCCGCAGCGGCGCGCGAACGTCTGGCGGCCTGCGTCCTGTGCCCGCAGGTGTGCCGCACCGACCGGCTCGACGATGAGGCAGGCGCCTGCCGCGTGGGTCGCGAGGCGCTGGTGGCCTCATACGGGCCGCACATGGGCGAAGAGAACGTGCTGCGGGGCTGGCGCGGCTCGGGCACGGTCTTCTTCAGCGGTTGCAACATGCGCTGTGTCTACTGCCAGAACTACGACATCAGCCAGGTTGCCCGCGGGCGGGCCGTCGGGGCCGAGGAACTGGCGGCGATCTTTCTGGAGGTGCAGCGCAAAGGCTGTCACAACCTCAACCTGGTCACCCCCTCGCACGTCATCGCTCAGATCCTGGAGGCCCTGGCGCTGGCCGTGCCCCGCGGCCTGCGCCTGCCGATCGTCTACAACACCTCCGGCTACGACTCGGTCGCGGCGCTGCGGCTCCTCGACGGCGTGGTGGACATCTACATGCCCGACATTAAGTACAGCGACTCGACGCTGGCGCAACGCTACTCCGGCATTCCCCATTACTGGGACGTGGCGCGCGCGGCCCTGCGCGAGATGCAGCGGCAGGTCGGCGATCTGCGCGTTGAGGGGGGGCTGGCCACGCGGGGTCTGCTCATTCGCCACCTGGTGCTGCCGGGGGACCTGGCCGGCTCGCGGGAGGTGCTGCGCTTCGTGGCGGAAGAACTGTCCCGCGATGCATGGATCAACCTGATGGACCAGTATTACCCCGCCTATCGGGCCTACGACTACCCCGAACTCCGCCGGGGCGTGACGGCGCAGGAGTACGCCGCCGTGGTCGCCTGGGCGCGCGAGTGGGGGCTGCATCGGGGCATTCCTCTGGGTGGCGAACGCTAAGCGCCTCTCCACCGAAGCGGACGTTGCATCCGCCCTGCTTGTTCCAAGAGTCACCATTGACGTTTCAAACAATCAGTGGTAAAATCCAGGTGTTGACCAACATCATCCCCTGTGAGACCAGCATCCTCCCCGCTGTCCCCTGGTTCCACAGAAGCCTTCGTCGCTCGAAGTATGTTGTTGTTGTGGTCGCCGGAGCGAGTGTGGCAGGCAAACGCCTGGCCACCGGCAGTTCGAGATGTCGACGGGTTTTTTGTGGAGACAGCCTTGCTGTCTTTGCCAGTACTGCGCAGATGCGCAGAGGAGCGAGTGCGATGCAGGTCAAACTGTTTGTTGGAAATCTGCCCTGGAGCGTGGGTGACGCCGAGTTGACCCGGATCTTCACCGATCACGGCGCGGTTCACAGCGCGCGGGTCATCAGCGATCGCGACACCGGTCGCTCGCGGGGCTTCGGGTTCGTGGAGATGGAAACCGACGATGTCGGCGCGCTGATCCGGGCGACCGACGGCTACGCCGTCGAGGGCCGCAATCTGCGGGTCAACCTGGCCGAGGACAAGCCCGCGCCCCGGCGTGGTAGCGACCGCGGCGGGTTCGGCGGGCGGCGCGACCGCTACTGATTCAGCGTATGAATAAGGGGGCGGGAGGGATTTGCCCTCCCGCCCCCTCCCAATTTTTTCGTGCTACCGGCAAGCAGGGGCGGACCATGGGTTCGCCCCGCTCGTTTTCCGGCGCTGCGCCGGGCAAGTGAAAGGCCAGACGATGGCGATCCTCGACCTGAGCGCCCCTGGTGAGTTGCGGCTCGTCCTCTCCGGCATCGCGGAAAACGCCATCCTGACAACCCTGCGGCGCTGGCCGCACTGGATCCACGCCGAACTGGAACGTGATCCGACGGATGCGAGCCGGTGCCTCTCCGTCACCCTGATTACCGGGCGTGAGCAAGAGGCGACCCTGCGCGAGATCCTCCGACGGGGCTTTGGCCTCATCTTTCCCGCGGAGGGGGGCGGTCGCGTTATCGCGCCGGTGCCGGCGTCGCGACTTCGTCAGGGCGGCAGACGGTAAACGGAAGGCCTGATATAGTGTTCACATCTACCGAACACATTCGCACCGCAGAGGGTTTTCAAAACGTTCACCCTCTACGTTCCTCTGCGCGCTCTGCGGTAAATCTGAACAGGTACGGCCTGGTACCATTTCGGATTGTAGATTGCCGTGTATGACGTTTCAGCGAGACCCGGCGACGATACGTATGCACGGTAATCAATTATCGGCGATACGCGGATCAGTCCGCCCTTCCCCGGCATTCTAGCAAGGCCACGGCGCCGCGCGCCACGAGGCGGCTGGTTACCTGGATCGAGCAGTAGACCTGAATGGTGATGGTCATCTGGATTTGCTCGACCAGGCGGGCCGGCGCCGCCAGCGGGCCGAGGTATCCAAAGGGGGCATACACCTGGCGCGCGATCGCCTGGTGCGCCTCGGCGATCGCGCCCGTCGCGGCGTCCACCGCGTCGGCGGCAAGCTCGACCCCGCCACGGAGTTGCCGCAGCGTATCCGCCTCCATCAGACGCTCCTTTCGTATCCCGCGCACCAGGTGCGGATTTGCGCGTATACCGCCGGATCGCGGGTCAGTTGCAAGTGGTCCATCCGTGAAAAACAGGCGATATGGTCGCGGGTCATCGGATACGGCGCCGTGCCATCGGGTGGCGTCTCGGGGATGGAGGGCACGAGGACCAGCCCATCGCCGAGCAGAATGGCGACGAGGTGCTTCGGGTCCTCGGTCAGCGTAGCGACGACCAGATAGTGCTGCGCACTGGTCAGCCACGGCACGGTCTGGCGCGGGACGGCGTGGTGACCGGGTTCCTCGATAAACGGCGGCGAGCGTAGATCCTTTATGCCCTGACTGCGCAAGTCAAAGATGTCGCCGATGAGCCGGGTAATCGGATTGGGCACAGTATGGAGCACGCGGGTGGCGACGTCGCTCAGCAGGGCCAGCGGCGCGCCATTGTGGGGGCTGCCCAGGTAAAACGCCTGGCGCACCAATCCCACCCAGGGGTCGTGGCGTTGCGCGCCGATGTGGCAGGCATGCCTGATCACCAGCCCGCCCATGCTATGGCCGATGAGGATCAGATCACTCACCGGGAGCGGGTAGGCCGCGAGCAGGGCGTTCAGCAAGTCGGCCAGGTTCTGCCCATTACGGGCGAGCGCCAGCCCCGTATTGTAGCGCACGAACAGCGGGGTGAACCCCAGATCGGCAGCCAGTTCCGCCCCGTAGGAGGTCTGGCGTCCAGGGTTGGACGGGTCGCGGTAGGCCCAGCTGCCCTCGTTGCAACCCAGGCCGTGGATGAATACGCACAGCCTGGCGGTAGGGCGGGGATGCGCTTCGAGGAGCGCCGTGCGGGTCAGGGGGAGGGGCCGGTTCCGGACGTACAACGCCATGTCGATCTCGAGGCCATTTTGCTGGGCCTGGAGATAGTCGCCCACGGCGCCATTGACAATGCTACGCACCCAGGTTGTCCACGGTGTGGCGCAATCCGACGCCGCCGGCTGATCTGGCAATAGGGGCCTCCTTGTCGCGAGGGGGGCAAACGCTGCTATTCTACCATGCGGGGCGGCGAAGCACAATGGGAGGAGAGCAGTACGTTCAGATTTACCGCAGAGCACGCAGAGGGTGAACTTTTTAGGGCTCTCCGCGCCCTCTGCGGTGCGCACGTGTTCGGTAAATATGAACACTATCGGAGAGCATTCACACTCACCGCGGAGGGTTGGAGCGGATGGGCGCTGCCCGCCCCGGCTGCTCCTGGCAGGCTATAATGGAGGACCGAGGCGTGCCGGCTGCAACCTCCCACGGGCCGGGGGCGTGGGGCAACCCGGTTTCCCGTGTTCACCGCAAAGGGACCACCATGAACAACGAAAGCTACGACATCCTGCGCCGGGCGGTGATCGAGGCGCTGGGGCCACGGCCTACACCGGAGCGGCGCCGCCAGGTCGCGGCGGACCTGCGCGCCCTGGCCGAGCAGCAGGCGCGCATGGCCGAGCGGGTGGAAGCGCGCGGCCCCGATGGCGAGCCCGCGCCACGGCGCCGGCGTCCTCCGGGCATGTACGTGCGCATCCGCCACGAATCCGATCCGCGTACGGGGGGGCGGCGCATTCGCCTGTTGCTCGGCAAGCAAGCCTGGTTTGACCTGGGCAGCCCGGAGCGCATCCTGGTGCAGCCCACAGGACCGGAGATCTGGATCGTGGCGACCCGGGCCGCCAGCGGCCTGCGCGTCGAGACAGGGGTTGGCTTGCCGGGCTGCCTGGCGCCCGCCGGCACGCCTCTCGACAGCCTGGCGCCGGGGCGCTACGCTGCCACGCTGCGCGCCGGGGCGCTGGTGATCGGTGCGCGCGAGGAGGAGGCCGGGCGATGAGCGCCCTTCCTGACACCGCCAGCCAGGGTCCCGCGGTTTTCCTCATCGGATCGGGAACATTTCCCACTTTTCCACCATAGCGACACTCCGTACAATGCCCTCTGGCTGGAACCATCACGCCCTCTCAGTCCCTCCACCGGGCAAGGGCAACGGGAACCTTCGCTTTCCTATTCTCCGCCAGCCAGGTTCACCGCGGGCCCTATGCAACTTCACCACACAACGACACCATGAAGCAAACAATCTCTCCAGGAGGGCCGCCTCCTCCTGCCCGCCCCACCTGTATAGGGCCGATGTTCACTGCCAGGGAAACGTGTTTCCCTGGCAGAAGTTCGCTATCCCACCTCCTTACTATTAAGAGCCTATCCGGATAACCTGGTTATCCGATCCCTTTTCTGGGAGGGCTACGCTCTCCCAGCCCCTCCCTGACGGGAGGGGCTGGGGAAACCCGGTTTCCCCACTTACCCCTACAGGAGTTATGCGGATAGGCTCTAAGTATCTTCGCAATACCTGGGGGGCGAGTTCAGGAGGCGGCCCAGGAGGCGCTCAGGTTGAGCTCCTCAGTGCGCTGGGTGATGAGGTCAGCGAGTGATGGCAGCTGGTTGCGCCCGGAGAGCCGGTCCTCGATGTACTGGATGTACTGGTAGATGTTGACGCCCAGTTTCCTGGCCGTCGCCACCGGGGTCAGCCCCCCATCCCACGCTCGTGTACCCGCCGCCGTGCGAGGCCCAAAACTGACGTCACGCTGGCGCACACGTGCGCGACAGCCTGACTCGGCCGCATTGTTGTGCAGTGGGAGTTCTGGATGCGCCACTACCTGCAGCAACTCCGTGCGCCTGGCCCTGGTTTTGGCGATCCGGTCGTCAAGGGCGTCA
>DAOUDA010000307.1:0-4359 GCA_034431835.1 Chloroflexaceae bacterium | reverse complement strand
TAGCCGATAGCCGATAGGGCCGCAGCACGCGGCGGCCGGACGCGGGCCGGTTTTCATCGGGCGGTGGGTACGCATTTCATGGACGGCTGATGTAAGACCTGGTTTCGTTGCGCGGCCTGTTGCGAACCCTTTCGGGAGTGTGGGCAGGGCTGATGTAACGTCGTGGGGGGCAAGCCCCACACCCCGGGTTTTTCGTTGGGTTTGGCGGCTACGCCGCCAAAACACACCTTGTCGGGCGGCTATGCCGCCCTCAACCCCACCGTCAGAGGCCGAGGTTGCACCGGTCTCGGCACTGCGGGGAGACCGCGCCTTCCCGCGCCTCCAGCCGCAGGGTTCTTCTGCTGCGTCCCTCAACCGCGCGCTATGGCAAGCGGCTGTAACTCGTCCCAGTTAGGACCGCTTTCGACATCAACTGCGAGAGGCACTTCAAGCTCGTACACATGTTCCATTACCTCGGCAACCAGGCGCGCGGCGGTCTCAACTTCGGCTTCGGGCGCTTCGAGGATCAACTCGTCATGCACCTGAAGCAACAGGCGGGTCGCCAACCCACGCTCCCGCAGTTGCCGATGCACATTGATCATGGCGATCTTCATCAGGTCGGCGGCGGTACCCTGGATAGGGGCGTTGATCGCCTCGCGCATCGCCGCCTGGGCGCGGGCGCCCTTCGCCTCGCGCATCAGTTCAGGGAAGTGCCGGCGCCGGCCGAACAGGGTGCTCACATAGCCCGTCTGGCGGGCGTGCTCCAGGGTCGCGTCAATGTAGGTGCGGATGCCGGGAAAACTGGCGAACACGCCGTCTATCAGCGCCTGGGCCTCGGCGCGTTCCAGCCCCAGGCGCTGGGCCAACCCGAAGGCGCTGATGCCGTAGATGATGCCAAAGACCACCGTCTTGGCGATGCGGCGCTGGTTCTTATCCACCTGGTCCTGCGGGACGCCGAAGAGCCGCGCGGCGGTGGCGGCGTGAATGTCGCGGCCGGCGCGGAAGGTTTCGAGCAGGGCCGGATCGCGGGTAATGTGGGCCAGCACGCGCAGTTCGATCTGCGAATAATCGGCGGCGATGAACCGGTGGCCGGGCGCGGCCACGAAGCCGCGCCGGATCTCGCGGCCCTCCTCGGTGCGCACGGGGATGTTCTGCAGGTTCGGCGAATCGGAGGAGAGGCGCCCGGTGGCCGCGCCGATCTGGTTGTACGAGGTGTGAATGCGCCCGGTGCGGGGATTGACCAGGGCCGGCAGGGCGTCAACGTAGGTGCTCTTCAGTTTGGTGAGCTGGCGGTAGCGTAGAATGCTTGCGGCGATGGGCGCCAGGGACGCGAGTTGCTCCAGCACCTCGGCGGTGATCGAGTAGCCGCCGGTCTTCAGGCGGCTCAGGCCGAGGGCCTTCGGGTCCAGCCCGAACTTGCCGCTCTCGAAGAGGACCTGGTTGAGTTGCTGCCCGGAGTTGATGTTGAACGACTCGCCGGCCTGGGCATAGATCTCAGCTTCCAGGGCCGCGATGCGGGCCTCCAGGCTGGCGGCCAACTGGCGCATGTAGGCCATGTCGAGCAAAATGCCCGCCTGCTCCATATCGGCCAGCACGGGGATCAGGGGCAACTCGAGGCGGGTAAAGAGTTCGCCGAGGCGGTCGTAGCGCGCAAGTTCCGCCTCCAGCACCGTTTTGAGCCGCAGGGTGAGATCGGCATCGGCGGCGGCGTAGGGAGCGGCCCGTTCCACCGGCACCTCGGCGAAGCTGCGCTGATCGCGCCCCCGGCCAATCAACTCCTCAATCGGGGTGGGCGGTTCGGGGAGGCGCAACTCGAAGAAGGCCAGTTCCTTCAGCCCGACGCGCTGCTTGCCGAGCAGCGCCGCAGCGATCATGGTGTCGAAGGCCAGCCCGCGGACCGTGATCCCTTCCGTCATCAGCATCTCGAGGTCGAACTTGGCGTTGTGGGCGTACTTGGCCCTGGCGGGGTCTTCGAAAAACGGGCGCAGCGCGGCGAGCGCCTGGGCGCGAGGCAACTGCGGGCCGCTGTGGTGGCCGATGGGAACGTACACCGCCGCGCCAGGGGCGATAGCGAGCGAAATGCCCACCAGGTCGCTGCCGAAGGGTCGCAGGCCGGTGGCCTCGGTGTCGAAGGCGAAGGCCGGCGCGGCGGCGAGACGCGCCACCAGATCGGCCAGATCGGCCTCGGTGGCGATCAGCCGGTATTCGCCGTAGCTGACCGGGGCCGGCGCAGACGCTACAACGGGCGCCTCCACCTCGAAGAGCGCCAACTGCTCCGCGCCGCCGCGCTCCAGCGGAGCGGGTGGCAGCGTGGCCGGCAGCGTCTCGGAGAACATATCTTGCTGGACGACCGCCGGCCCGGCGGCGCCGTTGGCAGCGGGCGGGGCGGGCGCGGCGGCGACCCCCAGGGACGGCGGCAACTTCTTGATCAGGCCGGAACTGGCGCCGATCTCCAACTCCTGAAACAGGCGAATGACCGCCGCGCGGTCATAATTATGCACCGTCGCCGCCTCAAGGTCGAGCGTCACCGGCACGTCACGGACAATCGTCGCCAGGCGCTTGCTGAACTCGGCCACCTCGCGCTGGCCCTCCAGCACCTTCTTGTAACGGTTCGGCGCTTCATCAAGATGGTCGAAGAGGTTCTCAATCGAGCCAAACTGCTTGAGCAGCGCAATGGCGCCCTTCTCGCCAATGCCCTTGACGCCAGGGATATTGTCGCTCGCGTCGCCCTTCAGGCCGCGCAGGTCGGCCAGTTGCGCCGGAACCAGGCCATCGTAGCGCTCGCGCACCTTCGCCAGATCGTAGAGCGTGGTGGTGGTGCGGGCGCCGTAGGGATTGGCCAGAATCACGCGAACATGCTCGTCCACCAGTTGCAGCGTATCGGTATCGCCGGTGAGGATGAGCGTCTCAAGGCCCTGGGCGGTGGCCTGCCGGGCCAGGGCGCCGATCACATCGTCGGCCTCGTAGCCCTCGGCGGTGTAGATCGGAATGTTGAGCGCCTGGACAAACTGCTTGATGCGCTCGAGTTGCGGCTCGAACTCCTCGGGCGTTTCGGCGCGACCGGCCTTATACTCAGCATAGAGATCATCACGAAAGGTGCGACCTACGTCGAAGGCCACGGCCAGGTACTCCGGTTGCTGTTCCTGCAGCATGGTCAGGAGCATCTGGGCGAACCCGAACACCGCATACGTCGGCTCGCCGCGCGACGAGCGCAGATCAGCGTCCTTCAGCGCGTGAAAGGCGCGAAAGGCAAGAGCGTGACCATCAATCAGCGCCAGACGCTTCGGTTGTGACATGCCGGCACCTTCCGGGCAAAGCGATCGCCAAGGGCAATTATACCATCGCGCGCCTCAACGCTGCCTAAACGGCGCCTTGCGCCTGGATGACAAGAGTGCAAGGGGCAGCCGACGCATCCGGACCTGATCAGCAAAGGCGAGTGTTTCTGGGAGGGCTGCGCCCTCGGAAACCCGCCATCCGTGAGCCATGCTCACCGCATACCAGAAGGAAGTCACATGAAATCACTTCAGGGGCAGGTTGTCCTGCTCACCGGAGCGGGCGGGGGCTTCGGGCGCGCACTGACGCGCCTGCTCTTGCGCGAGGGCTGCCTGCTGATCCTGAGCGACCTGCGGCGCGAGGCGCTGCTGGAGAGCGCCACGGCGGCGGCGCGAGCGACAGGGGAGGCGCCGGGACGCATCCTGGGCTTTGTCGAGGCCGATCTGAGCCAGGCGACGGGGGCGACACGGCTCTACGCCGATGTGACGCGTATTAGCCCGCGGGTCGATATCCTGGTGAACAACGCCGGCATCGCCGTCTACGGACGCTTCGACCAGATCCCCCGCGAACGCTGGGAAGCGTTGATGGAGATCAACCTGCTGGCGCCGATGCGCCTGACCCACCTCTTCTTGCCGCAGATGATCGCCCGGCGCAGCGGGCACATCGTCAACATCAGTTCGGCGGCGGGGCTGGTCGGAGTGCCGGGGATGAGCGCCTACAATGCCAGCAAGTTCGGCCTGCGGGGCTTCACCGAGGCCCTTGCCGGCGATCTGGCCCCGCTGGGCATTGACGTGACCGGGATCTACCCCTTCTTTACCCGCACGGCGATCCTCGATAGTCCGCACTTCGGCGGACGGCCCCGCCGTCTGCCCGGTGTGGTTGTCGGCGACCCCGAGGCGGTGATGGCCCGTCTGGTGCGCGCGCTGCGCCAGCGCGAACGCCACGTCTACCCGGGGTTCTGGGCCCGGGCGACCGACGTGCTCCGGCGCGTGCGGGCGTGAGGATAGGGTTCAGAGTTACCGCGGAGCACGCAGAGGATGAGCTTTTTGAAGCCCTCGGTGACGTCAGTTGCTTTGCATTTCCGCCCCCCTCCCAGCCTCCCCCCGT
>DAOUDA010000306.1:0-21400 GCA_034431835.1 Chloroflexaceae bacterium | reverse complement strand
GCTGTTTCGGTTGGGCCGCGCCCGCCGCGGGGGGCGGGGGTGTTGCGGGGCGGCTGCGCCTCCCCGCACCCCTCCACGCCAGAAGGGATGGGCAACCCGGGAACCCCACGCCCCTGCCCACCCCTGCTCCGCTCTTGCATCCCAACAACGCCGTGCTACAATAAGCGCGATTTCATCCACGGTTCTAGCCGAATACGAAGGTTACCAGGGGCAACAGCCGGGAGGCCCCGAGGTCCCTGTTCCTCCCGCTATGGGCCGTTGTCCCATGTTGTTGCGGAGAGGCAGCCATGCTCGATCAGATTGACCTCAACCTGGCCTTGAGCAAGCGCGAGTACCGCCAGGCCCTGCCGGAGTTGCAGGCGCGCCTGTTCGACATGGAGCAGGCCGTGCTGGAGGCGGGCGTTCCGGTGCTGATCATCTTCGAGGGGTGGGCGGGGACGGCCAAGGTCCGCACCATCAGCGTGCTCTCCAGCCGGCTCGACCCGCGGGGCCTGCGGGTCTACCCGATCACCCCGCCGCGCACCTACGAGCAGCAGTACCCCTGGCTCTACCGTTTCTGGCTCAAGCTCCCCGCCTATGGCGAGATCGCCGTCTTCGACCGCTCGTGGTACCGCGAGATGCTTGCCGAGCGTGTGCGCGGCGGCGATGGGGCGCGCTGGCGGCAGCGCTGCGAAGACGTGGTGACCATGGAGCGCCAGTTGGCCGATGACGGCGCCGAGATCGTCAAGCTCTGGCTGCACATCTCCAAAAAGGAACAGCGACGCCGCTTCGAGCGGCTCACCGCCAACCCGCTGACCGCCTACCAGGTCACCGACGAGGACCGCTGGCAACACCGCCATTACGAGGAGTACGCCGCCGCGGTCGAGGATATGCTGGCGCGCACCAACACCCCGGCCGCGCCCTGGCACGTCGTTCCCGCGAACAACAAGTACTACGCCCGCGTGGCCATGTTCCAGGCCGTAATCGCCACCCTGGAGGCGCGCCTCGGGCGGCGCGCCGTCGCCATGGCCCGCGCGGCGCAGTCGCAGGGCCCCGACGTTGCCAGCAGCGCCTTTCGCGAACGCAATCACCTTGCCCCGCGCGATTCGGCGCCCGATTTGCCGGTAGTCTACAACGCGGCGCCTATCCAGCAACCCCTGCCCGGCATCCTCAAACGGGTGGACCTCAGCCTGTGCGTGGACGAGAAACGCTACAGCCGCGAGCTGAAGCAACTCCAGGCCCGCCTGCACCTGCTTGGCCTGCAACTCTACCACCAGAAGCGTCCGGCGGTCATCGTCTTCGAGGGGTGGGACGCCGCCGGCAAGGGTGGCGCCATCCAGCGCCTGACCGCCGAGCTTGACCCGCGCAGCTACATCGTCCATTCCATCGCCGCCCCGACCGGCGAGGACAAGGTGCGGCACTACCTCTACCGCTTCTGGCGGCGCCTGCCGCCGCGCGGGCAGTTCGCCATCTTCGACCGCTCCTGGTACGGGCGCGTGCTCGTCGAGCGCGTCGAGGGCTTTGCCCGCCCCGATGAGTGGCGGCGGGCCTATGTCGAGATCAACGAGTTCGAGCGCCAGTTGATCGATTTCGGCACGATCATCTGCAAGTTCTGGATGCACATCAGCCCCGAGGAGCAACTGCGCCGCTTCGAGGCCCGCAAGAATGTCCCCTACAAGGCCTGGAAGCTCACCGCCGAGGACTGGCGCAACCGCGAGAAGTGGTCGCTCTACGAAGCCGCCGCCGACGAGATGCTCCTGCGCACCTCCACCCCCACCGCCCCCTGGACGATCGTCGAAGCCGAGGACAAACACTTCGCCCGCATCAAGGTGCTACGCACCGTCGCCCAACGGCTGGAGAGCGAGTTGGGCAAGATCAGGTTCTGAGGTGAACGCCGGAGGGTCCGGGAGGGCGAAGCCCTCCCAGGAAAAGGATCTCTCTACGACACCCGCTGCCCGGCGGCGATGAGCACCTGCTCCTCGCCGTGGGGCCGCAGCCCGAAGCTCAGCAGCGTCATTACGCCCATCACCGCCGCCGAGGTCAGATAGGCCGCGCCCAGGCCGGGCATGCCGCCGCCAAACACGTCGGCCATGAAGCCCAGCACCGCTACCACGAGCAGGTTGCCCACGGCGATCCCCACGTTGACCAGGCCCTGGGCCGCCCCGCGCTGCTGCGGGGCCACTTCGTTGAGCACGATGGTGCGCAGCGTGCCCCCGACCACGATACCGACACCGTGACCGATCAGGATGCTGGCGATCAGGAACATCCACAGCCCCGCCCCGGCCAGACTCAGCAATGCCGAGCCGAGGGCCACGTTGCTGAAGCCGATGATCATCACCCGGCGCGAACCGAGCCGGTTGAGCAGGCGCCCGAAGATCACCGATCCCGCCGACGACGCCGCCACCATGGGCATCAGCAGCAAGCCGGCCCGCTCGGGGGCGAAGTCCAGGGCCGCCACCGCCACCGAGGAGACGAAGATCACGCTGCCCATACCGAAGCCCGCCCCCACGCAGAGGATGTAGGTCAGGGCGATCTGCCGCGAGTTGAACAGGTCCAGCGGCGCCACCGGGCGCGCGGCGCGCCGCTCGGCGGCGAGCAGCAGTGGCACACAAAGCGCCGCTGCGACCAGCAGGTAGGGCCACAGGGTCAGGCCCGTCACCGTATCCAGCACCCGGTTGATACCCAGGGTCAGACAGGACAGCATACATGCGATGATCAGAATCCCGGCCCAATCCAGCGGCGGCGGGTTACCTTCGGCGCGGGTCACCGGCAGGTTGCGCAGCCCCAGCCAGATCACCAGCGCCGCGATGGGCAGGTTGATCAGGAAGATCCAGTGCCAGCTCAACACCACCAGGATCGCCGAGGCCACCAGCGGCCCCAACAGGAAAGCCATGCCCACTGTTGCACCGATGAGCCCGAGGGCCTTACCCCGCTCCGACGGCGGAAAACTATCCCCCACCACCGCGCTCGCCAGTGGCGACACGCCCCCGGCGCTGAAGCCCTGGATCGCCCGTCCGATCAACACCATCCAGAACATCGGTGCCAGGGCGATCCACAACGACCCCAGGGCGAACCCAGCCACGCAGAGCAGGAAGACGGGCCGGCGCCCGTACCGGTCGCCCAGGCTGGCCATCAAGGTGGTGCTGCTCATGGTGAACAGCACAAAGACGATCGTGAGCATGCCGATCTGGCGATTGTCCACCCCGAAGGCGGCGCGCAACGCGGGCACGGCAGGCGCAATCACCGCCGCGTCGAGGGCCGACATAAACACCCCGACAAACAGCACAAGGAGGATGCGATTCCGGACACGTGCGTCTACCACGCTGGCGCTACTGGTGGTGGTCATAGATCCCTCCGCTATCGCTAACGAGACGTATTATACCAATGGCGGGACCCTGCTGGAGGAGGATGGTGAGTGAGGGTAGGGTACCATCGCGGTCATAACCGAGATCGGAACCCGGTAGCCGCCTCGCCAAAGGGAAGGCGGCTACCTGTGAGCGTCACGTGCCAGAGGATCTTCACTCTTGAGCCTGATCTACGCAGCGGGAAGCCGACGATCCGTGGGATGCGCATTACGGTCTACGGTGTCTTCTCCTATCTCGCGGCAGGAATGACGCCCCGGCAGATCCTGGAGGATTTCCCTTACCTGACGGAAGCGGATATTCAAGCCCGTCTGAGCTATGCCGCTGATCGGGAACGGCTATTGCTCATGGCGCATGCCTGACGTTGCGCTTCGACCCCCGGGTGCATTGCATTGTGACGCTCGATCGTGCATAATACTGGATGTTTTATCCTGTTGCGCGTCAATCTGCCCCTTTACTGACCCTCCCCCGCCTGAGATGGGAATACGACACTTCCCGGCGGGGAAAACTGAAAGGAGAGCTGAGGCCGCGGCTCGCTGGCGGCGCTGTGTGGAGTTCCTATGAAACAAGGCGACGCGCACCGGCGGCGCTCTTCGCTGCATACGCACGACGTTCTCAGGCTCACGCGCCGGTGCAGTATTCAGCTCCACAGCTCCACACCCTCCACAGACCATTGCGGGACGCGGCGAAGCGCCTGTCAAACGGGAATGCCCCGCTCTGAACGATGCCTGAGGAGGCTAACGATGCTCGCCAGTTTTTCCATCGTGCCCCTGGGAGTGGGCGAAGAACTCAAAGAGTACATCGCCGCCCTGGCGCCGATCATCGAGGCTTCCGGCGTGCGCTATGTCATGGGGGCTATGCAGACCACCCTCGAAGGCGAGCCGGAGCAGGTGATAGAGGTGATCATGGCCTGCCATCGGCACATGCGCACCCTGGCGCCCCGCGTCCTGACCCACATTACGCTCGACGATCGCGCCGGGGCCGCCGACCGGCTCCAGGGGAAGGTCCAGGATGTCGAGACCGTGCTGGGAAGGAAGGTGACCCATGATTGACCGCCGCATCGGCAAGCCCTCTCCAGGCCGTCTGAAGGCCCTCCTCAGCGGGCGCCTTGGCGCGCCGGCGCCCCACCTGCTCGTGCCCCCCGGCCCGGGCTTTGACGCCGCCGTGCTCGAACTCCCCGACGGCCGGGTCATGGCCGTCGCCGAAGATCCCATCTTCCCCGCCGTCGGGCTGCCGCTGGAGATCATGGGCTGGTTCACCGTCCACATCGGGGCTAGCGACATCGCCGTCACCGGCGTCCAGCCGCGCTACATGACCTACACCCTGCTCCTGCCCACCGCCTGCCCCGAGAGCGACGCGCAGACCATCATCGCCTCCATTGCCGACACCGCTCTCGAGCTGGGCATCAGCATCGTCGGTGGGCACACCGGCTGGTACGACGCCGTTACCATCCCCACCATCGGCGGCGTGACCGTCTGGGGTTTCGCCGAACGCGGCGCCTGGATCTCGCCCGGCGGCGCGCGGGAGGGCGACCGGCTGCTCATGACCAAGGGGCCAGGGGTCGAGGCCGCGGCGCTGCTCGCCATTGTGTACCAGGACCGCCTCAAAGGACGGATCGCCGAGGAGCAGCTTGCCCGGCTGCGCCAGCGCGTCGAGCAGATCACCGTGGTCAACGACGCCCTCATCGCCTTTGCCTGCGGTGGCGTCCACGCCATGCACGACGCCACCGAAGGCGGGGTGCTGGGGGGCGCCTATGAGATGGCCGATGCGGCGGGCCTCCCCGTGACCATTGACCTCGATGCCATCGAGGTTCCGGCGGACATTCGCGAACTGGCCCATGCCCTGGCCTTCGACCCCTGGCAGGCGATCAGCGAGGGCACGCTGCTGGCGGCGGTGGAACCCTCCAGCGTGCCGCGCGTCCGTGATGCCTGGCGCGCCGCGGGCATCGCGAGCTACGAGCTGGGCTATTTTGACCGCGGTCTGGGGCGGAGCAGCGTGCGCCGCAACGGCGCGACCGTCGCGCTCGACGAACCAGGTGAGGATCCCTTCTGGGATCTTTACTTCGCCGATCTGCACGCCTGAGTGGCGCCTCGCCGGCTGGCAGGGTCAGGCGCGTCTGGCGCCGGCTCATACCTCGTCGCGCCTGCCCTTGTCGAGACCGAAAGCCTCACGTATCATAGAATGAACCGGCGTTTTCTCGAAGCGGAGTGGTAGAGATGGTGTTTGTATGGCAACAATACCTGAGGTGGCACGCAAGTGCAAGGCGGCCCTGGAGAGCCATTATGGCCCGCGGTTCAAAGGACTGGTGCTGTATGGGTCAGTGGCGCGTCAGCAGGCAGACGCTATGAGCGACATTGATCTGCTTGTTCTGCTCGGCGAGCCCTTCGACTATTTTTCGGAACTTCGCCAGGTTATAGAAGTGCTCTATCCTGTCCAGTTAGAATCCGAGCGCCTGATTTCCGTCAGGCCCGTCCTCGCCGATGAATTCGAGCGCGGCAGCCTGCAACGCTATCGCAACGCCAGACGGGAAGGCATATTGGTATGACGCCTGAGCGCGAGCAGGAACTTAAGGCCAACCTTGAGCGCGCCGAGGATTCTCTCCAGGCAGCTAAAGAGTTAACGCGCAAAGTACGGAGGCGCGGCCCACGTGTCGCGATCTGAGGCGGAGCAGGCCATTCAGGCCGCGGAGCGTTTCTTGCAAGCTGTCAAGTCCTTGCTGAATAGATAAATGGCGCGAGGCGGAGCGACTATGAGTTTGTCTGGATCAGGCTGTCTTGCCTCTTCTACGTCGCTTTGCACTCTTATAACTTGCTCGTCTGCTCTTGTCGAAACTCCACCCTCACGTATCATAGAACGAACCGGCGTTTTCTCGAAGCGGGGAAGCTGCGATGACCGCACAACCGGCGCCCCACCTGACGCCCGCGGAGTATCTGGCCCTCGAGCGGGCCGGCGAAGAGAGGCACGAGTTTCTGGCCGGGAAGATCTACGCCATGGCCGGCGGCAGCAAGCGCCACAATCGCATTGCCGGAAGCGCCTATGCTGCGCTCTATGCCCAACTGCGCCAGCGCGACTGTGTGGTCTACCCGAGCGATATGCGCGTCAAATCGGCTCGGACCGGGTTGTACACTTATCCGGACATCACCATCGTGTGTGGTGATGAAGAGTTTGAGGATGACAGCGAAGATACGTTGTTGAATCCAACCGTTATTATTGAAGTGCTATCACCGTCAACGGAACAATATGATCGGGGCAGGAAGTTTCAGCACTATCGCGCCATTCCATCCTTGCGAGAATATGTTCTGATTTCGCAAGACGAGTATCGTGTGGAGCGATTTGCTCGTCAGGCCGATAACACCTGGCTTCTATCAGAGGCGACCGGCCGTGAGGGAACGCTTGAACTCACGAGCGTTCAATGCCTGTTGCGGCTCGAAGAGGTCTACGAGAAGGTAGATCTGACAGAGAGCGATGCAGAGCCGTGATGCCATTTCGGATTGTAGATTTTGGCTTGCCGTATATGGCGTGCCGGTGAGCGCCTCATCATCCGCAATCGAAAATCCAAAATCCACAATCCAGCATAGCCTCACTCCAGGTGCCCCATGCGCCGGCGCTTGGTCTCCAGGTAGAACTGGTTATGGCAATTGGGCGTGGCCGGCGCCGGCAGGCGCTCCAGCACCACGATGCCGTGGCGTTCGAGGCCGCGGATCTTCTGCGGGTTGTTGGTCAGCAACGCCACACTGGTAATGCCCAGGTCGCGCAGCATCTCCGCCGCCAGGCGGTAGTCGCGCCGGTCGGCAGGCAGGCCCAGGGCCAGGTTGGCGTCCACCGTGTCGAGGCCCTGCTCCTGCAGGGCGTAGGCGCGGATCTTGTTCGCCAGCCCGATCCCCCGGCCCTCCTGACGCAGGTAGAGCAACGCCCCGCGCCCCGCCTCCTGGAGGTAAGCCAGCGTCCAGTCCAGTTGCTCGCCGCAGTCGCAGCGCAGCGAGGCAAACACGTCGCCGGTGAGGCACTCCGAGTGCAAGCGGGTGGGCACGGGCCGTCCGTCGGCCACCTCGCCGACGGTGAGCGCGACGTGCTCCCGCCCGTCGGCGTCGCTGTAGACGTGCATCGCATATTCGCCATAGGCGGTTGGCAGGGTGGCGCTGGCCACGCGCCGCACCGGCGGCCGCTCGAAGCTGATCATGTGAACCGTCCTTCAGGCGGAGCGGCGCTCCGCGCTATGGATTTTAGATTTTGGATTGCGGATTGACCGCGACGGAGGGCGAGTGGACCCTGGTCTACTCACGTGCGCCACTACCAGTTATGCCAATTTCTGTTCGTTACCCTGCGCACATCACGCCCGGTCGCATCGGGGCGCCAAAAATCCAAAATCGCACTAGTCTGCCGCGGCGGGCGCGGCGCCCGGCGCCGGGGTCAGCCCGACCAGGGCCGCCCCCAGCGCCCCCAGGGCCAGCATCGCCCCGCCGAGGTAGGGCGCGCCCGGCCCGAAGGCATCGAACAGCACCCCGGCCAGGGCCGGCCCCAGGATGAGTGTCAGGCTCAGCACGGCCTGCATGCCCCCCATCACCGTGCCCTGGCGCCCCTCGCCGGCCAGCCGCGAGACCAGGCTGGTGATCGAGGGCACCGCCAGGCCGATGCCCAGAGCCGTCGCCCCGACCAGGGGGTAAAGCATCCAGCCTGCCGGGGCCAGGGCCGCGCCGCCCAGGGTCAGCGCCATCAGCCCCAGGCCGCCGCTCACCAGCCGCGCTTCGCCAAGGCGCGGCAGCAGTCGGCCGAGGATCACGCCCTGGGTGATCACCGCGCAGACGCCGACAAAGGCGAAGAAGGCGCCATTCTCCAGCGGCCCCCAGCCGAAGCGGGTGCTGGTGAACAGGGGTGCGTTGCTCTGCAAGCCCGCGAAGGCCATGTTGAGCAGGAAGATCGCCAGCAGCAGCGGGCGCGCCGCGCGCACGGCGAAGGCCGCGCCGAGTTGCCGCGCTGCTCCCGCCGGGCGTAGCGGCGTTGGCGCGCGGCGCTCCGGCGGCAGCGACTCGGGCAGAGCGCGCAGGGCGAACAGGCCGTTGAGTAGCGCCAGAGTCGCCGCCAGCAACGGCGGCACACCCAGCCCGTAGACGCTCAACAGACCGCCCGAGGCCGGGCCAAGCATCAGGCCCAGCCCGAAGGCCGCGCCGATCAGCCCCAGGCCGCGGGCGCGCTCGGCGGGCGGCAGATGATCGGCGATGTAGGCCTGCGCCGTGGGGATGCTGGCCCCTGCCGCCCCGCCGAGGGCCACCGCCAGAAAGACCAGCGGCAGCGCGCCGATGCTGGCCCCCAGGCTCAACACACTGTAGGCCGCGCTCGAGGCCAGCACCGCGCCGATCAGCACCGGCCGCCGGCCCACCCGGTCGGACAAGGCGCCCAGCACCGGGGCCGCCAGGAACTGCAGCAGCGCGTAGAGCGAACTCAGCAGGCCCACCAGCAGCGCCCGCGTCGAACCTTCGGGCACCAGGAACGGCAAGAGCGGGACGACCATCCCGTAGCCGATCATGTCCACGAAGACGCAGACGAACAGAATCGTCAGCGGCGAGCGGTGGGAGGAGCGAACAGGCGGGGTGCTCATCACCGGGCCACCTCGCGGATCAAGCGGTGCGCCTCGGCGGCGACGGCGGCGCTCACCGGGGCGCCTGTCGCTGCAATGGGCCGCCCGAAACGCACCTGTACGGTGTGACGTTGCAGCCAGGGGAGCATCAGTTGCAGGATCGCCGCCAGCCAGCGGCGATCGGCGGGGCGCTGGCGCAGGCGGGTGAGGGGATGGTTCACGGCCGCCGGGGTCAACACGCCAGCCACGATGGCGGGAACCACCGTCACCGCGCCAGCGAGTTGGACGATCTGATCGATACCCTGGGACCAGCTCGCCACCGATTCTTCGGCCCCGGGGAGGCTCGCCGGGTCGGGTTCGATCCGCCCGGCGGGGAAGGTGAGCAGGGCGCCCCCGGCGCGCAGGTGCCGGGCCGCCCGGCGCGCGACGGCCATGCGCGAGGCAGGGGTGTCGCCCACGGCAAACAACCGCTCGGCGATATGGGGCAGGGCCCGCAGAAAGGGGCGCGTAATCGCCAGCACACGCAGATCCTCGCGGGGGATGCTGGCAAAGAGCGCGGCGGCGTCGAGCAATCCGGGGTGATTGGCGACGATCAGCGTCGGCCCCGTGGCAGGCGGGGGTGCACCCCGGACCTCCACCCCCCGGCTGAGCTGCCCGCAGATCCACACTCCGCCGGCGCGCAGCCCCTCGCGCCCGACCAGCGTGTCGAGGGTGAGCACCTGGTTGGCGAAGGCGCGCGCGGGGCCGCTGAAGATCACATCGGCCAACCCACGGAGCGGCGTCGTCGCCGTAATGCCGAAGGCCGAGCGCAGATCGGCGATGTTGAGCCACGTAAGATCCATCACCCTCGCGGCATACATGCTTCGCGCTTCCGGGTGGGGAGCAGCAAGGTCAGCATACATAGTGCATACCCACAATGTTATAATACCACGATGCAAAAGAGCGGGAGAGTCCCTCGTGCGCCTATCCGTCGGGCCGGGGTGCAGGCAACGCGTTGACCCCGGGTACGCGTTCAGATGCACCGCAGAACACGCAGAAGCACGGAGTGAGCTGTTGAAGCACCTGGCGTCTCTCCGCGCCCTCTGCGGTGCGAACGTGTTCCGTAGATGTCAACACGCTCGCCCCCGACGCACCTGGCGACGTTCACCGCTGGTCTGCTACAATACACGCTATTATCCTGGTTGTGACAAGTTCATGCTTCATGGGGAGGGCGAAGTCCTCCTCAGCCCCCTCCTGATGCGTGGAGAGGGGGTTCACATCGCGTATTCCCGGTCTTCGGGCGAAGAGGTGCCGTATGCAGAACCCGCTGCGGATGATTGTTGTCGGGACGGGGGTGATGGGCCGCACCTGGCTGGAGACGCTCCGCGACGACCCACGCTGGACCATCGCCGCCCTGGTTGACAGCGCGCCCGATAAGCTTGACGCCGCCGGCGACGCCTTCGGCGTTCCCGAGGAACGCCGCTACGGCAACGCCGACGCCGCCTTTGAACTGGCGCCGGCCGATGCCGTACTGGTGGTCACGCCGCCCGAGACCCACCGCGCGATCAGCGTGGCGGCGTTGAACCGCGGCCTGCCGGTGTTTTGCGAAAAGCCCCTGGCCGCCAGCCTGACCGACGGGGTCGCCGTGCTCCGGGCCGCCCGTCAAAGCGGGTCGCTGCTGATGGTTGGCCAGGGTCGGCGCTGGCTGCCCCACATTGTTGCCCTGCGCGATGCCGTTCGCCGGGGGGTGATCGGCGAACTGGGCTACATCACCTGCCAGTTCCGCGTGCCCTTCCGCTTCGGCGGCTGGCGCGACAGTATGCCCGAAGTGCTTATCGAAGATCTGGCAATTCATCACTTCGACACCATCCGTTTCATCTCTGGACGTAACGGGCAGCGCGTCTTTGCCCACAGCTTCCGCCCGGCCTGGAGCTGGTTTCGCGGCAACTCCTGCGCCACGGTGGACCTGCTGCTGGAGGGCGACGTCCCGGTCAGTTACTTCGGGAGCTGGGTGGCCCGTGGCCCGCGCAGTTCGTGGGACGGCGAGTTGATCGTGGCCGGGTCGGACGGCGCCTTGCTGCTGCGCGAGGACGAAACGGTCTGGTTCTACCCGGGCGAAAGCGACACGCCACGTCCGCTGGAGATGCCGCGCCTGGCGCCGGTGGGCCTGGCCCGGGGCCTGGACATCTTCACTCGCGCCCTGTGGGGCGAGGCGGCGCCCGAGCCCGACGCCGAAGACAATATCCACAGCCTGGCCCTGACCTCGGCCGCCGTGGCCTCCTCGCGCACCGGGTTGCGGGTGGACATCGGCGCGCACCTGCGGGCGGCGGGATGGTCGCCGTCACGGCTGCGCCCGGCGCGCAACGCCTCGCTCCCCCGCGAGTGACCACCCTGTCGCGCCCTGAACAGGATCGCGTATAATTGGCAACGACGTTTCATTCCTGGAACCACACTATGCAACTCGGCATCTGGATCGACATTCGCCCGGAGCAGGACGTGCCGCGCCTCTTCGAGCAGGTGGCGGAAATGGGCTTCGGGGCGGTGCAGGCGCACTTCCCCGCCGGTTGCGACGCCGCCCTGGCGCGTCGCGTGCGCCGGGCCGCCGCCGGCAGCGGCGTCGAGATTGTCGCCGCGTCGGGCTACGCCAACCCGCTACGGCCCGCTGACGCGCCCATGGGGTTCACCCAGGCGGCGCTGGCCGATCTGATCGCCCTGCTGCCCGCCCTCGACACCCGGCGCGTGGTCACGTGGAGCGGCACCTACGCCCCGGGCCTGCTGGAAGAGCACCCCGAGAACCAGCGCACGGCCGCCTGGGATACCTTGCGCCGCGCGGTGGACGACCTCTTTCCGCTCCTCGACGCCAACGACGCCATTCTCGTCTTCGAGCCGTTCTTCGCCCACGTTCTCGATACGCCCGAGCGGATTGTGGCCTTTTGCGAAGAAATCGGCTCGCCCTACGTGCGGGTGGTGCTCGATCCGCCCAACCTGCTGACCCCCGGCATGTGGCAGCAACAGAGCGAACTGCTGCCGCCCCTCGTCGCCGGGCTGGCGCCCTACACCAGCCTGATCCACCTCAAGGACATGCGCCTGCGTGGCGCGGCCCTCGATCTGCCCGGCCCGGGCGAAGGCATCCTGGACTATCCGGCCTTCCTGGGCGCGGTCGTCCGCGCCGAGATCAGCGCGCCGCTGGTGATCGAGCACGTCGCCCTCGAGCGGGCCCCCCGCGCCCGGCGCTTCGTGCTTGGGCAGCTTCGGTCGGTGACCGTGCCAGTCGTCTAGTACGACAGAGAAACTTCGTCTCGGCCGGAGTTGCGGGGGCCGCAGACCCCCGCAGGGTTTCCCTTTCCGCTGGGGCGAAGCCCCTCCGAACCGCCCCGACAAGGAGCGGTCGCGTCGTAGTGCCGGGCCCTGGTTCGCCGCGCGGCCTGTGTGTAAGAAGGCAATCTCCCCGTGCCCGTCCAGGACGGAAACATGGATATGCATCACGCCTGAGGTCACAACAAGGGGAATCCAGTTTCACCGTGCCCCCACCTGCCCTACCCGACCAGGTAGGTCGAAACCGCCCCCCGTGCGGTCGTCCCACCCGCGCTGGAGGGGTATACTGAACATAGAGGACCATGTGATGTTTTGAACGTGGTTCCTTTGAGCGCAGTGGTGTAGGGTATGCAACAGCGGCCCGTTATCCTGGCAGTGGTCGGCGACAGCGCGGCGGGCAAAACGACGCTCAGCACCGGCATTGCCGCCATTCTCGGGCCCGACCGGGTCACGACGCTCAGCCTCGACGATTACCACCGCTACAGCCGGACGGAGCGGGAACACCGCTGTCTGACCCCCCTGCATCCCGATTGCAACCACATTGACCTGATGGAGGAACACCTCCACCGCCTGGCCAGCGGCCAGTCCATCGTAAAACCGGTATACAACCACGCTACCGGCGAATTTGACGGGCGTCAGCGGCTGGAGCCGGCGCCCTTTATTATTGCCGAGGGGTTGCTGGGGCTGGCGACGCCGCGCCTGCGCGAGCCGTACCACGTCAAGGTCTTTCTCGATCCTCCCGAGGAACTGCGCGAACGCTGGAAGATCCAGCGCGATTGCGTCCTGCGCGGCTACACCGCCGAGCAGGTGCGCGCCGAGATCGCTCGCAGCCGCGCCGACTCCGCCGAGTTCATCCAGCCCCAACGGGGCTGGGCCGACATCGTGGTGCGCTTTTACCCGAACGGCGAAGGCCCCGATGGCCACCTCAATGTGCGCCTGGTGCTCCGGCCGACCCTGACCTACCCCGATCTCGGCCCGGTACTGGCCCGGCAGATCCAGCCTCCGGCCCTGCGGCTGCGGGTTGGCCGCGACGAGGGAAGGCTCACCGAGATCTTCGAGATCGATGGTTCCATCAGCGCCGCCCAGGCCGCCGCGGTTGAAGAGGTCATCTGGGCCAGCCTCCCTGGTCTCAGCTACCTGCGCCCCGAACAGATCGGCCTGTACCTCCACGGCCGCGAGTTGCGCCAGAGCCACGCCCTGGGCCTGGTGCAACTGCTGATCGCCTACCAGCTCCTGCTACGCGCCGGCCTTTCCGACTAGAGCAACCCCAATCCCTGTCGCGCGGCGGCCCCGTCTTCCGCCCGCCGCCAGAGGCGGCTGTTGCCCGGGTTATGTTTGAAACCTAAACTATTGTTGACAAGAAATACATAGTAGTGTATAGTTATCATATCCCCCGGTTCTCAACTCCCTTGAGGCGCCGCCGCCGGAGTGTCAGGGCGTAGTGCTGCGCCAGAACACGAAAGGAGTTTGCATGACCGCCTTGTTCGATCCATCGCCGGAACTGGCCGAGGTGATGGAGGCCCTTGGACGCTGCTACGACCCCTGTTGCCGCGAGAAAGAGGTGAGCGTCGTTGACATGGGTCTGGTCGAGCGGGTGCGTATCGCCGGCTCGCAGGTTGATGTCGATCTTATTCTCACCACTGGCTGGTGCCCCTTCTCGATGCACATGCTTACCATGATCGAAGAAGAGGTCGGCAAGCTCGCCGGTGTCGAACAGGTGCGGGTCAGCTTCACCTGGGACGTGCCCTGGTCGCCGCAGCGCCTCTCGGAGAGCGCCCGCGCGAAACTTCGCTTGCCCCTGGAGAAACTTCTGCCGCTCCGTGAGGCCCGCCTGGCCCGCGAGCGCGCGCCGGCTCAGGAAGGAGATCAACGATGATCGGCGATGCCTTTGTCTTCGACTGCGTGTGCCACGTGTTCAACTTCGACAAGCGGAATGCGTTCGGCAAGCCCGGCGAGATGTTCATTGACCATCTCTACGCCTTTCACCAGGTGCTGAACGCCCCTGGCGAACGCACGCTGACGCCTGAGGAGTACATGCGCGAGTGGAGCGTCGAAGAGATCGCCCGCATGGTCTTCGATGAGAGTCCTACCGATATGATCGTGGCCCAGCCCCTCCCTCTCACCGATCTCTTCAAGGATGGCCTCTCAAAGTGGGAGAAATGCGCCGAGTTCGCCCGCCGCTATCCGGATCGGGCCATCTTCTGGGGCACGATCAATCCGCTGGAGGGAAAAAGGGCCCTTGATCTTATGGAGATTCAGGTCAAGGAGTTTGGCGCCCGAGGGTTCAAACTGTACAACGTGCGCTACGATTACGGCCAGCCCTTCCCCTGGCGCATGGACGATCCCCGCGTTGCCTTTCCGGTGTTCGAGAAAGCTCTCGAACTCGGCGTGAACCTGATCGGCGTCCACAAGGGCGTGCCCCTTGGCCCCCAGCCCATCGAGCATACCCAGACGTGGGATATGGACGGTGCCGCGGCGAACTTCCCCGACATTAACTTCGTCATCTTCCACGTGGGTCTGCCGTTCATTGATGAGGTGTGCTGGCAACTGGTGCGCTACCCCAACCTCTATGCCTCCATCGCCGCCACGGTGAACTTTGTGGTCCGCTCGCCCCGCGTCTTCGCCGAAAACATGGCCAAGCTGCTTTTCTGGTGCGGCGAAGATAAGATCATCTACGGCGGCGAAACGCCGATCTGGCATCCCCGCGGCGCCCTGAAAGCCTTCTGGGAGTTTGAACTGCCGGAGGATATCGTGCAGGGCTACGGCTGCGGCCAGCTTACCGTGCAGGCCAAGAAGAAGATCCTCGGCGAGAACCTGCTGCGCCTGCACGGGATGGATCTGCAGGCCACGAAGGCCCGCCTCGGTCTCGCGGCGTAGAACCGGCGCAACCGCTCTCGCCGGCCCGAACAGGCCGACGATGGACCGGAGGAACAGGCTCAGCCCAGGACCTTCCTGCCCGTCCGAGCCGGCAGAGCGACCTGCCGGTTCGCCCTGCCTGGCGCAGGCGTGCTATAATCCTGGCGATCTCGCCGCAGAAGGAAAGGAACGCGCCGTGAGCGCCAAAAAGTGGTCCAGCCCGCCGCCGATGCAGATAGATGTGACGAAGACCTACCGGGTCACAATGGAGACCAACAAGGGTACGATCGAACTTGAGTTATATCCCCAGTACGCCCCGATGACCGTAAACAACTTCGTCTTCCTCGCCAACGAAGGCTTCTACGATGGCGTGGTCTTCCATCGCGTCATCAAGGACTTTGTGATCCAGGGCGGCGACCCCACCGGCACCGGCACCGGCGGCCCCGGCTATCGCTTCCGCGATGAGACCATGGGCAACCCCCTTACCCACGAACGGGGCGTGATCTCCATGGCCAACGCTGGCCCGAACACCAACGGCAGCCAGTTCTTCATCGTCTACGCGCCGCAACCCCATCTGAACGGCAGGCACACCGTCTTCGGGCGCGTGATCAGCGGCATGGACGAGGTGTGCGACAAGATCGTGCAGGGCGACCGCATGATCAAGGTCACCGCCACGGCGGTGTAGGGTTGGGGCCGGGTAACTGCAGGTCCGTGGAGGTGTGGAGATGTGAAGATGTGGAGATGTGACGTACACCCCCACACCTCCACACCTCCATACCTCTACACCTCCATACCTCTACACCTCCACACCCCGGGTCTGGTGTGCATCCCCTGAACAATCCCTGTGTTGCGGCCTCCCCCATTGACGCAACCATTTCCGGGACTATAATCTGTTCTTAACGAACCCCCTTTCCAGGCAGCGCCTGCCGGCGGTGTGACCAGAATAGATGGAAAGGGGCCCACGGCCGGGCCTACCCGGCCCGTGTTCCACACCCGCCTGGCGGGTACGGGGCGCGCGCCCCGCGGAAACTGGTCACATCATCAAGGCGGCGCGTTGGACACGTCGAGGAGGACAGCCATGCGACCGTACGGACCGGAAAGGATACACAACATCGGCATATTTGGTCACCTCGGCAGCGGCAAGACAACGCTGGCCGAGGCGATGCTGATGACCGCACACGCCATCCCGCGCATGGGGCGCGTCGAAGATGGGTCAACCGTGAGTGATTTTGACCCCGACGAGCAACGCCGCGGGATGTCCGTTTCCCTCTCCGTGCTCCCCCTCGAGTGGCATGATGACAAAATCAATCTGATTGACACTCCTGGCTTCGCCGATTTCGCCGGCGACATCGCCGCAGCGATGCGCGTGGTGGACGGCGCGGTGATTGTGCTTGACGCCGCCGCGGGTGTCGAAGTCGGCACCGAACTGGTCTGGGAGATGGCCGTTCAGCAGAAGGTGCCGCGTATCCTGTTTGTTAATAAACTTGACCGCGAAAATGCCAATTTCTACCGGGTGATCGAGCAGGCCCGCGAGCGCCTCGACGCCGCGGTGATCCCGATGCAGATCCCTATTGGCGCCGGGAAAGAGTTTCAGGGCATTATCTCCCTGCGGCAGCAGCGCGCCTGGATGATCTCGCCCAACCACAATGGCGACTTTATCGAGGCGGACGTGCCCGCCGAACTCGACGCCGTGATGCACGAGTGGCGCACCGCGCTGATTGACCGCATCGCGGCCACCAACGATGAGTTGATCGAGCGCTACCTGGAGGGCGGCGAGGATGCCCTCACCCGCGAGGAGTTGCTGGTGGGCCTGCGCGCCGGTATCGCCGACGGCTCGATTGTGCCGGTCTTCTGTGGCTCGGCGCTGGAAGTCGCCGGCATCCAGCAGTTGCTCAACGGCATCGTCGATAGCATCCCCTCCGCCGCGCGCCAGGAGGTGGTGGCCACCGATCTGGCCAGCGGCGAACTGGTCACCCTCCAACCCGCCGCCGATGAGCCGGTGACGGCCCTGGTCTTCAAGACCATCGCCGACACCTACGGCAAGATCAGCTATTTCCGCGTCTATTCGGGCCAGGTGCGCGCCAACTCGACCCTGGTCAACAGCCGGACCCGCAAGGAAGAGCGCGTCGGCCATGTCTACAGCGTCTTCGGCAAGGAGCAGCGCGACGTCGAGAGCGTCGGCCCCGGCGACATCGGCATGATCACCAAACTCGCCGAAACCTCCACCAACGACACCCTCTGCGCTCCGGGCCGCGCCCTCCAACTGGAGCCGATCGCCTTCCCCGCTCCGGCGTTTATCGCCACGGTCAAACCGCGCAGCCGCGCTGACCTCGATAAGCTCGGCAGCGCCCTGAGCCGCATGGTCGAGGAGGACCCCACCCTGGTCGTCTCCCGCGACCCGCAGACCGGCGAGACCCTGCTCGCCGGCCTGGGTGAGAGCCATTTGCAGATCGTCGCCGAGCGCATGAAGCGTAAGTTCGACGTGAACATTGACATTGACCTGCCGCGGGTGCCCTACCGCGAGGCCATCCGGGGCCGCGCCGAGGCCCAGTACCGCCACAAGAAGCAGACCGGCGGCGCCGGGCAGTTCGCCGACGTGTCGCTGCGGGTCGAACCGCTGGAGCCCGACCCGAACCGCGAGGACCCGCTGGAGTTTGTCAATGAGATTGTCGGCGGGGTGATCTCGAAGGGCTTCATGCCGGCCATCGAGAAGGGCGTGCGCGAGGCCATGGCCGAGGGCCTGCTCTCCGGCAGCCCGATCAGCAACGTGCGCGTGGCCGTCTTCGATGGCAAGGAACACCCGGTCGACTCGAAGGAAATCGCCTTCAAGATCGCCGGCAAGGAGGCCTTCAAGCTGGCCGCGCAGAAGGCCGGGGTGTACATTATGGAGCCCATCTACACCCTGGAGATCGTCGTGCCCGATCAGTACGCCGGCGACATTATGAGCGACATGAGCTCGCGGCGCGGGCGGGTGCTCGGTATGATGCCCGCCGGTCACGGTCGCACGGTGATCAGCGCCCAGGCCCCCCTCGCCGAGGTGCAGCGCTACGTCACCGACCTCCGCGCCCTGACGCAGGCGCGGGGGCGCTTCTCGATGCGCTTCTCCCACTACGAGGAGGTGCCCGGGCACCTGGTTGACGCGATCATCGCCCAGCACAGGAAAGAGGTCGAAGCCGCCAACGCCCATTGATGGCTCTCCGGCCTCGCGTAGACTGGGGGCGGCCCGGCCGCCCCCAGTGTTTGTTTTTTTAGGGCGCTGAATGGTATGCTACAATGGTTCGCGCCGGGATAGTTCCGTAGAAGGAGATCCCCCTATGAACAAAAAGACCATCCGCGACGTCGAGTGGGCCGGCAAGCGCGCGTTGGTGCGCGTTGATTTCAACGTGCCGCAGGATGAGGCGGGCAATGTCACCGACGATACCCGCATTCGCGCCGCGCTGCCGACGATTCGGTACCTGCTGGAGCATGGCGCCAACGGGGTGGTGCTCATGTCGCACCTCGGTCGTCCCAAGGGCAAGGTGAACCCCAAGTACAGCATGCGCCCCGTCGTCGAGCGGCTCTTCGAGTTGCTCCCCGAGGCGCAGGAGGTGCGCAAGACCGAGGCGATCACCGGCCCTGCCGCCGAGGCCGCCGTGGCCGATCTCAAGCCCGGGATCGTCTTGATGCTCGAAAATACACGCTTCGACCCCCGCGAGGAGAAGAACGACCCGGAGATGGCCGCCGAACTGGCCCGTCTCGGCGATGTCTTTGTCAACGATGCCTTCGGCGCGGCCCACCGCGCCAATGCCTCCACCGAGGGCGTGGCCCACTTCCTCCCCGCCGTCGCCGGCTTCCTCCTCGAGAAGGAGTTGGAGTTCATCGGCGGGGCGCTGGAGAATCCCAGACACCCCTTCGTAACGATTATCGGCGGGGCCAAGATCAGCGATAAGATCGGCGTGATTGAGAATCTCCTCGGCAAGGTGGATGCGTTGCTCATCGGCGGAGGCATGGCCAACACCTTCCTCCTCGCGCAGGGCAAAGCGGTGGGCGACTCGCTGGTCGAGCCGGACAGCCTCGAGGTGGCCCGCGACCTGATCGCCAAGGCCCAGGCGGCCAATGTGCGCCTGCTCTTGCCGGTGGACGCGCTGATCGCCGATGCCTTCAGCGCCGATGCCCAGAAGCGCGTGGTCAGCGTGGATGCCGTGCCCGAGGGCTGGCGCATTCTCGATATTGGCCCCGAAACGGTGAAGCTCTACAGCGACGAGATCGCCCGGGCCCAGCTGGTGATCTGGAACGGGCCGATGGGCGTGTTCGAGATGGAGCCCTTCGCCGCCGGCACCCACGCGATCGCCCAGGCCATGGCCGCCGCCTCCGAGCGTGGCGCGATCACAATTGTGGGCGGTGGTGACTCGGTGGCCGCGGTCGAGCAGGCCGGCCTGGCGGAGAAGATGTCCCACGTTTCGACCGGCGGCGGCGCTTCGCTCGAACTGCTCGAAGGCAAGGTGCTGCCCGGCGTGGCCGCGCTCCAGGATAAGTGATCGCCATTGGAACCGAAGGGCGCGACCGTCCCCCGCATTACCGCCGGGGCGTCCCGCGTATCGCCGCCGGGCCGTATCGCCGCCGGGGGGCCGGGGCGCCCCGCCCGGGGCATCCCGCCGCCCCATCACGGCGTACCCGCCCCCGGGACGACGTGGGGATGGCCGGCCGCCCGATCGTGGCGTATCGGACGCGGGACGACGCGGGGATGGCCGGCCGCCCGATCGTGGCGTACCGGACGCGGGACGACGTAGAGACGGCCCGCCGGGCCGTCTCTACGTATCGCCGCCGGGGGCGTCCGGCGTATCGCCGCCGGGGGCGTCCCGCGTATCGCCGCCGGGCCGCATCGCCGCCGGGGGCGTCCGGCGTATCGCCGCCGGGCCATCCCGCGTATCGCCGCCGGGGGCGTCCCGCGTATCACCGCCCACGCCGGCCAGGACGGAGAGGCGCAGCCCCGCCCGTCCCCTTCGTGGTCGAGGGCACAAGGAGGAGCTACACCGCATGGAAGGATCAGCCAACCCTGAGGCAGCTCGCTCGCCCCGGCGCGTCGTCTTCTTCGGCGACTCCCGGGCCGACTGGTGGCGCCTGCCGGAGTTGCCGGGATGCCACTGCGTGAACGCCGGCATCCCCGGCGCCACGGCGACCTACCTGGCGCAGCGCTTCCAGGCAATGGTCGCGCCGCTGCGTCCAGACATCGTTGTCGTGCAGATGGGGGTGAACGACCTGGTTGAGCTGACCGGCCGGGCGCCGGATCGCGAGCGACGGGTGAGCGCCGTGCGCGCCGCGATCGCCTCTGTCGTGGCTGACGCCCGCGTCCTGGGGGCGCGGGTCATCCTGACGACCATCTTCCCGCTGGCGCGCGGGCCATACGCGGGCCGCGCCGTCCAGGAGGCGATTACAGCCGTGAACCAGGGCTTGCCAGGCCTGGCCGCCCCGGATGTGCAACTGCTCGATAGCGCCGCGGTGCTCTGCGGGCCGGACGGCTATGTCCGCGACGCCTACGCCGAGGACGAGGCCCATCTCAACGCGGCGGGCTATGCCGCGCTCAATGCGGCCCTGGCGCCGCTGGTGCGCGAGGACGGGCGACGATAACGGTGCGTTCCGCCTGATGGTACCATCTCCGCCGTTCGGCGGAGCGCCGCTGCCCCACGCTGCACGGCGGCTGGCGCCGGGATCAACCCTCTGCAACCTGCGCCCCGACGCCCGGCGCCGCGCTCAGCCCGGCCACTCCGGCCCGAACGGGGCTGGAGGCGCGCGACGGGGCCTGCTCGCGCAGATCGTGGCGGGAATCTACCTGGACTACCCGGCCACCTGGACATGCCGCATCCTGATGCGCTCCGCGCAGCGCATTCACCTGGCCGGCCACCTGGCCACCCTGACCGGCTACCTGGCCACCCTGACCAGCTACCTGGACGGCGCGTCCAGGCAGCCAGGTAGCTGGCCAGGCGGGGTCCGGGTGCGCCTCGTTCGGTTCAGGGCGTCCTGATGCGCTCTGTCCGGGTTGTCCAGGTAGGCCGGGTAGGTTCTCCCGATCTCTGCCGCGCCAACAATGCTGGCCGCCCGGGCCGTGCTCAGCCCGGCCACTCCGGCCCCGACGGGGCCGGAGGCGCGCGACGGTGCCGGCCCGCGTAGATCGTGGAGAAATACCCGTGCCCGCCGCATCGCCGCTCAGCGGCCCGCTCAGCGCGTTGCAGGGGGCGTGATTGGGAGGCGTCATCACCCCTGGGGCGATGCGCGGCAACCAGCCCCAGACGGCGCCGCGCGCGGGGCGGGGCCAGCGCGGTGCGGCGGGCCCGCTGCTCGGCCAGCCAGGCCGCCG
>DAOUDA010000305.1:0-2415 GCA_034431835.1 Chloroflexaceae bacterium | reverse complement strand
ATCACGCCAGTTTGCGATGACGTCCTGACGCCTCAGCGCGTCGGCCAATGGCCCGCGATCAGGCGATCAACACGGAGCGGGTAGACTACCTCAAGTCGGGATTCGGATAATCTTAGTGGTGCATCCGGCAAGTCCTGATACACGAAAGGGCTGGGAGGCGGGTTTCTGGGAGGGCAAAGCCCTCCCAGACCCTCCCGCGCTGGGGAGGGGGAGGGAGTCCAGCTCCTCCCCCCAACGGGGGGAGGCTGGGAGGGGGCGGAAATGCCACGCAACTTACGTTACGGATCATTGAGTCTCGCGTGGACCGCCTTGCCGTCGTGGAAGCGCAGCTGCGATTGTTGGGTATAATTGGGCGCGGCGGCGTCTTGGAACAAGACCGCCCCCTGCAGGGGAAACTCGGCGAGGCTTCGCCCCTCCGAAGACCCCTTTCCTGCATCCGGCATTGAACGGCAGAGTCTGGGAGGGCTGCGCCATCCCAGAAACCGGCTTCCCCGCCATTCGTGGAAGGGAGCTAGCCGGATGCACCAGTGAGTCGCGCATATCAACCACATCCTGACAATGAGCAAGACATTCCTCATCACCGGCGGCGCGGGGTTCCTGGGCATCAACCTCACGCGCTATCTGCTGGAACGCGGCCACCGTGTCCGTTCCCTTGATATTGCCCCCTTCGACTACCCCGAACGCTCCCGCGTCGACGTGCACACCGGCGACATCCGCGATCGCGCGGCGGTTGACCGGGCCATGCAAGGGGTGGACCAGGTTGTACACACTGCGGCGGCCCTGCCGCTCTACAAACCGGCCGATATCTTCTCCACCGACATTGACGGGACCCGGAACGTGCTGCAATCGGCTCTGGAGCACGGCGTCGAACGCTTCATCCACATCTCCACGACCGCCGTCTACGGCATTCCTGACCACCATCCCCTGCTCGAGACCGATAAACTGGACGGGGTGGGCCCCTATGGCGAGGCCAAGGTGCAGGCCGAGGAACTCTGCCTCAGTTACCGTGCGCGGGGGATGTGCGTGCCGATCATCCGCCCGAAATCGTTCATCGGCCCCGAACGTCTCGGCATCTTTGCTATGCTCTACGACTGGGCCAAGGACGGCAAGAACTTCCCGCTGCCTGGCAACGGCAAGAACCGCTACCAGTTGCTCGACGTCGAAGATCTCTGCGAGGCCATCTACCTCTGCGCCACCCTCGATCGTGAGCGGGTCAACGACACCTTCAACATCGGGGCCAAAGAGTTTACGACGATCAAAGAGGACTTCCAGGCCGTCCTTGACGCAGCAGGGTTTGGCAAGCGGATCATCACCTTTCCCGCCGCGCCGATGACCGCGGCCCTGGTGCTGTTGGAGCGGCTCAGACTCTCGCCGGTCTACAAGTGGGCCTATGGCACGGTCACCGAAGACTCCTTCGTCTCGGTAGAGAAGGCCGAGCGAGTGCTGGGGTTCAAGCCGAAGTATTCAAACAAAGAGGCCCTGGTGCGGAACTACCGCTGGTACATCGAACATCTCGACGAGTTCCAGCACGCCACCGGCATCTCCCACCGCGTACCCTGGAACCAGGGGGTGCTGAAGCTGGCGAAGGTGTTTTTCTAAGGTGCATGTGAGATAATCCGGGGAGGGCGGCGCCCTGCCAGACCCTCCCCTGCTGCGGCGCCGGTTCAACCGGTCCTTGCTCGCCCGTAGCGTTCCACAATGCGCTGGATGATCGCGCTGGTTGACTGCCCCTCGGCGTAGGGCAGCAGCACCACCCGCCCGCCCTGGGCGGCGACGATCCGCGCCTCGGGCAGGCGCGCCAGGTCGGGGGCCTGGTCGGGCGTGGCGTAATCGCCGCCCTTGACATACACATCGGGGCGCAGCGCGCCGACGATGGCCTCGGCCGTGGGCTGGTCGAAGAGCGTCACGTGGTCCACGGCGCGGAGCGCGCCGAGCACCGCGGCGCGCTCAGCCTGCGGCGTGATGGGGCGCAACGGCCCCTTGATCGCCCGGGTCGAAGCGTCGGAGTTAAGCGCCACCACCAGCACGTCGCCGAGCGCGCGCGCCTGTTCCAGGTACCTGACGTGCCCGGCATGGAGCACGTCGAAGACGCCATTGGTCAGCACCAGGCGCAGCCCGCTCGCCCGCCAGGTCTCGCGCAGGGCCACTAACTCAGCCAGCGACAGAAGCGCCATACGCGGTGGCAAGGCTTCCCCAAAAGAACATCCGTCATAACCAGGCGCCCAGACCGGCGCGACCCGTACTACTCTGTGAACCGGGTTTTTCGATCACTCCGCCCCTTCCCCCGCTGGGGAGGGGGGCGGAAGTACCACGCAACGTACTTTAGTGGTGCATCCGGCAAGTGCTCGAACGGGAAGGTCTGGGAGGGCTTTGCCCTCGTGTTGCACCGGTGGGGCGATGGCCCTGACGAGTCTG
>DAOUDA010000304.1:0-2104 GCA_034431835.1 Chloroflexaceae bacterium | reverse complement strand
TACGGATGATTGGGTGGCGCCTTCATCGTACCGGACAGGTGTTCACGCCGGGGCAGCGCCTTGCCGCCGACTTTGCATCAGCCCTGGGGTGAGTAGTCGGTAACGCACGTTTTTTGGCATTTCCGCCCCCTCGCAGCCTCCCCCCGACGGGGGGAGGAGCCCCCGGCCGAGGAGGGTTGGGGAGAGGCCAGAGCCGCTGCGCATCCGCCTCTGGCGGTAGGGTCCGGCGGGCTACGCTCCCAGAGAGGTTGCGGCAGTGCTGGGGGTGAGGCGCCTGATCCGCTCGGCGATGGTATCGGCGGTCACGTCGAGGTAGCTGCGCCCGTCCTCGACGTGGCGCGTCGCGTCGAGGTAACTGCCGCGGCCGGTATGGACCATCGGGCCGAGGCAGACCTTTTCGATTTTGCCCATCGCCAGGGCCCGGTTCCACTGGGTGCCGCGGAAGATCGGCCAGCGGGCGGGGAAAATCAGGTCGCTCAGGTGGTGCCAGCGGTCCCTGGTTCCATAGAGATGGGTCAGGGCGCTGATCCGGCTGAGGCTGTCGCTGGAGTTCATGATGCCACCCAGCGAGAACACCTGCACGGGCGCGCGCAGGGTGGCCTGGATGTAGCCCGACGTTCCCAGGGCGATCTGGGCGCCGCCGCTGTAGCCCAGGAGGGCGACCTGCGAACCGCTGCCCAGGACGTAGCCATGGCGCAAGAGTGCCTGGATGATCATCTCCGCCACGCCGTAGTTGTACATCGGGCCGTAGCGCCGGTCGGCGGAAACGGCGACATGGAGCATGTTGCGCAGGTTGATCAGGCGCCCAACGCGCCGCAAGGGGCTTTTCTTGTTGAGCCGCAGCGAGTTGAGCCAGGCCCAGAACCAGGCCAGGTTGCCCTCGTTGGTCATGCCCACATTGGCGTAGGAGTAGGCGAAGACATCGGTGACAATGACCAGGCCGGGGATGCGGTCGGCGATGGCGTCCAGGAGCGCATCCTCGTAGGGGGTCGAGAACTCGCCGGAGATGTCATCAACGCCGGAGAGGTAGACCAGGAACGGCCCGGCGGCAGGCGGGCCGGGCGGCTGCAAGTGGGTTTGCGGGGTAGCCTTGCGCCACCCTGCCCACCAGATCAGGACCGAGAGGGGAATGGCAATCGCGAAGAGGATGAACAGGATCAGCAGCGCCCAACCCAGCCAGGCCAATGCTGTAATCATCGCTCGCCTTTGACCGCCGGCTCGTAACCGGGAATCACCTGCGGAAGTTCCTCGCGCCGGACGAGGTGCGGCTTGCCGGTGGTGAGCGCCCAGATGCGGCGGGCGACCGCCTCGGCGGGTTCGCTCAACAACCAGCGGGCGCCCTCCATCAGCAGGGTGCCTCCCAGGGCGCCGACGGCGGCCTGCCAGTGCGTCAGTTCGGTTACGGCCGCGATGGATGCGAGCGCGATACTGAAGCTCCACAGCCGCAGCGCCCAGCGAATGGTTGTGCCCACGAGCGGGAGCAGCGCCAGCGCGCCCAGCAGCAACGGCCCGTAGGAGGCGCTCACGGTGACGAAGAACAGCCGCAGGGGTACTTCAACGCCGAACAGCATGCGCACGGCCAGCCAGAGGGCCCACATCCAGATCACGGCGCTCAGCACGTACAACAGGGCCGAGGCCAGCAGGCCCAGCACGAAGCGCAGGGGCGTGATACGGCTCATCAGCAGCGTCACCCCCTGGGTGCCAATACCCTCGGAAAGGCCAGCGAGGAAGATCAACAGGCTCGCCGCGGCGACGGCCTGGGGCGAGAGCAGGATGGTCAGCCACTCGATCGGTAGCCTCATCGCGCTTCTCCTTCGATCGTTCGTCGTTTATTATAACCGACGGCAGCGCGCGCGGCGTATGGACGGATGAAGAAGGGGGGGCCTCACCCTCCCCCTGCCCCCTGGTATCATGTAGTCGTCGGCGGTGAGGCCGTCCCCCCCTTGAGGTCGCGACCCTGCTGGAGCGATCGGTCCCCGCCGTCCACCGGAGTGAAGCAGTGGTGTATCGCGTGATGTGGGCACGACCGACCTGGTTGCGGCCATCTGGACCGACGGGCAGGAGCGGGTGCTGGGGCGGGTTCCCCATACCCCCGCGGGCTTTG
>DAOUDA010000303.1:0-7401 GCA_034431835.1 Chloroflexaceae bacterium | reverse complement strand
GATCAACTGATCTCGAGCAACAACTCGTGCAACTTGACCACCTGCCCCGCGCTGACGTGCAGATCGCTGACGGTGCCGGCGCGCGGCGCCTGGATCTCGTTCTCCATCTTCATCGCTTCCAGCACCACCACCGGTTGACCAACCTGAACCGGTTGGCCCGGTTCCACCAGAACGCGGACAATGCGTCCGGGAATGGGGGCCTTGACGCGCCCGTCGCCGCTGCGGGGCCGGGCGACCGTGGCTTCGAGATCGCGCACCTGGATCTGGTAGCGCCCCTGGGGCGTGTCGATCCAGCGCAGATCGGGGTCCACAGTGAGTTCGTAGGGATGCGTGCCGACCACGGCCCACTCGATCGCCTCCGGCCCGACCAGCGACGAGACGATGACCGTTACGGGGGTCCCGTCAATGGTGATGCTGACCGGTTCATCATGTCTGGGCAGGGCGCCCGCCTCGACCACGAATTCGTGGCCCTCGATGGTGACGTGCAGCTTGCTCATTGGGGGAGCCTCCTGCTATCGCGGTGCCAGCCGCTGGTGAAGGCGGTCGGCGTGATCGGGCGGGCGGACTGGACGCGGGCCAGAAAGGCCAGGGCGGCCACGGCGGCCAGGTCGCGCAGGCTCTCGCCGTCGGGGCGCGCCGCGGGTTCCAGGCGCCGGTGGCTGAACTCGGAGTCGTAGGTCCCCGCGATGAAATCGGGGTCGCTCACCATCTGCCGCAGCATGCTGATGTTGGTGTTGATCCCCGTAATGGCGAACTCGGTGAGTGCGCGGCGCAGACGATGCAGGGCCTCCTCGCGATTGGCCCCCCAGACGGCGAGCTTGGCGAAGAGCGACTCGTAGCGCACCGAGACCTCGGCCCCGCTGAAGGCGTAGGTGTCCACGCGCACATTGGGGCCTCCCGGCACACGGAACATGCCGATGCGCCCGGGGCTGGGCAGGTAGTCGCGCCAGGGGTCCTCGGCGTTGATCCGGCAGAGGAAGGCCGTGCCGGCGATACGCACGTCGTCCTGGCCGAAGCCCAGCGGTTGCCCGGCGGCCAGGCGGATCTGCTCGCGCACCGCGTCAATGCGGGTCACCATCTCGGTGGCGGGATGCTCGACCTGCAGGCGCGGCTTGACCTCGGTGAAGTAGTACTGGCCGTCGGTATCAACAACGAACTCCACGGTGCAGGCCCCCCGGCAACCGAAGAGGCGCGCGATCTCCACCGCCGCACCGCGAACGGCGGCGCGCTGCGCCGGGGTGAGACCCGGGGCGGGGGACTCGGTGATCACCTTGCGTTTGTTGCGCTGGATGGTGCTGTCACGCTCGCCCATGTGCACCAGCGCGCCGTAGTTGTCGGCCAGGAGCGGCACCTCGACGTAGCGCGAGGGGAGCACCGCGACTTCGAGGTAGACGCGCGGATTGCCGAAGACGGCCTGGGCAGCGGCGGCAGCCTCGCGCACGACGTCGAGCAGGCGCGCCGGCTCCCGCACGATCTGGGTGCCGCGTCCCCGGCCTCCCGACCAGGGCTTGACGATCACCGGGTAGCCCAGGCGCTCGGCCTCGGCGTGGAGGGCGTCGGCCTCGTCGGGCGTGAAGGCGCGGCTCGAGGCGGTGACGGTGGAGAAGCCGGCCTGCCGCACCCGCTCGAGCGCGGCGATCTTGTTGGTGGTCAGTTCCAGGCATGCGCTGCCCGGCCCGATCACCACGATCCCCTCCTGCTCACAGGCGCGCGTAAAGTCGAGGTGCTCGGCGAGGTAGCCGTAGCCGGGATGGACGGCGTCGGCGCCGGATTGCCGCGCCAGGGCGATCACCAGGTCCGGGTCGCGGTAACTGGCCGGCGGTTCGACCAGGTAGGCCTCATCGGCCAGGTGCACATAGAGCGCGCCGCGGTCATCCGGCTCGTAGAGGGCCACCACGGGGATCCCCAGGTCGCGGCAGGCGCGCACGACGCGCACGGCAGGCTCGCCCCGGTTGGCGATAAGCACTTTTTTGAACATGGGTGCACCTTCTCTGGCGCCGGGCCACTGGCCCGGCGCGTCGGCGGTCGCGCGTTACATCGGCGAGATCCCGTGTTTCTTCGGCACGTGCCGTTCGCGCTTGGAGAGCGTCACGTGCAGGGCGCGGATGAGCACCCGGCGACTGTCGCGCGGCTCGATCACATCGTCGATCAGGCCCCGCGCAGCAGCGACGTAGGGGTTGTTGAACTTCTCCTGATACTCCTCGATCAGTTCCTGGCGCCGGGCCTCGGGATCGGCGGCCGCCTTGACCTCGTTGCGGAAGAGGATGTTGACGGCGCCCGCCGCGCCCATCACCGCCAGTTCGGCGTTGGGCCAGGCGTAGAGCAGGTCGCCGCGCAGGCCCTTGCTGCTCATCACGCAGTAGGCCCCGCCGTAGCTCTTGCGCAGAATGATCATCAACTTGGGCACGGTCGCCTCGGAGTAGGCGTAGATCAGCCGCGCGCCGTTGCGGATGATCCCCCCGTACTCCTGGCTGGTGCCCGGCAGGAAGCCCGGCACGTCCTGCAAGGTGATGATCGGCACGTTGTAGGTGTCGCAGATGCGGATAAAGTGCGCCGCCTTGATGCTGGCCTTGATGTCAATCGTGCCGGCCAGCACCTGGGGCTGGTTGGCCACGATGCCCACCACGTAGCCATCGAGGCGCGCGAAGCCCACCACCATGTTCTGCGCCCAGAGTTCGTGGACCTCGAGGAAGCGCCCGTCGTCTACAATGCTGGCAATCACCTGGCGCACGTCGTAGGGCTTCTGCGGATCCACCGGAACGATATGCTCCAGTTCGGGGCAGCGGCGGTCAGGGTCGTCGCGGGGGGGTACGTAGGGCGGATCGTTGACGTTGTTCGAGGGCAGGTAGCTCAGCAGTTCACGCACCTTCTGCAGGCACTCGCGGTCGTCGGTGGCCAGGAAGTGGGCCACGCCGCTCTCGGTGGCATGGACGCGCCCGCCGCCGAGTTCCTCCTGGCTGACGTTCTCCTGCATGACCGACTTGACCACCTCCGGGCCGGTGATGAACATGTAGCTGTTCTCGGTCATGAAGATGAAATCGGTAAGGCCGGGGGAGTAGACCGCACCGCCAGCGCAGGGGCCGAGGATCACCGAGAGTTGCGGAATGACGCCGGAGGCTTCGCAGTTGGTGTCGAAGATCCGCGCGTAGCCGGCCAGACTATCCACCCCTTCCTGGATGCGGGCGCCGCCCGAGTCGTTCAGGGCGACGAAGGGGCAGCCGTAGGCCAGGGCCATGCGCATGGCCTTGACGATCTTATTGGCGTGCATCTCGCCCAGCGAGCCGCCCATCACGCTGGCGTCCTGGGCCGCGGCGAAGACCTGCCGGCCGTTGACCAGCCCGAAGCCGGTAACCACGCCATCACCGTAGCGTGAACCCTTGCCGCCCATGTAGCTCTCGTAGCGCGGCATCACCAGGGTGTCAATTTCATTGAAGCTATCGGGATCAAAGAGCAGGGCAAGGCGCTCGCGAGCGGTGAGCCGGCCCTTCTGGTGTTGCGCTTCGGCGTCCTTCGGCGTACCGGCGGCGATGGCCTTCCGTTCGCGGAGTTTGCGGATGTAGTCTTCCATCTCCATCGGGCTTTTCCCCTTCGCCATGCGCTACGCGGCGCCCACGGCCAGCGTGAGCACATAGCCTTCAGACACGCGCCACCAGCCGCGGAGCGGCGGGGCCTCAAGGATGGGATCGCAGGACAGGGCAACCGTGGCCCATGCGCCGCCGCTGGCGGGGGCCACGCGGCACTCGACGCGCCGGGTGTCAACGCTCAGGCCCAGGCGCAGGGCCTTGAGCGCGGCTTCTTTGGCGCTCCAGATGGCCGTAATGAGCAACTCGCGTCGTTCGGGCGGGGCCGCCGCGACCGCCGCGCGCTCGATGGGGGTGAAGTAGTCGCCAGCAAAGGCGGAGTGGCGCGGCGCCACCTGTTCGATATCGGCGCCGATGGCCGGGGTGCGCGCCAGCGCGCAGAGGGCGCGGCCCTGGCTGTGGCTGATGGTCAGGTGCCAGCCGTCGAGAGCCGCCTGCACCGCGGGCTGGCACGCGCCGATAGTTGGCGCGCCGCTGGGCGCGGCCACGATCTCCAGGTCGCGCGGGTCGCAGGCAAGCCCGGACTCGGCCAGGTGGCGCTGGATGAGCCGCCGGGCCGTCCAGCGACCGAGCAGCCATTCGCGGCGGCGCTTCTCCACCCGCAGCGCCGCCAGGCGCTCACGCTCCGGCAGGCTCAACCACGCTGATGGGGCGAGCGCCGGAAGATCACGTTCGGTCTGGGTGAGCCAGGTAATCATGGGATGGTGTGTGGGTCGCGGCATTGCGCGCCGGTTCAGATTGCATGCCCGGTCTGGTGCTATAACGAGACTTCGTCTCGGCGGGGGTTACGGGAGCCTGCGGCCCCCGGATGATCCCCCGTTGGCGCAACGTGGCTTCGCTGCGCCAACGGGACTTTGTGTGTTGATTTCATTGGGCCGCGACGCCGGCTGCACCGGCGCCGCGGCCCAACGGGCTGGCGCAAACCCGCCGAATGGGCGTGGACAGAGGGCTAGAATTTCGCCACGCCGGGGAGCTTCGACGTGCGATAGCCGGTCAGGTCAAGGTAGACGTTGCCCTCGTCGTCAATGACCCGGGCGTCGAAACTGGCCCCTTCGTCCTGAGCCGTGACGATGGCGTAGATCGCTTTCCCGTTGCCCACTTCGGGGTGCTGGTAGACCTCGAGGGTCTCCAGCGAGGAGGGTAGCGCCATCGCCTCGGTGTTGGCGATCTCCCAGACCCCGGCAGTCTGGAAGCAGAGCTCGAGCAGGCGCGGGTCCACCAGGTGCTCGGCCTCGGCGGGGGCGCTGTCGGGCGGCAGGTCGCTGGCGAGCATACCGAAGGCCATGTTGCCGGCGATCAGCACCTTCTCCAGCACCTGGTATGCCGGGCCGTGGAAGTAGACCTGGTAGATGTCCGAACGCTCCACCACCCGCGCGTCTTCGGCCATCTGCGGCCGTTCGGCGTGGGCCTCCACGGCGGGGGCATTGGTCAGACGCACCGTGGCGCGGAAGTGGACCGTCTCCTGGGGCGGGGGCGGGGTGTGCCCTGGCGCCACCGCTGGCTGGAAGACCGAGCGCAGTTCGGTGTGCGCCAGCAGTTCACCCTCGCCGGCCGGATGCAGCGTGGCCTTGAGCACCAGGGTGCGCGGCTGGCCGCGGTGGAACTTCACCGGGCTGTCGAGCCGCTCGTGCTCGATACGGGCCACGCGGTAGCCGGGAACCAGCAGGCTGGCCAGTTCGGCGAAGCCCTCGGTGCCCATCACCCCGGGCAGCACCGGCGTGCCGTCGATCTTGTGGTCGTAGAGGAACGGTTGCACCGCCGGGTCCAGTGCCGTCTCCGCGATGATGCCGCTGTAGAGACCGGCCTTGCGCACCGTGCCGACCATCAGGAGCGGGCGCTCGCGGGCGGCCAGGGCCGCCGCGACCTTCTCCGGGTCGAGGCCGCCATGCTCGTCGAACTCCTCGGTGAGGATGCCCAGACGCATCCCGACCACGATCTCGCCACGGGTGCCCCCTGCGGTCAGTTCGCGGCGGATGGTGGGGATGCCCACCTCCGGCGGGAGCATATCGATCCCCGCCATCTCCATGATCCTGGGGATGGAGCCGCGGGTGGCCATACCGATGCCGCCCCAGGCCGTCCAGTCGATGGCGATGCCGCGCGTCTCAGGACGGGTGTGCCGCATACTGCTGGTGATCTTGCAGAGCAGGTCATTGGCGGCGCTGTAGTCGGTCTGGCCGCTGTTGCCGAAGCGCCCGGCCACGGAACTGAAGGCCACCGTGGCGCCGATCGGCAAGCCCCTGGCCGCCCGCAGCAGGCTGAAGAAGCCGTCAGCCTTGATGTCGAAGACGCGGTAGAACTCGTCGGGCTGCTTATCGGCCAGGCCGCGACTGATCTCGATGCCGCCGGCGTGGAGCAGCACATCGATCCGTCCGAAGCGCTCGCGGATCTCCTCGACCACCGCGCTGACGGCGGGGCCGTCGCGCAGGTCCAGGCTGCGGTAGAAGGCCGCGCCACCGGCGGCTTCCACCGTCTCGATGGCCCGCAGGGCAGCCTCCGAGCGCTCGACGCCCATGATCGTCCGGTCGATCTGCACCGGAGTGACCTTTTCGCCCTTCGCCTGGGCCTCGGCGATCAGCGCCGCCTTGAGCGCGTCGCGGCCCTGGCGGAACAGGGCGATCCGCTCGTCGGCGGGGTCGGGTGTCGGGGTCAGGTCGAGCAGGAAGAACTGGCCGCCACCGCCGGCGCGGGCCAGGTCGGCCACGATCGCGCTGGTGATGCCGCCAGCCGCGCCGGTGACCAGGTAGACCGTCTCGGGGCCGAGGTGCATCCCCGGCTGCCCATCGGCGGCGGGGCGCTCCTCGAAGCCGATGCCGAAGCGCAGGTTGTCGTGGTACCCCACCTCGACCACGCCGGGGTCAAAGAGGGTCTCGGCGATCAACGCCTCGGCCGGCTCGGCGCTCTTGCGGCTGGCCTCGAAGTCCACCGCCTTCACCACCGCCGCCGGGCGCTCGCGCTTATAGGCCTTGGCAAAGCCGGTGACGGCGCCGCCGAGGGGCGCGGTCGCACCGTGCTCATCGTAGCCGTGCAACCCGCCCATCCGCGTGGCCACCACCAGGAAGGGGTTGGCATCGGGCTGGGCGATGACCAGGGCGCGAACCAGGCGGTAGAGGTTCTTCACCCGCACGCGGTTCAGTTCGCGCCACTGCTCCAGGTCAAGTTCCTCCAGGTCAGGCTCAACGTCCAGGGCGGTCAGCCAGTAGACGCCGGCGATCGGCCCCTCGGCCAGGAAGCCCTGGACGATACCGTCAATTTCCTCGTCGGCGGGCGGGGCCTCGATGCCGAGCACCTGCGCGCCGCGCTTCTCCAGGCGCGAGGCCAGGGAGCGCCCGACGCCGCCGCGGTCGAACATCACCACCACCCGGCTGCCCTCGAGGTTCACCCCGGTGGCCTTGCAAAGCTCCAGGGGCGGCCGCAGCACCGGCGTGGGCACGCGGCGCGGAGCGCGGTCGGCCTCGCTCACGTCGTAGATCACCGGCTCGCTGCTGGCGACAGCCGCGGGGCTCGCCGCGGCCACGGGGGCCTCGGCCACCGCCGCGGCGCCGATGGCACCACCCGCGGCCAGGTCGGGCCGGTGCTCGCGCACGAAGCCGATCACGTGCCGCAGGGTGGGGTAGTCGCGCAGCTTCAGATCCTCGATGCGCGGGATGCCGAAGGCCTCGCGCACGGCGGCGAAGGTCTCCGCCTGCTTGACGGTGTCCACCCCCAGGTCGGCTTCCAGGTCCAGGTCGAGGTCAAGCATCTCGGTGGGGTAGCCGGTCCTGTCGGCGACGATGGCCAGGACCTTCTCGGCCACCGGGTCGCTGACGGCGGCCGGGGCCGC
>DAOUDA010000302.1:0-9017 GCA_034431835.1 Chloroflexaceae bacterium | reverse complement strand
CGGCGTGGCGCGCCAGCGCCTCGGCGGCCAGGCGCGTCTTGCCGATGCCGGCCTCGCCCTCCACCAGCGCCAGTCGCCCCGGCCCAACCGCTTCCAGGGCCGCCAGTTCGGCTTCGCGCCCGGTGAAGGGCAGCGGTGCGGACGGCGCGGCGCGTTCGCTGGCGGCGTCCGCCAGTGGGCGCGCCTCGAGTTGCCTTCTCACCTGGGCGACCGGAGCGCCCTCCGGGGCATTCACCAGCCGGTCGGTCACCACCGCGTCGTAGAGGTCGCGGGTCTCGCGCATGGGTGGCACGCCCAGTTCGGCGTCGAGCAGGTCGCGCAGGTGTTCGTAGCGGCGAATCGCGCCCACCCGATCGCCCGAAAGGTAGCAGAGGTACATCGCCTGCCGCTGCAAATCCTCCTGGAGCGGATCCAGGGCCAGGGCGCGATCCAGGCTGGCCAGGGCGGACGCATGGTCGCCACGGGCCTGGGCGGCGCGCGCCATGCGCGTGAGGGCGCGAACCACCAGCAGACGCGCCCGCTCACGCTCGGCTACCAGCCACTCCATGAACGGCTCGACGTCGGGCAACTCGAAGCCGCTCAACAGGTCGTCGCGGTAGCGGGATGCCGCCGCGGCCAGGGTCGCCTCGTCGGCGTCAGGGGCGTTGGCCACGGCGATGAGGGCGCGATAGTCCACCTCCACGTCATCGGCGATGGCGAGCATGTCTTCGCCCACCAGCGCCGGGCCAAGGGCCTGGCGCGCGCCGTGGAGCGTGGCGCGGAGCAACTGCTGGGCCGCGGCCCGCTCGTGGTCGGGCCAGAACAGGGCCAGCAGGCGCTCGCGGCTCAGCGGTTCGTCATGGGCCGCCAGGTAGTAGACCAGGGCGCGCGTCCGGCGCCGGGGAAGGGTGACGGGCGCCCCGTCGCGCAGGATCCGGGGTGGGCCAAGCAGGAGAATTGCCAGCATAAGGCGATTTTGGATTTTGGATTTTGGATTGCAGTATAAGGGATTCTAAACGTACCTGGTGCAGCTTCGCCGTGCCGCGCCAGGAAGGAGCAAGTTCGGAGGGTGGGCAGCCTCTCCGAACCTCCTCGCAGCGGAAGCTGCGGCAAGCGCCATAAGATACGGTCCATGCAAGACGAACTGGTACAACGTCTCCGAACGGCGGATCTCGCCTGATTATACCAGCGCGATGGCGCGAGCGCCGTTGACGGGGCCTGCCGCGCTGGCTATAATGCCGCCGGAGAGTCGCGTGCAGGGTATTGCCATGAAACTGATCGTGTTTGTCACCGACGATGCCCATGCCGACGTGAGCGTGGACACCCTGGTCGGGCAAGGCTTTCGAGTCACGCGCCTGGCGACGACCGGCGGCTTTCTCCGCCGGGGAAATACGACCCTGCTCGTCGGCGTCGAGGATCAGCAGGTCGATCAGGCCTGCGATCTGGTCAAGGGCGTCGCCCCTGGCACTCTGGCGATCATCATGGACCTGGAGCGCTACGAGCGCCTGTGAAGATCCTCTACGTCGCCGCCGGCATTCCGGTACCCGGGTCGCTCGGCGGCAGCACCCACGCCTATGAGGTGGCGCGGGGCCTGGCCAGCCGCGGGCACGAGGTGCACCTCGTGGCCGCGTCGCGCGAAGGCTGGAGCGGCCTGGCGCCCTTCGCCCGCCCGGTCTCCTCGCGTCTCGACGGCATCTACCTGCACCACCAGGACGTGCCCAGGGCCCTGAGCCTGCTGGGCGCGGCGCCGGTGCTGCGCCTGGCGCGCGCCCTGCGCCCCGACGTGATTATGGAAAGGTACTACAACTTCGCCGGGGCCGGCATCCTTGCCGCCCGGCGCCTGGGCGTGCCCGCGTTGCTGGAAGTCAACGCCCTGATCGTTGACCCGCCCGCCGTCTTCAAGCGGCGCCTCGACGATGCCCTGGGCGGCCCGCTGCGGCGCTGGGCCGAGTGGCAGTGCCGCGCCGCCGATCGCATCGTGACGCCGCTGCACACCACCGTGCCGGCGAGCATCCCCCGCGCCAGAATCGTCGAATTGCCCTGGGGCGCCGATGTTGAGCGCTTCGCCCCTGTGGCCCGGCAGCGGCGCTGCATCCATTCCCCGCCCAACGTGGTCTTTCTGGGTTCGTTTCGCGCCTGGCACGGCGTCACCGATGTCGTGCGCGCCGGGCTGCGCCTGCTCGAAGAGGGCCACGACCTGCGCTTCACCCTGATTGGCGACGGGCCGGAGCGGGAGGCCGCCGTGGCCCTCGCCGCGCCGCGGGCGGAGCGGTTCACCTTCACCGGGGCCGTGCCTTATGCCCGCGTACCCGCGTTGCTTGCCGCCGCCGACGTCGGCGTGGCCCCCTTCACCACCGCGCCGCACCCGGCCCTGCGCGCCGCCGGCTTCTTCTGGTCGCCGCTGAAGGTCTACGAGTACATGGCCGCCGGCCTGCCCGTAGTGACCGCGGCCATCCCCCCCCTCACAGAAATCATCCGCGAGGGCCGCGAGGGCGCCCTCTTCCCCGAAGGCGACGCGGAGGCCCTGGCCGCTGCCATCGCCCGCGTGCTGGCCGACCCCGTCGCCGCCCTGGCCATGGGTGCCGCCGCCCGCGCGCGGGTGGTGGCCCACTATTCCTGGCAACGCCACTGCGCCGAACTGGAGCGGATACTTGTAGAACTGAGGCAGTCCTCACCCTCCCCCTGACCCGCTCCCTCTCTCCACCGCAGGTGGCGAGAGGGAGCGGGCGCGCAGCCCCCTTCCGCCCGCGAGAGGGGCCGAGGGCGCAGCCCTCCCGGAGAAAAATCCTGCATACGCGATGGCGCGCGGCGCAGCCGGTTGACAGACGCCCCCCATCTGGCATAATAATAACGGAGCGGGGCCAGGCCCCGCATCTGTATGTGGAGCAGCGCGATGACCCTGTTGAGCGTCGGCGGCCTGACCAGGTATTACGGCGCCGAACTAATTTTTGAAGATCTCAACTTCCAGGTGGCCCGGGGCGAAAAGGTCGCCCTGGTCGGCGTGAATGGCGCCGGCAAGAGCACCCTGCTGAAGATCATCGCCGGCCTGGAAAGCCCCGACGGGGGCCAGGTGGCCATCGCGCGCGGCGCCCGCATCGCCTATCTGGCCCAGGAGGTGCGCTTCAACAGCGATCGCACCCTCTGGCAGGAGATGGAGCGCGCCCTGGCGGCCCTCCGCGAGCTGGAGGCGGAGATCCAGGCCCTCGAACCGGTGATTGCCGACACCGCCGCTCCGGGCTGGGAAGCGGCGATGGAGCGTTACGGGCAACTTACCGCCCGCTTCGAGCACATGGGCGGCTACGAGGTCGAACCGCGCATCAAGCGCACCCTGCAGGGCCTGGGGTTCCACGAGAGCCAGTACCACCAGCGCCTGGCCCACTTCTCCGGCGGCCAGAAGACCCGCGCCGCCCTCGCCGCCGCCCTGCTCTCCGACCCCGACCTGCTGCTGCTCGATGAGCCGACCAACCATCTCGACATGCAGGCCCTGGAGTGGCTCGAACACTTCCTCCGTTCCTGGGACGGCACGCTGATCGTGACCTCCCACGACCGCTACTTCCTCGATCGGGTCACCCGGCGCACCCTGGAAGTGGCCTTCGGCAAACTGGAGGACTATCCGGCCCCCTACAACCGCTACCTGGAACTCAAGGCCGAACGGATGGAACGGCGGCTGAAAGAGTTCCGCGCCCAGCAGGAGTTCATCGCCCGCACCGAGGAGTTCATCCGCCGCTACAAGGCCGGCCAGCGCGCCCGCGAGGCGAAGGGCCGCGAGAAGCGCCTGGAACGGCTGAAGCGCGAGCAGGCCATCGAGCGGCCCCGCGAACCGGCGCGCCTGCGCCTCTTCCTCGACACCCGGCTTCGCAGCGGCGCCCTGGCGCTCGCGCTCGATGACCTGGTGGTCGGCTTTCCCGGCAATGGCCCCGACACCGACCCCCGCGTGCTGCTGCGCGCCGATGGTCTCGAAGTGCATCGCGGCGAGCGGGTGGCGCTCCTTGGCCCCAACGGGAGCGGCAAAACGACCCTGCTGCGGACCATTCTGGGCCAGGTGCGCCCGCTGCGCGGTCAGGCGCGTCTGGGGCACCAGGTGCAGATCGGCTACTACGCCCAGGGCCACGATGCGCTCGACTGGAACGCGACCGTGCTGGAGGAACTGACGCGCGCCAGTCCGACCCTCGGCGAAGCCGCGGCGCGCACCCTGCTGGGGCGCTTCCTCTTCAGCGGCGACGATGTCTTCAAGCGCGTCGGCGACCTCAGCGGCGGCGAACGTTCGCGCGTCGCCCTGGCCCAACTGACGCTGTTGCCGGGCAACCTGCTCATCCTCGACGAGCCGACCAATCACCTGGACATCGGCGCCCGCGAGGCCCTGGAGGGCGTGCTCAAAGAGTATCCCGGCGCGATCCTCTTCGTCTCCCACGACCGCTACTTCATTGACGCCCTGGCCGACAAGGTCTGGCACGTCGAACAGGGGCGCATCCGCGAGTACCTCGGCGGCTACAGCGACTTCGTCGCCGCCCGCGAAGCGGCCGCGGCGAAAAGCGCCGGGGCGCCGTCCGAGGCGCAGGCGGCGCGCGCGCCCGCCCCTGCCCCCGCCACGGCGCACCCGGTGGCGCCTCCCGAGGCGACCGCGCCGCAGGAGCGCCAGCGCAAGAAGCGCCTGGCGGCGCTGGAAGCGGAAGTGGCCCTGCTCGAACAGGAACTTGGCCGCCTCAAGGCCGACCTGGAGCGGGCCAGCGCCGCCCGCGACGTGCCGCGGATCACCGCCCTGGGCACGCAGTATGCCGAACTCGAAACCCTTCTGGCGGCGAAGTACGACCAGTGGGCCGAACTGGCCGCGTGATGAGGTTTTGCAAGGATGCTGCGCCTCCCGACCCTAATGGTATGGGACGGCTGCGCCCGCGCAGAAAACCCTCCTCGGGGTCGTTTGAACAAGGGTGGGGAAACTCGGTTTCCTCACCCTCCCGCATGAAAGGAGGATCGCTGAAGGCGCAGCCCTCCGCGATCCTCCCCCGAAAGGGAACCCAAACGTCAGCACGGCAAAACCAGGTCTTCAGGAGCACGAAACCATGAGCAAAGACATCAGAAACACTATTGTAGTGGCGACCGGATTTATGTTTGGCGCCTGGCTCTATTACCTTTACCAGGAAGGCGGCTGGAGCTTGATGTTGAGGGATGGGTGGCAGGGCCTGCTGGTGGCGCTGGTGTTTCTGGCGGTTGTCTTTCTCTGGGATCGCGTGAAAAAAAGGAGTTGAAGCGGCGGAGCGATGGTCCCGGGGGCTTACATCCGCTCTATTGCTATCTTTAATCCTTTAACCCGGCTGCGCCAATGATCCTTTCAGCGCCGGCGCCGTTTCCCGCCGGATGAGCTTGTACCGTTCCATCACCACCAGGATGGCGCCGGCGAGGGCGGCCAGGATCAGGAACTGCTCCAGCGTCACCGGGGCGATGCGCAGCAGCGACTGCATGAAGGGCACGTGCATCACCAGGGTGTGCAGGCCCAGGGCCGCGATCACCGCCACGAAGGCGAAGGGGTTGTTGCGGAAGGGCATGCGGAAGGCCGAGACGTACTCCGAACGGCAGTTGAAGACGTGGTAGTTCTGAAACAGGACGATCAGCAGCAGGAGCAGATTGCGCGCCGCCTCTTCCTCCCAGCCCGCGTCAAGCAAATAGATCCAGACCCCGAAGCCGATCAGCCCGATGGTCAGCCCGGAGAGCACGACCTGTTCGACCATGCGCCGTTTGAAGATGCCCTCTTCGGGCCGCCTGGGGGGCCGGCGCATCAGCCCTTTTTCGCCCGCCGCGAAGGAGAGGGCGATGTGCTGGATGCCGTTGGTGACCATGCGGATCACCAGGGGCGGTTTCACCTCTTCGCCTCTGGCCGTGGCCTCGGCGATTTTGCCGATCTCGGTGTGTGTGCCGGTGGCAATCACCACCCCGACCGCTCGCCCGGTGGTCACGGTGGATCCGGCATAGGCCAGATTCGCGCGGTCGGCTACGGGTGTTTCCGGCGCCAGGGTGATGGCGGCGGTCTTGGTGGCCGCCTCGGACTCGCCGGTGAGGAAGGCTTCGTCCACCGCCAGGTTGGTGGCGGTGAGCAGGTAGAGATCGGCGGGTACCCGATCGCCCGACTCGATCAGCACCACATCTCCCGGCACCAGGTCCTCGGCGCTGCGTTGCTGCACCCGTCCATCGCGCCGCACGCGGGTGGTGACGGTGAGCAGGGTGCGCAGGGCCGCGGCGCTCTGTTCGGCGCGATTCTCTTGATAGGCGCCAAGGACGGCGTTGATCAGGATCACGATGAAGATGAATATGGCGTCCGTCAGATCGCCAATGAGCATTGACACGACGCCGGCTGCCAGAAGAATGTAAATCAACGGGCTGAGGAACTGCCGCAGGAAGATCTCCCACAGGGGCGGCGCGGCGCGGGTGGGAAACTGGTTCGGGCCGTAGTGGGCCAGGCGACGCTCCGCCTCGGCGCCGGTGAGACCCTCGGGGCCGCTGTGCCATGCCTCGAGCACCTCGTTGGGCGGAAGGGTGTGCCAGAGCGTGCTGCCCGGCGGAAGGACGGCGTATCGCACGTCCGGATCGGTGGTATGCAGGGCCATGGGAGTTGCTTTCCGTTGGTGGCGGACGAGCGCCGCACGTGAGGAGAGGATTTGGCAGCGGGACCGCTCCCGGAAGACGCAGGGGTTGGCGAGGAACGGCGAGGGGTGAGGAACGGGGGATCCTCAGGCGCGGTCATCGGCGCCAGGCTTACCTGGCCCCAGTATAGCAAGGTTATCGTTAGGAACCAGTGCCCCCCGCGTGAAGGGTGGTTATCCTCCCAGGGGGATCGCAATCGCCACCATCACCACCGCCAGGGTCATGACCAGCAACCCGGTTTTCCAGGGATTGGCGCCAGTATACACGCCCCGGCGATAGCCGAAGATGAAGAGCATCCCAAAAGAGACAACGTTCGACAGTCGCACCGCCAGGTCGAACTGGCCGCGCAGAAGAACCAGCGGGAGCAGCGAGGGGAACACTGCCACCAGGGCGACAACCACCGAGCCGAGGGCGCCCAGCGCATCGGCAGGCTGCAACCCCACCGGGCGCGGATAACCCTGGCGCAGGTGTTGCAGCAGGTAGCGATAGACCACCTGCCGATCCTCTGCGCTGGTGATCGGCTCAAGGATGTAGTCGAGTTCCTCGGCGACGATCGTGATGCCGGCCTGCTCGCTCTCGGCCTGCTGGACCTCTTGAAGAAAGCGATACCGCTCACGCCGCTGAAACATTTCGAGCAGCATGTACATCAGCCCGTCAATCAGGCCCCAGGCCAGAATGGCCCCGACAGCGGCAACCACGAACTCGATCGCGTAGATCTCCGAGGACGGCTGTTCAACCTGTCCGGCAACGCTCAGCGCGCGGAAGGCCAGGGTGAAGGTGAGCAAGATCAGCACGCTGTAGATGGCCTCGGAGAGGAGATCGATCGGGTCGAGAAAACGCGCGAGGAGCGCCTCCCCCGGCGCCTGGGGCGTGGGGCGCGAAGGGCGGCGTGATTGCTGGCGCATGGACATAGTCATTAGAATGGAGCGGGGCCGGCGCCTCTACATTGTCACTTTGCCCCTGGCGGGGGTTGCGAGAGCTCCGGGCCCCCGAAGATCTTCTCCTCCTGAGGCGGCGCGACGAAGCCGCGCCGCATCAGGAAGAGGAAAGCTCGGAGGGTGTAGCCCCTCCGAACCTCCTCCGGACATTCAGATCGCTGAGGCTCTTCCAGGGGCAGGGGGATGGGGAAATCGGATTTCCCCATCCCCCTCCAACAACGATATTCACCTCAGGACTATTCCTCACCGAAGAGTTCGCGGAGCTTTGCCTCCTGCTCGGTCGAGAGGTTGCTGGCGATCAGCTCGGCGTCGACGGTCCCTAGCTCGCTGCGGATGCGATCGACCACCGCATTGGCGCTCATCAGGAAGAGCGCCGAAGTGCCCGGAACGACCTTTTCGCGGACCTCTTTGATAAAGTTATCGTCAATGCCCACATCGGCAAACGACGCGCTGATCGCGCCGGCAGCCGCGCCGATCGCGAGGCCCATGAACGGCATCAGGAAGATCAGCCCGAAGAGCATGCCCCAGAAGGCGCCGGTGAGGGCGCCAGCGCTGGCCAGGTTGTAGAGTTGCCGCGTCCTGGGCTTCTTCTTGTCGGCGGGCCAGGTGACGACTGCGGCGTCGAGGATGGTGATCAGTTGCTGCTTTTGAAGATCCTGCAGCTTGCTCAGGGTCTGCTCGGCGCCTTCAGCGGTCGGAAACTTGAACACCGTCAGCGTGGCCATCGTGCGCTCCTTCTTTGAGTTGCGAGTTTCTGAGGAGGCATACATCGTCCGCCGCAGCCGTCGGTTCAGGTGAGAACCGATCACTCACGGAGGGATCTGGGAGAATGCGCCTCTTCCAAACCCTTCCATCCGGCGCGGGCGTAAGGAAACCTGGCTCCTCATCTTGAGGCGAACGACGGTCCGCATTGCCAGGGCGATGATATACCTCAAGCAGTGTAGCATATCGGCCACTGCTGGCGTCACTCAAAAAGGAGTATTTATTGCCGGCCCTGGCGCCGATTTGTTCACTGGTAGCGACTCGCGTATACTGTATGAGGTAGGCGTCGTCGCCGTACCAGTGGTCATTATACGGATCCATGAGAACAGTTGCATCTTTGTACTGCCTGGTCATTCCAACGAAGCTGACACCGCCCCCCTACCGCGAGACGTGGGTGAGGCGCGCGCATTTGGTGGAACGGTTGGGCCTTCCCCCGGACCGGCGTCTGACCTTGATCGTCGCCCCGGCAGGTTTCGGGAAGTCTACCCTGGCGGCCCAGTGGCTCTCTGGCTCGCCCCATCGTGGCAATGGCAGTTCGTTCGACTCGGCGGCGCCACGGCGCCTGGTGGCCTGGCTTACGCTCGATGAGCAGGACCAGGACGCGCTGCGCCTCCTGACCTACCTGGCCGGGGCGGTTGAGCGCGCCGCCCCCGGCGCGCTGCCCGCCACCCTCGACCTGCTCAACGCCCCACGCCCCGTGCC
>DAOUDA010000301.1:0-13216 GCA_034431835.1 Chloroflexaceae bacterium | reverse complement strand
CTGGTACGGATGATTGGTTGGCGCCTGCATCGTACCGGACAGGTGTTCACGCCGGGGCAGCGGCTTGCCGCCGACTTTGCATCAGCCCTGGTACAAGTGGGGAGTCTCTTGTCAGATTAGTACAAACGTGCTATACTCCTTGTGCACCTGCCCGCAGGCCGGACGACAGGGGGAGGAGGCCACATCCTCGCCAACCCGGGCGATAAGCGCGAGCGGATACGGAGCGTCGGAGAATATAGATACCGGCAGCGGCGCCCCCCCAATGGCGCCCCTCAAAGGAGCGCAGCTATGACCACCCCCCGTGGCGACGAGCGTACGGTCACGCGTACCTACCGCGCGGCGGTACGCCTGGGCGAAGACTATATCACGCTTGAAGAAACGATTACCCTGCCAATTGACGCCAGTGATGAGGAGGTTCAGCGGGCCGTTGACCTCGGCTGGCGCATCTACCGCGCGCAGCGCGAGGCGATCGAACAGCAGGTTGCCAGTGTACGCGAGGCCCAGGGGCCGCATCCGGCGATCATGGTGCGCGATCCCGACGCGCCCGCCAGCGAGAAGCAGCGCAACTACATCGCAACGCTTCAGGATCAGTTGAGTTGGACGAGCGATCAGTTGACCGCCTTTGCCGGCGAGCATGGCGTGGACCTGGTGACAATGACCAAGGGCCAGGCTTCGACCTTCATCGACGGCCTGAAGCGACTGGCCGAAGAGCGCGCCCGCTACGCCGTCGAACCGCGGCCCCGCGGCCCCGAAGAGGTGCGCGCCGTCGGTGACGGCGCCCCTCCGGCGACCGAGAAGCAGTTGCAGGCCCTGGCGCGACTGGCCCACTCGCGCGGCCTTGACCTGGAAGAGGAACTGGTGCGCCGTTTCGGGGTTGACAGCAGCGCCCTGAGCGCCGATCAGGCGCGGGTGCTGCTCGGCGAGTGGCAGAGCCGCTCTGCCCGTGTCGCTGGCCCCCGCCGCGAGCCGGCCCCCGATGAGCAGCGTGAGGAGTGATGGCCCCTCGCCCCGCTCCTGCGCGGGGCAGGGGAGGTCGCGCGGCCTGCCGCGCCATCTGATCGCCAACCAGTGGCCACCTTGCCCCGCTCCTGCGCGGGGCAGGGGGGGTCTCAGGTGTAGGGGTTTCCGGCGCATCCTCGCGTCGCCTTCGCCATCCAGGGCATTGGGACGCCCAACGCTCCCCTCTCCCGCTCAGGGAGCGGGGCGCAGGGTCACTGAACAATCTCCGGCGCAACCTCCGCCAGCTCCCCGCTTTCGCTCAGGGAGCGGGGCGCAGGGGGGTGAGGACCGTAAGCGCATTGGAATACCGAAAACCCCTTCTCGCTCGAAAAACCCTCCGCCTGAGAGGGCAGGGGGTAAAAGGGTGAGGGTCATCGGCCCATTCAGGTCCCAAAAACCTCTGCTCCCTCGAAAACCCTGCACCTGAGAACGTAGGCAAACCGGGTTTTCCTACCCCCTCCAACCGCCCATGTTCACCCTCGAAACCATGGTATGATGGCGGCCATGGAATCCTTACACCAGCCCGACGGCGTGGCCGTCATTGACACGCATCACATGGGCCGCGCCCATGTGGTGGCGAGTTTCGTCCTTCTGGGTGATGAGCCGGCCCTGGTGGATCCGGGCCCGGCGGGCACCTTGCCCAGCCTTGAGGCCGGGATCCAGGCCCATGGCCTGACCCTGGAAGACATTCGCCATGTGGTGCTGACCCACATCCACCTCGACCATGCCGGGGCCACCGGCATGATCCTCGCCCGTAACCCCCACGTCCAGGTCCATGTTCATGAGAAGGGCGCGCCGCACCTGATTGACCCTTCCCGGCTGGTCAGCAGCGCCGAGATGCTCTGGGGCGATCGTCTGGAGGCCCTCTGGGGCCGGACCATCCCCGTGCCGGCAGGGGCCATCCTTACTCTGGTGGGTGGCGAGAGCCTGCGTCTCGGCGGGCGGACACTGCGGGCCTACGATGCCCCCGGGCACGCCAAGCACCATCTGGTCTGGTTCGATGAGCAGAGTAGCGCGGCATTCGTGGGCGACAACACCGGTGTGCGCCTGCCAGGCAGGCCCTTCACCCGCCCGGCCACGCCCCCCCCCGATGTGGACGTCGAGGCCTGGCTACGCACGCTCGACATGATCGCCGCCCTGAGGCCGCAGTGGCTCTGCCTGACCCATTTTGGGGCCTTCAACGACGTGGAGTTCCACCTGGCCGACTTTCGCGAACGGCTGCTGCAATGGGCCGAACTGGTGCGCGACGGGCTGACCAATGGGCGCGGCGAAGCCGAGCAGATCGCCGCGCTCGAAGCCCTCGGCGCCGCCGAGGTTGCCGGCCTCAGCGCGCCCGAACGGGCCGTGCTGGCCCAACAGACGGGCGACCTGGCGTTGAGTTGGCGTGGCCTGGCGCGGTACTGGCAGAAGCGCGGGGCCGCGTAGGGCCGCAGGAGCGGCTGCGCCGCTCCTGCGGGTACGTGTTCAGATTTACCGCAGAGCACGCAGAGGGTGCACTGTTTGAAGCCCTCCGCGCACTCTGCGGTGCGAACGTGTTCGATAGATGTTATCTCCTGCGGCCCTACTTGCGCGCTGGCACGTGAACCGGTATCATAGGCGCGCTCGTGGGCAGCCGCGTCCACGCGCCGGCGAAGGCGAACGCGCCTCGCCGACAACTCGCGCGGAAAAGCAGAGGAGAATCTTCGATGCGTGTGCTGATCCTTGGCGGTGACGGTTACCTGGGGTGGCCCACTGCGATGCACCTGTCGGCGCGCGGTCATGACGTGGCGGTGGTGGACAACATGGCCCGCCGTGGCTACGACAATGAACTCGGCGCCGAGAGCCTCGTGCCCATCGCCTCGCTGCAAGAGCGCGTCGGTCTCTGGGAGGCGCTGACCGGCCGGAAGATCGCCGCTCATATCGGCGACATTTGTGACTACACGTTTTTCGGACCGGTGGTGCAGGAGTTTCAGCCTGAGGCGATCGTGCATTACGGCGAGCAACGCGCCGCCCCGTATTCGATGATCGACCGTCGCCACGCCATCTATACGCAGGTGAACAACGTCGCGGGGACGCTGAACGTGCTCTACGCCATCGCCGAGTACGCGCCTGATTGTCACCTGATCAAGCTTGGCACCATGGGCGAGTATGGGACGCCAAACATCGACATCGAAGAGGGTTATATAACCATTACCCACAAGGGTCGCACCGACACGCTGCCCTACCCGAAGATGCCTGGCTCGTGGTACCACGCCTCGAAGGTGCACGACAGCGTCAACATCCATTTCGCCTGCCGGATCTGGGGCCTCCGCGCCACCGATCTCAACCAGGGCGTGGTGTATGGCGCAGATACCGATGAAATTCTGATCGATGAACGGTTGCGCACACGCTTCGACTACGACGCGGTGTTTGGCACCGTGCTCAATCGCTTCCTGGTGCAGGCCGTCGTCGGCGTGCCGCTCACGGTCTATGGCGAGGGTGGGCAGACCCGCGGTTTCCTCGATATCCGCGACACCCTGGCCTGCGTCGAACTGGCAATGCTCAACCCCGCCGCTCCCGGCGAGTTCCGGGTCTTCAATCAGTTCACTGAACAGTTCAGCGTGTTGCAACTGGCCGAGGCCGTGCAGACGACTGGGCGCGAACTGGGCCTCGAGGTCGCCATTCATCACCTTCCCAATCCCCGCGTCGAGAAGGAGGCGCACTACTACAACGCCGTCAACACCAGCCTGCTCAGCCTTGGCCTGCAGCCTCACTATCTCAGCGATACGCTGCTCGAGTCGGTCATTCATGTGGTGCAGCGCTATCGCCACAACATTAAGCCTCACCTGATACTGCCTAACGTCAACTGGCGCGAGACCGGCGCCCGCCCCGTCGAACGCGAGGCGACCGCAGATTAGCTGCTGCCCGGCCCTGATCGCTAACGTGAAAATCCGCTAGCCGCTAGCCGCTAGCCGATAGGGCCGCAGCACGCGGCGGCCGGACGCGGGCCGGTTTTCATCGCGCGGTGGGTACGCATTTCTTGGACGGCTGATGTGAACCCAGGCCCCGCATGGGAGGGCTTCGCCCTCCCATGCAGCATCCTTTTTCGTCTCGGTGGCGTTGGGGCGAAAGATGTCTCGACGCGACCGGTGGGCAACCAGGTTTCTCCATGGGTCGGAGCACAGGCTGTTTCGCCCCAATATGCGGTCAACCAGGTTTCCCCATGCCCCTGCCCGACAGGAGGGCTTGAGATGGCGCAGCCTTCACCCCGACGGACGGAGGAGCCAGGCAGCGCCATTTATGGCCTCCTCCTTGCTGCCGGGCGCTCGGCGCGCATGGGCCGCCCGAAGCAATTGCTGCCCTGGCACGGGCGTCCGCTGGCGCGCCACGTGGCCGAAGTGGCGCTGGCGAGCCGCCTGGCGGGACTGGTCGCGGTGCTGGGAGCCTACGCCGAAGAGGTCGCCGGGGTGCTGGAGGACCTGGATGGCGCGGTGCGGCGCGTGATATGCGCGGAGTACGCTCGCGGGCAGGCGGCTTCGCTGCGTTGCGGTCTGGAGGCTGTGCCGGCCACTGCCGACGCCGTGGTGGTGTTGCTAGTTGATCAGCCGCGCATGACACCAGAGTTGATCAACCGCCTGATCGCCGCGTTCGAGGCCGCGCCGAAGGCCGCGGCGGTGGCGCCGCGCTACCGGGGGCAGCGGGGCACGCCGGTGCTGCTGGCGGAGCGTCTGTTCGCCGAGGTGCGCGCCCTGGAGGGCGACCTGGGGGCACGCCCGGTGCTGGCGCGCTATGCCGAGGCGGTGCGCTGGCTCGACCTGGATGATCCCGCGGTGATGGAAGATGTGGACACACCCGAAGATTACGAGCGCCTCTTGAGGGAAACCCGCTAGCGCCTCCAGCGACATCTCCGCCTGACACGACCATGAGACGTTGCCTCGGCGGGGAGTGCGGGGACCGCAGGCCCTCACCATGGGTCCCGTTCCGGCGCCGCGCGGCGCCGGAACGTTCGAGTGAGCCAGGTCCCTCCCGGACGCCCCTGAAATCATGTTGGGGGGGCTGCGCCCTCCCAAACCCTCCCCGCTGCGGCCCGTGTTCAGGCGCCGAAGAAATTGCGGTTCTTCTCGATATAGCTCTTCCACTGCTCCGGGACCGAGTCGTCGGGGAAGATGGCCTCGACGGGGCACTCAGGCTCGCAGGCGCCACAGTCGATGCACTCGTCGGGGTTGATGTAGTACTGATCCTCGCCCTCGTAGATGCAGTCCACCGGGCAGACGGCCACACACGACGCGTCCTTCGTTCCAATACACGGCTCAGCGATGATGTACGCCACGGCTCTACTCCTCCAGGAACACTATACGGTGACGCCAGGCGGCGTTCCCTGATGGTTGTTCAGGAACAGATTACTAAGTTCACCGATGGCGATCTACTACTAAAGTCTCATTTCAGCGTCCGGGAGGGTGAGGCTTTTTTCTGTAGGGGCAACCAGGAAGGTTGCCCTACCGGGCCGCCCTTCCTGGTTGCCCTACCGGGCCGGCCCTACTCCTCGACCACGCGGGCCAGACCCGCCGGGTCAAGCACAATGACGCGGCCACGTTCGAGGCGCACCAGGCCCTCCTCGGCCAGGCGGCGCAGCGCCCGCCCGACGATCTCGCGGACGGTGCCGGTGCGTTCGGCGAGTTCCTGATGGGTCAGTTCAGCGGCGCCCTCGCCGGCCTCGGCCAGCAGCAGCCGGGCCAGGCGCGCGCGCACCGAACGGAAGGCCAGATCCTCCACCAGGGTCACCAGCTCGCGCAACTGCCCGGCCATGGCGCTCAGGGCGGCCAGCGCCAGGTCGGGATGGCGGCGGATCAGGGCCAGCAGATCCTCGCGGGGCAGCAGCAGGCAGACCACGGGGCTCATCGCCCTGGCCGTGGTGGGGTTGGGGCCGCCGTCGAAGAGTGGCACGGGGTTGAAGTGCTCGCCGGGGCCGACCATCGCCAGCACCTGCTCACGGCCGTCGGGCGCGGTGCGGGAGAGGCGCACGCGCCCGCGAAGCACCATGAACAGACCGGGCGCCGGCTCGCCTTCGAGCATGATGTGCTGGCCGGGGCGGAAGCCGCATCGGCGCACCCGGCGCGCCGTGTCGGCGAGGGTCGGCGCGTCGAGGCTGGCAAACAGGGCGATGGAACGCAGATCGTCTGTGGTCACCATACCGCTCATGATACACGAGAAACCCGGCGAGCCGCTGCGGTGCTTGTTCAGGTTCACCGCAGCGCACGCTGAAGGGGCGCAGAGGATGGCCTTTTTGAACCCCTCTGCGCCCCTCAGCGCTCCCTGCGGTGAGTATGTTCTCCGTAGATGGGCAGACTATCCTGATGGAATTGGTATTGGCGTTCTCCATACCAGAACCTGCCCGGATGGATGGGCCACGCGGAGCGGCCAGGGTCTAAAATACGACATGTAAATCGTGATACATTTCTCATACTACGAAGGAGACAAGGTGCGAGGCATGTACGACGTGATTGTGATCGGTGGGGGACCCAGCGGGGTAACCGCTGCGCTCCGGGCGCGCGAGCTGGGCGCCACCGTGGCGCTGGTGGAACGCGACCAGCTCGGCGGCATTTGTCTCAACGACGGTGTCGTGCCTACGCGCGTGCTGGCGCGAGCGGCGCGATTGGCGCGGGACGCCGGGCAGTTCCCGGCGTATGGACTGACGGGCGCGGCGCCGGCGCTTGATTTTCTTGGGCTTCTGGAACGGGTGCGCCAGACGATAGAGACCGTCCACTACAAGAAGCATCTTCGCGAACACCTTCGGGCGGCGGGGGTGGCGGTGTTTGAGACGGCGGGCGAGGCCCGCTTTCTTGATCCGTACACGCTGGCGCTGCCCGCCGGCGAACGGCTGGAGGGGGAGCGTTTCATCATCTGTGTAGGCGGCCAGTCGCGCCGGCTCGATGTTCCCGGTAATGAGTATGCGCTCAGCTATCGGGACATCTGGACGCTGGAACGTCTACCGCGCTCGCTGGTGATTGTGGGCGGCGCCGCCACTGGTTGCCAGCTTGCCTCGATCTTCGCCGCCTTCGGCTGCGAGGTTACCCTTCTGGAAACCGGCCCGCGCCTGATGGGTCGCGCCGACCCGCTCATCGGCGCGGAACTGGAACGGGCCTTCGCCCGGCGCAGCATCCAGGTGGTTTGTGGCATAGCTGGCATCGAACGCATCGAAGGCCGTGAAGCGGAACGTGTGGTCCATTTCACCCATTCCGGCGCGCAGCATGCGTTGAGTTGCGACGCCGTGGTGCTGGCCGTGGGGTGGGCAGGCAACATCGCGTCGCTGGATCTGGAGGCGGCGGGCGTTGAGCATCAGCGGGGCTACATCGTGGTGGATGACACCTTGCGCACCTCGGCGCCGCACATTTTCGCCGCGGGCGATGTCACCGGCCGGGTCATGCTGGTGCAAAGCGGCAGCCACGAAGGCCGTATCGCGGCCGAGAACGCCGTGCTCGAAACCAGACGCGCAAATTCGCTGGCCATTGTGCCCCACGGCGGCTTTACCGATCCTGAGTATGGCTCGGTTGGGCCGAGCGAAGAACAGGCCCGCGCGCTCCACGACTGCGCGGTAGCGGTTGTGCCGTACAGTGACCTGGATCGCGCCGTGATCGACGGGGTCACGCACGGCGCCTGCAAGCTGATCGTCGCGCGCGACAGCGGGCGGCTGCTGGGGGCGCATGTGGTGGGCGTCCACGCGCTGGAGATCGTGCAGGTGGTGGCGGCCGGGATGGCGGCGGGCATGGAGGTGTCGCAACTGGCGGATCTGGAAATAGCCTATCCCACCTACACGGCAATCGTGGGACTGGCCGCGCGCCAGTTAGTGCGCGAACTTGGCCGCGTGGAGCTGGCACCGTCCTGGCGGGCGCTCAGCCGGCTGCGGGCGAGTGAATGGGAGCGCAGCGATACCCTTCGCAAACGTGACCGCGGCCCGCGGGGCGGCGAGGGGTGATGCGCCGCGGGCGTAGCCATCCCCCCTTCAAATGGGTAGGTGTGAAACCACCCATGCGGCGATATACGAAATATTATTCGTGATATATTTTTCGTATATTAGGAGTTGAGGGAGGACCGACAATGAATCATCAAGGCGCCCCTGATGAGCGTTTTCGCGCGGCAATGGCAGCCGAGCGGCCCCTCCAGATTGTCGGGGTCATCAATGCCTACAGCGCCCTGCTCGCGGCCCGGGCCGGCTTTCGCGCCCTCTACCTCTCGGGGGCCGGGGTGGCGAATGCATGCTTTGGCTTGCCCGATCTGGGGCTGACGACCCTCTCCGAGGTGACGGAAGAGACGCGACGCATTACGGCGGCCTGCCCGCTTCCGTTGCTGGTGGACATCGACACGGGATGGGGCGGGGCCCTGATGATTGCGCGGACCACGCGGGAGTTGATCCGTGCCGGCGCCGCTGCCGTGCAGATCGAAGATCAGATCCAGGCCAAACGCTGCGGCCATCGCCCCAACAAGGCGGTCGTCTCGACGCTGGAGATGGTCGATCGGCTCAAAGCCGTCCTGGATGCGCGATCCGCGAGCGGGCTGGTCGTGGTGGCCCGCACCGATGCGGTTGCCGTCGAAGGGCTCGACGCCGCGGTCGAGCGCGCCCGCGCCTACGCCGAGGCAGGCGCCGATGTCATCTTCGCCGAGGCGGTGACCTCGCTCGATGACTACCGTCGTTTCGCCGCGAACGTGCCCGTGCCCATTCTGGCCAACCTGACCGAGTTCGGAATGACACCCCTGTTCACAACCGCCGAACTGGCGGAAGCCGGTGTTGGCCTCGCCCTCTACCCCCTCTCGGCGTTCCGCGCGATGAGCGCGGCGGCCATACGCGCCTATGAGAGCATTCGTCGCGAAGGCACGCAACGGAGCGTCCTGGAAAGTATGCAGTCCCGCAGCGAACTCTACGAGGTGCTCGGGTACCACGCCTACGAACAGCAACTTGACCGTCTGTATGCGAAGGAGGATCGCTCGTGACCACTGCGAAGAGCACCGCCGGTCTGGCCGGCGTTGTCGCCGGAGAAACCGCCATCTGCACCGTTGGCCAGAGCGGGGTTGGCCTGACCTACCGCGGCTATGATATCGCCGACCTCGCCGCCAACGCAACGTTCGAGGAGGTGGCCCATCTGCTGATCTACGGTCACCTGCCCAACCAGAAGGAACTGACCCGCTACATGCGCCAGATGAAGAAGCTGCGCGATCTGCCCGCCGCGGTCAAGGCGGTGCTGGAGCAGATTCCGGCCAGCGTGAACCCGATGGACGTTTTGCGCACCGGCTGCTCGATGCTTGGCGCGCTGGAGGCCGAGAACCGCTTCCACACCCCGCAGCAGGCCGCCGACCGGTTGATCGCGACCTTCCCGGCCATGATCTGCTACTGGTACCACTACGCCAACAACGGCAAGCGTATTGACACTTCCACCGACGAGGAGAGTCTGGCCGGTCATTTCCTGGCCATGCTGCATCGCGAGAAGCCGGAGGAAGTGTTCCGCAAGGCGCTGGACATTTCGCTCATCCTCTACGCCGAGCACGAGTTCAACGCCTCGACCTTCGTGGGTCGCACGGTGGTCTCAACGCGCGCCGATCTGCACTCGGCGATTACGGCGGCGATCGGGGCCTTGAAGGGTCCGCTGCACGGCGGCGCGAACGAGGCGGCGATGATGCTGATCCAGCGCTTCAGCACTCCCGATGAAGCCGAGGCCGGGGTCATGGATCTGTTGAAGCGCAAAGAGTTGATTATGGGCTTCGGCCATCGCGTCTATAAGAAGTCCGACCCGCGCTCCGACATTATCAAGCCCTGGGCGGAGCGGCTGAGCGCCCTGATGGGCGAGCCGATGCTCTACGCCGTCGCCGAGCGTATCGAGGCGGTGATGCGGCGCGAACGTGCGCTCTTCCCCAACCTCGACTTTTACTCGGCCGTGGTCTACCATTGCTGTGGCATCCCTACCGAACTGTTCACGCCGATCTTCGTTGTCTCGCGCACGGCGGGTTGGGCCGCGCACGCCTTTGAGCAGCGCCACAATAACAAGCTCATCCGCCCCAGCGCCGAGTATATCGGCCCTGCGCCGCAGCCGTTCTTGCCGTTGAGTGACCGGCCGTAAAGGAGAACCGCCATGGGCAGCACCTACGACCTGAACGATCGCCCCGCTCCTGATGGGTTGCTCACCACCATCGCCGACTATGTTCTCAACTATGAGGTTGAGGGTATTCTGGCCGAGGACACGGCCCGTTACACCCTGCTCGACTCGATCGCCTGTGCCGTGATGGCCTTTAGCTCACCTGAATTTACCAAACTGCTCGGGCCGGTGGTGCCCGGGACGGTGACGCCGCACGGCGCCCGGGTGATTGGCACGCCCTACCAGCTTGATCCGGTGAAGGCCGCGTTCGACAACGGGATGCTCATCCGCGCCTACGACTACAATGACACCTGGCTGGCGGCTGAATGGGGCCATCCCTCGGATAACTACGGCGCCATCCTGGCGGTCACCGATTTCCTGAGCCGGTTGCGGGTGGCGAATGGGAAGGCGCCACTAACGATGCGCCTGGTCCTCGACGCGGCGGTCAAAGCCTATGAGATCCAGGGCGTGCTGGCGTTGAACAACTCGTTCAACCGGGTAGGGCTTGACCACGTGATCCTGGTGAAGGTGGCCTCGACCGCCGTGGCGACCTGGCTCCTTGGCGGCGATCGCGACCAGATTGTTGACGCCCTCTCGAACGCCTGGATTGACGGCCATCCCCTGCGCACCTACCGCCACGCCCCCAACACCGGCTCGCGCAAGTCGTGGGCCGCCGGCGACGCCACCAGCCGCGGCGTGCACCTGGCGTTGCTCACCCTGAAGGGCGAAATGGGCTATCCCTCGGCCCTCTCCGCGCCCCGCTGGGGGTTCCAGGACGTGCTCTTCAAGGGCCAACCCGTCACCCTGGAGCGCCCGCTGGGCAGTTATGTGATGGAGAACATCCTCTTCAAGGTCAGCTTTCCAGCCGAGTTTCACGCCCAGACCGCGGTCGAGGCGGCGCTGCGGCTGCATCCCCTGGTGCAGGACCGGCTCGACCAGATCGAGCGCATCGAGTTGACCACCCACGAGGCCGCCATCCGCATCATCAGCAAGGTTGGCCCCTTGCACAACTACGCCGATCGTGACCACTGCCTCCAGTACATGGTCGCGGCGCCGCTGATCTTCGGACGGCTCACGGCGGACGATTACACCGACGCCGTGGCCGCCGATCCCCGTATTGACGCGCTCCGGGCCAGGATGGTCGTTACCGAGGATCCGCAGTGGAGCCGTGACTACCTGGACCCGGCAAAACGCTCGATTGCCAACGCCGTGCAGGTGTTCTTCAAGGACGGCAGCGCCACCGAGCGGATCGCGGTGGAATACCCGATCGGTCATCGCGCCCGGCGCAGCGAGGGCATTCCGAAGCTGCAACGCAAGTTCGCCCAGGCCCTTGCCGGCCATTACTCGGCCCGGCGGGTGGATCAGATCGCCGACGTGTGTCTCGACGCGCGCCGCCTGGAGCAAACCCCGGTCCACGAGTTTATGGATCTGCTGGCCTGGTAATGCTTCGCCGGCGCCCGGCGCCTGTGCTGCACACCAGCCCTCCCATCAGATGGCCTGGGAAAACCAGGTTTCCCAGGCCTCTCCAACCGTCCGGGTTCGCGCCGAGCCCTCCACACGTCTGTGCCGCACACCAACCAGCCAACAGCGTTTTCCGGGGAGAGCGCCGCCGCCCTCCCGGATCTCCCCTGCGGGGCCTCTGTTCACCTCGGACGCGCGCGGGTCCTGGCTGCACACCAGAGGCATGAAAAAGGGTATACTTGGGAGGGCTTCGCCCTCCCAAACCCTCCCTTCCCGCGGGCAGGGCGTTGGGGTAGTCAGCCCTGCCCTATGTTCAGGTTGGGTATATGCCTGATTTCCCTCTCCTCGACCAGGTGATCCTCGGCAATACGCTGCTGCGCTGGCTGCTGGCGCTGCTGACGGTGGTCCTCGTGCTGCCTGGCGTAGCCATCGGGCGCTGGATCTTCAGCCGGCGCCTGCGCTTTGGCCCGCCGATCACCAACGTCATCCTCGACGACATTAGCCACGCGGTGACCCGAACCACGGCGCGGCCCATCGTGTTCTTGCTGGCCCTCTACGCCGGCAGCCTGACGCTGGCCTTCGATCCGCGGGTCAAAGCTTTCCTCCGCGCCGGGGCGATCATTCTCGTCCTGGTGCAACTGGGCATCTGGGGCAACACGCTGATCGCCCGCTGGATGGCGCGCTACGAAGCGCGCCAGCAGGATCCGGCCGCCGCCGGCACGGCCCGGCTGTTCGGCTTCGTCGCCCGGCTGGCGCTGTACGTGCTGCTCTTTTTGCTCATCCTCGATAACATCCCCGGCGTCGAGGTGACCGCCCTGCTGGCCAGTGTCGGCATCGGTGGCATCGCCATCGCCCTGGCGGTGCAGAACATCCTCGGCGATCTGTTTGCCTCGCTCTCCATCGCGCTTGACAAGCCGTTCGTGGTGGGCGACTTCATCAGCGTGGGGAGCGAAATGAGGACGGTCGAAGAGATCGGCCTGAAAACCACCCGCGTGCGCAGTGTTTCGGGCGAGCAGTTGATCTTCTCGAATACCGACCTGCTGGGGAGCCGTATTCGCAACTTCGGGCGGATGCAGGAGCGACGGATCGTTTTTTCGATCGGTGTCTCGTATGAAACCGGCATTGACACCTTGCAGGCCATTCCGGGCATCATCCGTTCGATCATCGAGGCCCAGGAGCAGGTGCGCTTCGACCGCGCCCATCTGGCCCGGATTGATGACTATGACCTGGTCTTTGAAGTGGTTTACTTTGTGCTCTCGCCGGAGTTTCATGTGTACATGGATGTTCAGCAGGCGATCAACCTGGCGCTGATTGAGCGTTTCCGCGCCGAGGAGATTGATATTATCTACCCGACCCAGCAGGTCTACCTGTACGATCAGACGCCGGGCCGGAACGATCGCTCTGCAGGAGGCAGGTCACAGGCGACGAGCGAGCACGACGCCTAGTGGACTGTCACGATGATGGTGATGGATGCGGCGGGAGGGGGCGTGGGAGGGCTTCGCCCTCCCCGCAAAAAACTATCTATCACAACCAGATTGTCGTACCACCAGGACGATGCTGGATTGCAGATTTTTGATGTTGGATTTTAGTGGCGCATCCGGCAAGTTGTCGAACGGGAGGGTCTGGGAGGGCAAAGCCCTCCCAGGAACCCTCCTCCCAGCCCTTTCGTGTAACGT
>DAOUDA010000300.1:0-1836 GCA_034431835.1 Chloroflexaceae bacterium | reverse complement strand
CCGATAGCCGATAGGGCCGCAGCACGCGGCGGCCGGACGCGGGCCGGTTTTCATCGGGCGGTGTGTACGCATTTCATAGACGGCTGATATGAAGCTGTTTTTGCTGCGCTTGCTGGCTCTGCTCGCGCGGCCATGGATGCGGCGGGCCAGGGCTGGCCCGCCGCGTCGCGTCGTAGTGATCAAGCCTGACCACCTGGGCGACCTGCTGCTGGCGACACCGGCGCTCCAGGTCCTCCGCGTCGCGCTGCCCGAGGCCCACATCGGCGCCCTGGTCGGCCCCTGGTCCCGGCGAATATGGCAGGGTCTCCTCGAGGTGGATACGCTGGGTGAATTGCCCTTTCCCGGCTTTGAACGCGACGCCGCGCGCCGGCGCAACCGCCTGCGACCCTACCTGATGCTGCTGCGTTACGCCGCGTTGCTGCGCCGCGAAGGCTACGACGCCGCGTTGATCCTCCGCGACGACCACTGGTGGGGGGCGCTGCTGGCGCTGCTGGCGGGCATCCCCCGGCGCATCGGCCATGCCTGTCCCCTGTGCGCGCCGCTGCTCAGCGAGGCGCTGCCCTTTGACCAGCGCGAACACGTGACCCGGCAGGCGCTCGACGTGGTGGCCCGCCTTACCGGCGTGACGCTCCCCGCGTACCCCGGAACACCGCCGCTGCGTTTCGCGCCCATCCCCGCTGAAGAGGAATGGGCCGGCGCCTGGATGGCGGCCCACCTTGCTCCCGCCGAACGTCTGGTGGTGATCCACCCCGGGAGTGCCGGGGTGACCAAGCTCTGGCCGGCTGAACGCTGGGCGGTAGTGGGTGACACCCTGGCGGCGCGCCGGGGCGCGCGGGTGCTGCTGACCGGCGGCCCCGGGGAGGAGGCCCTGGTGCGCCAGGTGGCCAGCGCCATGCGCCATCAGCCGCTGGAACTGGTAGGCGCGACCAGCATCGGCCAACTGGCGGCCCTCTTTGCGCGGGCCGACCTGGTGCTGGGGGTTGATAGCGGGCCGTTGCATCTCGCCGTGAGCCAGGGGGCGCCGACGGTACACCTCTTTGGCCCCACCGATCCGGGGCGGTTTGGACCATGGGGCGACCCGGCGCGCCATCGGGTGCTGCGGGCCGGGTTGGCCTGCAGTCCGTGCCATAGCATCAATCGCTGCCCACGGGGCACCACCGGTCCGGAGTGCATGCATGCCATTTCGGCTGAGGTGGTGGTTGGAACAGCAAGTCAGGGGCGCGCCATGGCGCGCCCCTGATCTCGACATACGGGGAAACCGGGCCCCCCTACTCCTGCCTCCTGGAGCACAGATTCGGAAACCGGGGGGCGTTACGACACACGGGCCTGCAGCAACGCGCGCGCGACGGCGTCGAGCACGGCGGCGGGCCGGTTGGCGGCCGGCAACCCGATGCGGCGAATGAGCGCGCGCCGGTAGACGTGCAGCGAGGCGGGGGCGAACGAACAGAGGCGCCGGTAGGGATGGCGGTGTGGGGCAGCTTCAGGGAAAAGGTGGACGATCATAGGTCGCTCGCTATGTTCGTGTCTTCTCTCACAAAGTCATCATAGCGGCTACGCCGCGCTGCGTCAAGCAGGAGTTTCCGCGCATTTGCTGTGCATTATATTGCACCATACCCTGAGGGCCTATCCAGATACCCCGGGGCAGCCGACGGCGTTCTGGGAGCTCCTTGCCCTCCCGGCCCCTCCCGAAGGAGGCGTCCAGACAGGCTATTAAGAGCCTATTCGAATAACTCCTGTAGGAAGGTGGGGAAACCGGGTTTCCCCACGCCCCTCCCCTCAGGAGGGGCTGGGAGGGCGTAGCCCTCCCAGAAAAGGAATCGGACAACCAGGTTATCC
>DAOUDA010000299.1:0-17595 GCA_034431835.1 Chloroflexaceae bacterium | reverse complement strand
CCACTTGCGCGCGGCCCGCGCCGCCGCCGCCCGCCGAGGCGCCGCCGCTGGAGGAGGTGGCCACGCCCGGGGCGTCCACCATCGCCGGCCTGGCGGCCTTCCTGGGCATCAGCGAGGCGGCGACGGCCAAGGCGGTGTTCTTCGACACCCCCGAGCGAGGATTGATCTTCGTGGTCGTTCGCGGCGATCTGGAGGTGAACGAGGCCCGCCTGCGGGCCGCCGCCGGGGTGAGCGAACTGCGCCCCGCCGATCCCGAGCGCATCGCCGCTGCCGGCGCGGCCCCTGGCTACGCCTCGCCGGTGGGCCTGGAGGGGGTCTTCGTCGTCGCCGACCGTTCGGTGGTCGCGGCCGGGCCGCTGGTGGCCGGGGCCAACCGCCCGGGCTACCATCTGCGCAACGTGGTCCACGGGCGCGACTGGCATGCCACCCTGGTGGCCGACATCGCCGCGGTGCGCGCGGGCGACCCCTGCCCGCGCTGCGGCGCGCCTCTGCGGCTGGAACAGGGGGTGGCGATCGGCCGCCTGCGCAAGGTGGGCACGGGGTACAGCGAGGCGGTGGGGGCGACCTGCCTTGACGAGCGGGGCGCGGCGCGCCCGCTGGCGCTGGGAGCGTATACGATCGGCGTCGAGCGGCTGCTGCAAACGGTGATCGAACAGCACCACGACGAGCGCGGCATCATCTGGCCGGCGGCCGTGGCCCCCGCCGATGTGCACATCATCGCCCTGGGCAAAGGGGAGGCCCCGCGGGTCGAGGCGGCGCGGCTGTACGACGAACTGGCCGCGGCCGGGCTGCGCCCGCTGCTCGACGACCGCGACGAGAGCGCCGGGGTCAAGTTCAACGACGCCGACCTGATCGGCCTGCCGCTGCGCCTGGTGGTGGGCGAAAAGCTCCTCGCCACGGGCGAGGTCGAACTGAAGCCCCGGCGCGGTGAGCCGGCGCGGGTGGCGCGGGCGGGGGGGGCGGCGGAGGCGCTCCGCGCGGCGCTGGAGGCGCTGGGCGCGCGTTAGAGCGCATCGCCTCAATGCAACTCCGCCTCGGCGGCCACGTAGAGTTGCGCCACCACCAGGTGGGCGTAGACGAGGGCCGCCATGGTCAGCCAGACCCCCAGGGCGAAAACGAGAGCCTGGCCGGGGAAGCGCAGGGAGGCCAGGCCCCAGGTGACGCCGGCGATGAGCGTGGCCGGCAGGTAGGCCGGCAGGGAGGCCAGGCGCGCCCGCAGGAAGCGACCCCGCTGCGAGGGCGAGAGGGCGTAGCGCAGGGTGGCCAGGTCAAGCGCCTCTTCGATGCGCCCCTCGCGGGCGAAGCGCAGGCGGCCCACCGGAGACGCCCCGGCAACGAACATGAGCAGCACGATGAGGGATGTCAGCAGGGCGATGGTGGTCAGCAGCCAGGGCGCGACCGGGGCGGCCGGCGGGCCGGCGACGAGGAGGGCCAGGCTGACCCCGACCATGAGCGCGCCGCCGATGAGCAGGGGCAGGACGAAGAAGGCAAAGTCAATCAGCAGGGCGAAGAGACCGGTGAGGACGCGCAGGGAGGGATCGCTCCAGGGCGGCAGGGGGGTGGGGTAGCCGCGGCGGCTGTTGTCAAGGCTCTCCATCACGAAACCGGCGGCCAGGGGCAGACCCAGACCGGTGGCGGCGGCGGCCCCGTAGCCGAGGCACTTCAGCCACCACCGCCGGTCCCGGTGCACCACGGCCAGCGCCGCGCCAAGACGAATGCCGGACGCCGCGGGCGCTGGCCTCAAGCCGCGTCTCCCAACAGGTAGCGCCGGGTGAGGTCGAGGGCCAGGGTGGCGACGAACTCCCAGCCCTCGGGCTGGCGGAGGTCGTAGCGGCGGGTCACCTCGCGGCTGCCTTCGGGGGTGACCAGGGCGACGCAGACGGGGGTGAGGCCGCTCGGATCGGGGGTGGAGGCGGCCTGCGCGCCCAGGGCCAGGGGCGTACCCCAGCGGGCGGCGGCGTCACGGGCGCCGGCGAGGGCCAGAGCAGCGGCGGCGGGATCATCGGCGGGCTGATCGAGCGGATGGACGATCAGGCCACGCAGGCGCTCCATGGTGTCGGGAACGCGGGCCAGGGCGCGGTAGATCGGCGCCTGGGCGGCGCCCTCGAACAGCGCGAGGGTGAGGTTGCGCTCGCGCAGGAGGCGCACCACCGTCTCCGCCAGCGGCTCGTCACCGGTGAGGTGGGGACCCAGGCGCTCGCGAATGGTCGCCTCGGCCCGGGCGATAAGCGCCTCGGCCTCGGCGCGGCTGGAGGCGCGGGCGCCGATCCGCAGTTCGTAGCGCGCCTGTTTGGCCGAGATGCCCAGGGTAGGGTTGGCCTGCTGCATCAAGTCGGCCAGCAGTTCGCCGATCACGCTTTCGCCAGGGCTGGCGGCGTGAAGCGTTTTGACCAGGATCACGTCGGTGACGCCGCGCTCTTCGCGCAGGTAGGGCAGCACGGCGTGCTCAAACAGGTAGCGCAGTTCGTAGGGCACGCCGGGCAGCACGATCACCGTGCCGCGGGCGTCTTCGACAATGAAGGCGGGCGCGGTGCCGCGGGGGTTGGGGATGGGACGGGCGCCGGCGGGCACGTAGGCCTGGCGGCGATTGCTCTCGCTCATGGTGCGGCCCATGGCGCTGAAGCGGGCCTGGATCTGGTCGAGCAACTCCTGGCGGAACTCCAGCGGGCGACCGAGGGCCAGGGCGACCGCCTCGCGGGTCACATCGTCGGGGGTGGGGCCGAGCCCGCCGGAGCAGATCACCAGATCGGCGCGGCCGAGGGCCTCGCGAACGCACTGGGCGATACGGTCGGCATTATCGCCGACCACGGTCTTGCGGTAGAGATTGACGCCGGCGGCGGCCAGTTCACGGGCGAGGTAGGCGCTATTGGTGTCAATGGTGGCGCCGAGGAGCAGCTCGGAGCCGATGGCGATGATCTCGGCATCCATCATTGGGAGCTTTCAGGATCAAGCAGTCTATGCGGATAGCGGGGCATCCGCTGTCGATCAGGGAGGGCTGCGCCCTCCCGGAACCTCCCGGCAGGCAGGGGCCGGGGGAACCCGGGGCCCCCACCTTCCTCCACCCGACCGGGGCGGGCTAGAAAAGCGGCTCCTCAGGCTCGGGGGGCGGGGGCTGGAGCGCCTCTGACACCTTGCGGCGGTAGCGCTCCCAGAGCTCCTCCTGGCGGCTCTGGGCGGCCTGGCGGCCCGCGTCAAGCGCCTGTTTGAAGCGGTCGGCAAGCGTTGCGCGATGGGCGGGGGCCTGGGCGGTAAGGCCGAGGCGCGTCTCCTCGCTGGCGCGCTGGTTGGCGAAGTAGACCGTCAGGGCGCCGGCGGTCGCGCCGAGCAGCATGCCGAAAACGAAACGCCCGGAAGCGGCCTTGCGCCGGCGCGCGGTCTCCTGCCGCAGCGTCTTGATAATCTCCACAACCGCCTGACGTTCCGCGGCCAGGGCCTCGAGGGTGCTCTGGCGCTCGGCGCGGATGGCCTCACTAAAACGACGGGCGGTATCGGCGAGCGTGTCGGACTCCAGTGCCATACCTGACGCTCCTGCATGTGAACCGAAGGGAAAGCGGATTCTCCCGGGCGTCCCAGCTTGATAGTTGCTCCACCCGTTCACATCAGCGGTCTGTGGAGGTGTGGAGGTGTGGAGGTGTGGAGCTGTGGAACCGTAAAGCTGTTAAGCGCCTCGACACGCTCACGAAACCCGACTGCGGACCTCCTCCAGCGCGCGCTCAATAAACGCCGCGAGGGGCATCGCGCCCAGATCCTCACCTGCGCGGGTGCGGACGGCGACGGCTTCGGTCTCCTGCTCCCTGGCGCCGATTATAAGCATATACGGCACCTTCTGCAACTGCGCGCGGCGGATCTTGCCCTGCATGCGGTCGCGGCTATCATCGAGTTCGACGCGCAGGCCCGCATCGCTCAGGCGCTGGCGCACCCGCGAGGCGTACTCCATCTGCTTATCGGTGATGGGAATGATAGTCGCCTGCACGGGCGCGAGCCAGAGGGGAAAGGCCCCGGCGAAGTGCTCGATCAGCACCCCCAGGAAACGCTCCATGCTCCCCATAAGCGCGCGATGGACCATGTAGGGGCGATGGGGCTGGCCGTCCTCGCCGATATACTCCAGATCGAAACGTTCGGGCAGATTGAAGTCGAACTGGATGGTGCTCAACTGCCATTCACGGCCCAGGGCATCGTTGACCTTCAGGTCGATTTTCGGGCCATAGAAGGCCCCGCCGCCCTCGTCGCGCTTGTAGGGCAGGGCGTGGGCCTCGATCGCCCGCTCAAGGGCCGCCGTGGCCCGGTCCCAATCCTCGGGCCGCCCGACGTACTTTTCGGGGCGGGTCGAGAGATAGGCGGTGAACTCGCTCAACCCGAAGGAGCGCAGCACGTAGAGCGAAAAATCGAGGGCGTGGCCGATCTCCTCCTCCACCTGATCGGGCCGGCAGAAGATATGCGCGTCGTCCTGGGTAAAGCCGCGCACGCGGGTCAGCCCGTGGAGCACGCCGCTCTTCTCGAAGCGGTAGACCGTGCCATACTCGGCGTAGCGCCGCGGCAAATCACGATACGAGCGCAGATGGGACTTATAGATCTGAATATGAAACGGGCAATTCATCGGCTTAACGTAGTACGTATCGCCCTCAATATCCATCGGAGCGTACATATTCTCTTTGTAAAAGTCCAGGTGGCCGGAGGTCTCCCACAGGTGGGCGCGACCCACATGGGGCGAGAAGACCCACTCGTAGCCGGCATCGAGGTGGGCCTGCCGGGAGAAATCTTCGGCGATCACGCGGATCATGGCCCCTCGGGGATGCCAGAGGATCAGCCCCGGTCCCACCTCGTCAGAGATGCTGAAGAGGTCGAGTTCCTTGCCCAGGCGGCGATGGTCGCGCTTCCTGGCCTCTTCGAGGCGCCAGAGGTACTGTTCCAGTTCGGCGCGGTTGTTCCAGGCCGTGCCGTAGATGCGCTGGAGCTGGGGGTTCTTCTCATTGCCCCGCCAGTAGGCGCCGGCGATGCTCATCAGCTTGAAGGCCTCGGGGTCAATCTGTCCGGTATGCTCCAGATGCGGGCCGCGGCAGAGGTCCTCGAAAGTGTCCTGGCGATAGGTTGAGATGACCGTACCGCCAGCGCCGTTGCCCTCCGAACGCTCGCCGTACTCATCGGCGCCCTGGATGAGGCCCTCGATCAACTCGAGCTTGTAGGGCTGATCCTTGAACAGTTCGCGCGCCTCTTCGGGGCTGACGACGCGGTAGATGAACGGATGGTTTCCGCTGATGATCCGGCGCATGCGCGCCTCGATCTCGGCCAGATCCTCGGGCGTGAGGGGGCGGGGCAGGTCGAAATCGTAGTAGAAGCCGTTCTCGACCGGCGGGCCGATGGCGATTTTGCCTTCGGGGAACAGCTCGAGCACGGCCTGGGCCATCACGTGGGCCAGGGAGTGGCGCAGGCGATAGTAGGGATCATCCTGGGGATTGACGGGCATAACGAGACTCCTTGTTTCCTATAATAGGGGCGCGGGGAACCGGGTTTCCCGGTCTTCTCTTCTCGAGCGTGGAAGGAGCGTTCCTTCGGCCCCCCCCGCGGGCAGGGGCCCGGGGAAACCGGGGTTCCCCTCTCCTTCAGGGTCAACTGGTAATCAGGATCAGGCGGCCCTGTTCGATGCGCACCTCGTCGATGCGGCGGCCCTGGGCGGTCAGTTCGGCATTGAGCCGTTCGACCAGCAGGCGCGCCAGTTCGTCGGCGGAGAGCACGTAGGCCAGCGGCGGTTCAAGGCGCGCGCTGGTCACCACGAGGCGGCCCTGATCGGCGGCGAGAGTGACGCTGGCGGCGCTGCTCACCCCGTAGGCGCTGATGGTGGCGCTGGCGCGACCGTCGTTGAAGCTCAGGCGGGCCGCTTCGAGCGGAGCAACCGCGTCTGGACGGGCGGCGAGAAAATCATTGGCGCGCTCTTCGGTCAACACCACTTCGCCCGGCGGCAGGGCGGCGATCGCGCCGGGCAGGAGCCCATCCAGGCGCCCGCCACCGGCAGCCACGGCCGTCGCCGCGGAGAGAGGCGCGATCTGGTCGGCCACGGCGCGACTCAGCATGGGGCGCAGTCCAAAGGTGTACACCAGCAAGAGCAGCGCGGCGACGAAGAGCAGCGCCGCGCAGCCGCGCAAACATCCCCGGCGGGCGCCGGCGTCACGAGCAGGTTGTGGGGGCCGAGACGATGAGCGCATACGGGTGCATTACGCGGCTGCGCCGCACACAAAGAACCATTCTCCCAGGAGAGTTGCGCCCTCCCGGACCCTCCCATCGAACGCGCCTGGCCGCCGGCAAGGACGGTGACGCTCACAACAAAAAACCCCTCTTCCCAATGGGACGAAGGGTTGCCTCGTGGTTCCACCCATCTTCGACGCCCTCCGCGATGGCGGAAGGCATCCTCGTGGGGCGCTGTAACGGGCGCCGCCCGGATCCCCATACTGGCCGTTCGGCGTTGAGGGGACCGCTCCGAGGTGGTATTCACCAGGCCGTGCAGAGGCGCGCTTCCAGTCCCTGACGCGCCCTCCCTGGCTGCAGTCGCCGGGCTACTCGTCCTCATCACTGCGTTACACGCCAGCTTGTGATGTGCCACCTGAATGATACTACCGCGCCGATCGAACGTCAAGGCGCGAGAAGGTTCTTGTGGGAGGGCCAGGCCCTCCCACACCCTCCCCTTCAGTAAGGCTGGACGGCCATGCCCACCGGGGGAAGGGGGCCGGGGAGACCGGGGTTCCAGCAGAGATCCGGCGGACGCTGCTCAGTGGTCTGTGAACCACGTTTTTCGGTAACTCCGCCCCCTCCCCAACCCTCCCCCGCCGGGGGAGGGAGTCCGGCGCCTCCCCCCAACGGGGGGAGGTTGGCAGTGGGGCGGAAATGCAAGGAAACCAGGTTTACAGACTGCTCAGCCAGCTTGTGGCGAAATTAACAAACATCTAATAGAGGATTAATCAGGCTCTAACCTGGATGGCCTACACTGCTCGTGGCTTTTGCGGGACGCGCGATTTGCGGTGGTCGTCGCCCAGGAGAGCCAATCCTCCACTAACTCACACCGCCTCCCTTCTCCCCCACGGCTGCTCGTTATGAGCAGCCGTTGCCGCTTTTTGCGAGGGCTGCGCCCTCCAGGACCCTCTCCGCAGGCAGGGGCGTGGGTAAACCATGTTACCCCACCTCCACCGTCAGCGGGCAGGCGAGGCCACGACGATCATGCGCGGGCTGGTGCTCTCGTACTCGGCCAGGTCGTAGGAACCGTAGACCGCGCGGGTCATAAACCCGGCGCGGGCGAGGAGATGTTCGATCTCGAAGCGGTAGAACCAGCGCAGGACAAAGCGCGTCGTGCGGCGGGTGACGCACCCCTCGGCATCGGTTTCGTCGTAGAGAAAGGTCACGCGGCTGATTTGCGCCGCGGCGTCGCTGTCAATGGCCACGAACTTCTGCACGTGCCGCCCGTTGAGCTGGTACTCGCGTTCCAGCACCAGGCGGTTATCCTCGCGGAGGATCTCGGAGGGATTGGGGTTGAACAGATCAAGGATCAGCAAGCCCTGCCGCTGCAAGGCCCCCCGGACATTGGTCAGGCAGGCCAGCTGGTCGCGCACGGTTTCGAGGTGCATGAACGAATTGACGGCGACAAAGGCCAGGCTAAACGCCCCGGCGGGCAGGTTGACATCGCGCACATCACCCTGCACGAGGGTGATCCGGTCGCCCAGACCGGCCTCTTCCACGTGGGCGCGGGCGACGGCCAGCATCGCCGGCGAGTTGTCAACACCGGTGATGGTGAAGCCCGCCTCGGCCAGGGGCAGCAGCAGGCGCCCCGTGCCGCACATCAACTCGAGCAACGGACCATCGGCGCGACGAGCCATCTCGCGGAGAAAGGGCAGATCCTCGTGGTGATCGCGGAGATCGGCGTCGTAGTAACGGGCCAGTACGTCGTAGGCGTTCATGATCGATGATGGCTATGCAGGGCGACTCAGAGCTCACATGCGGACACTTCCTGCACGAGGTTCTGGGAGGACCTCCCCCTCCCAGGAATCCGCGTTTCTCGGTCGTTTGGAGGAGGTTGGGGAAGCGCGGTTTCTCCAACCTCCTGCCGATGGAGCGCAACCCGGAGCGTTGTGCGGGTTGTCCGGGAAGGAGGGGCCCTCCCAGAACGTAGGCGGACACCCTGGGCATCGGGATAGGCTCTCAAGGCAGGGCGCCGGTCAGGACAAGGAAGAGCAGAAACAGCGCCCCGAGGATCACCAGACCGGCGATCCCCGCGACGAAAATGCGCGGATCGATGATTGGCTCGAAACGGGGCGGCTTCGGCAGTTGCTCCTGCCCGCTGGGCAGGCGGGCGCGGGGGAGATTCGTGGACGGGGTGGTGGGGGGCCAGGGTGACGAGGCGGGTTTTGGCGGCGCCGAAGGCTGCTGAGGCACGGGCAGGGACGACGGCATGCCGGGCTGTCCCGCATTGCCGGATCGACCGGCGGCGCGCACGAGCGAACTGCCGATGCTCACCACCACCGCAAGGACGGTAAAGGCGATGATCAGCATTGGCACGGTGATCGTGATACCGGTGACCTGGGTGAGCCAGTTGGCGACCGGGGGCAAAAATCGGAAACCGAAGATCAGAAAGAAGAAGATGAGCCAGCCGATCCAGCCGCCGCCGCCTCGTTCGCTGCGCTGCATAGCGTTCCTCCGCAGGGCCATCGCAACCGCCGGGGGTACGAACCACGTCCGGGTCAGGCACGTTTTCACTGTATTGTAGCATGCCGGCTATGGGGCAACCAGGTTGCCGGCAACGATGTTCATGCGGGAGGCGGTGATTCTGGCGGTATAATCAGAAGGTCGCACCGCGCCCGGTTGACGCCGGGCCGATCGATGGAGAACCTGCGTTGGCACGCCCTGGTCGCCCGGTCCGGTCCTTTTCCTGGCCGCTCGTTGGCCTGGGGGCGCTTCTGGTGGTGGCGCTCCTCAGCCTTGGAGCAGCGGCGCAGGCGCTCGGGGTGCGCCGCAACCTGGCGGCGCTGCAGATCACCCCGGCGCCAGCGCCGGAACGAGCCGGCGCGGGGAGCGCGCCGTTGCTGATGCTCCCCACTCTGGCGCCAACTCGGCCCGGCGCCCCTGAGCCCGTTACGGTGTTGCTCCTCGGTACCGACCGGCGCCCGGGCGAGGAGGTCACCCCGCGCAGCGACGCGGTGCTGGTGGCGCGGATCGACCCGGGGCGCAAGCGCGTGGCGCTGCTGTCGCTCCCGCGCGATCTCTGGGTGGCCATCCCCGGCCATGGCAACAACCGGCTCAACGCGGCCTACCTGTGGGGCGAACGCGACGGGCCGCCCGGCGGCGGGCTGGCCCTGGCGCGGGCCACGGTCAGCGATGCGCTGGGGCTCCCGATTGACCATGGGGTGGTGGTGGACTTTCGCGGGTTCGCCGGGATCATCGACGCCCTCGGCGGCGTGAACGTGGACGTGCCGCGCCCGCTCGTGGATCATGCGTTTCCAACCGCCGATTACCGCGTTACGACCGTGCGTTTCGCCGCAGGCCGGCAACGCATGGATGGCACGACGGCGCTGGCCTACGCCCGTATCCGCCACCCCGACAGCGACTTTGAGCGCGGGTTGCGCCAGCAGGCCGTGCTGGTGGCCATCGCCGAGCGCCTCCGCGAGCGGGGCGATCTCGCTACCTGGTTCGCGGCCCGGCGGGTCAGCGCGGCCCTGGTGGGCTACGTGCAGACCGATATGCCCGTCGAGCGTATGCTGGAACTGCTCTGGGCGCTGCGGGACCTCGACCCGGCCGCCGTGGAGCACTACGCCTTCACCGAGGCCGACGTGCGCTTCGGGGTGGACAACGACCGCGTCGCTCAGGCGCCGCGTCCCGGTGTCGTGGAACGCTACGCGCGTTTGTTACTCTATGGACCGTAGCCATTGACCGCCTGGCGGGTTGGCGCCTTCCGCGACCCGCGCATATCCGGGGTGTTCAGGTGATCGAGATCAAGATGCCCCAACTGGGCGAGAGCGTCACCGAGGGAACCATCGGCCGCTGGCTGAAGCGACCGGGCGAGACGGTGGCGAAGTACGAGCCGTTGCTCGAAGTTATTACCGATAAAGTTGACACCGAGGTGCCCGCGCCGGAGGCCGGGACGTTGCTGGAGATCCTGGTGGCCGAGGGAGAAACGGTGCGCGTGGGCACGGTCATTGCGCGCATCGGCGCGCCCGAAGAGGCCGCTACTATCGCGCAGCCGGCGACCCCGCTGGAGCAACCGGCGCCGGTGGCGCCGCAACCCGCCGCGGCGCCTCCGCCGGCGATCGCCCAACCGGCGGCGGATGGCACGGCACGCAGCGGCTTTATCTCGCCGGTGGTGGCGCGCCTGGCGGCCGAACATGGTCTCGATCTGACGCGCATCAGCGGAACGGGCCAGGGCGGGCGCGTCACCAAGCAGGATGTGCTGCGCTACCTGGAAACGCGCCAGGCCGAAGCGCCCGTCGCCTCTCCACCGGCGCCCGTAGCCCCCGCCCCGCCCGTGGTCGAGGCGCCGCCCGCCCCCGCGCCCGTAACCGCCGCCCCGCCCGTGGTCGAGGCGCCGCCCGCCCCCGCGCCCGTAGTCGCGACGTTCTTGCCCGAAGACGCCGAACTGGTTCCGCTGACGCCCATGCGCCGCTCGATCGCCGAGCACATGGAGCGTTCGGTGCGAACGGCGCCCCACGTGACCACGGTGATGGAGGCCGATCTGAGCCGGGTCGTGGCCCACCGCGAGGCCAACAAGGCGGCCTTCGAGCGCCAGGGCGCGCGGCTGACCTTTACGCCCTACTTCGTACAGGCGGTTGTGGCGGGGTTGCAGCGGGTTCCGGTGATGAACGGCCGCTTCACCGAGGCGGGCATCGTGCTCAACCGGCGCATCCACATCGGGGTGGCGGTGGCCCTCGACGAGGGCCTGCTCGTGCCGGTGATACGCGACGCCGATGAGAAGAACCTGCTCGGCCTGGCGCGCATCGTCAACGACCTGGCCGAGCGGGCGCGCACCCGGCGCCTGGCGCCCGATGAGACCCAGGGCGGCACCTTCACCATCACCAACCACGGCGTCAGCGGCAGCCTGTTTGCCACGCCGATCATCAATCAGCCCCAGGCGGCCATCCTCGGCGTGGGGGCGATCGTCAAGCGCCCGGTGGTGGTGACGCAGCACGGGGTGGACGCGATCGCGATCAAGCCGATGTGCTACCTCTCCCTGACCTTTGACCACCGCGTCGCCGATGGCGCGACCGCCGACGCCTTCCTGGCGGCGGTCAAGGCGGCGCTGGAAGGATCGTGATTCTGGATTTTGGATTTTGGATTGGGCGGGTGGCACGGCCCTACCACTCCGGCACGGGGGTGAATATGTAGTCCTCGCGCATATCGCCGAAGGTGTCGTGATTTTGGATTTTGGATTTTGGATTGGACGGGGCGGGTGGCACGGCCCTACCACTCCGGCACGGGGGTGAATATGTAGCCCTCGCGCATATCGCCGAAGGTGCGGCAGCGGGCCGCGCCCCAGCGGTGGGCATAGAGGGCGATGTAGGCGCACATGAGCGCGTCCACGCGGTCCTCGTGGGCCTTGAGCGCGCGCCCGTTTAACGCGGCCACCTCGGTGTGCACGAGCGCCTCGTGGCCGCGCAGGGGCGGGTCGGCATCGCTCAGGGCAATGAGGTAGGCATGGTAGCGCCGCCATTCGGCCAGGCGCGCCTCGGTGGAGCGACCCGGACGGGCCTTGTACTTGAGGGTCCGCTCCAGGCCAAAGATGGCGACCATCGCCGGATGGGGAAAGACCTCGGTGACCAGCCGGCCGTCCGCCCCGGCGTCGATCCGCTCGACATGGCGGAAGCCCCTGGCCGCCAGCAACGCTACCAGCCGTTCGCCGCGCACCACCCCGTCGCGGGCGAGCAGGCGCCGGTTGGCAGGGTGCGCCCCGGCCTCGTAGCGCTGGAAGGCCGCGCTGAGCGTCGCATCGGCGGGCCGGCGCCCGGTCAGGTTGGGCACGAGCAGCGGGGCGTCCACCGCGACGATCGCCGGGCCCGCCACGGCGTGCCGCTCCACGTAGGCCACGATCGTCTCCAGGTCGCCCAGCAGCGCCGGGGGCGCCGCCAGCGTCGCGCCCGCCGGGTCGCCCACCAGGCAGGCCGCGCCGCTCTGGTTGCGATCGGACCAGGCCAGGTCAATACCGATGTATGCCGTAGTTGGAGAGGCCGCGCTGGAGACCACGGTATGTCGCCTGCCGTGAAAGACGTGATGTGCCACGCCCAATCCAAAATCCAAAATCCAAAATCCAAAATCGCTAATCCTCGCCCCGCGCCGCGCGCCAGCGCAGTGCCGCTTCAACCGGCGCGAAATCCCAGGGTTCGCCCATCCCGTAGATGAAGTGGGTCACCCCGGCGGCCACATAGGCGTCCAGGCTCTCGCCGGGCCGCGGGGTGACGCTGCGCTCGATCTCGCGTGGATCGCGCCCGATCTCGGCGCACCACTGCTCCAGCACGGCGCTCTTGTGCCCGATGGTGGCCAGGGTGCTGAAGCTGTGCCACATCTGGGCATAGCGGGCGACCAGCCGCAGGGTGACCTTCTCGCCGCCGCCGCCGATGAGGATGGGGATGGGGCGGGTCGGCGGCGGCACGTCAACCTCCCAGCGCCGCTTGATAATCGGCAGGGCCTCTTTCAGCGCCCGCAGGCGCTCCGCCGCGGTGCCGAAAGGGTAGCCGTACTCCTTGTAATCGCGCTCGAACCAGCCCGCGCCCATCCCCAGGATGAGCCGCCCGCCGGAGATGTGGTCCACCGTTTTGGCCATGTTCGAGAGCAGGGCCGGATTGCGGTAGCTGTTGCAGGTCACCAGGCAACCGACCTCGACCCGCGAGGTGATCATCGCCATGGCCGTGAGCAGCGTCCAACCTTCAAAGTGGCTGCCCTGGGGATCGCCATAGAGTGGAAAGAAGTGGTCCCAGTTCCAGACGGTGTCCACCCCCAGGGCCTCGGCGTGGCGCACGGCGGCGGCGAACGACTCCCACGTGGTATGCTGCGGGTGCAACTGCACCCCAATGCGAATGCGCGGCATGTCCGTTCCTTTCCAGACTGTCATCTTGCGGTGGTATCATACCATTTTGATAGGCATGCGAGGAACAGCGGGTGTTTCAACTCGGGTTACGTCCTGGGGCACTGGAAGGTTCAACTCCCTCTCTCCACCGTAGGTGGAGAGAGGGACAGGGGGATGAGGACCGCAAGCGCATTGGAATGCCGAAAACCCCTTTGCGCTCGAACAACCCTACACCTGAGAGGCGGGGGGGTGAGGGTCGCAGGCGCATGGTGATGCCGAACACCCCTCTCGCGCGAAAAACTCTGCACCTGAGGGCGGGTGCTCGCGCCTGTTCAAATCGTCAATCAAGGTTGTATCGCGTTCACTGGAGCATGCCGACCATGTTCGCGCGAATCTGGGGCGCCCGCGGCTCGTATCCGGTGGCCCGGGCCGATGTGTTGCGCTACGGGGGCAATACCACCTGCGTGGAGGTGCGCGCCGAGAACCGCTGCATTATTCTTGACGCCGGGACGGGGATGCGCCTGCTGGGGGAGGCGCTGATGCGGGAACCCGGCGCGCCACGCCAGCTTGACCTGCTGATCACCCATACCCACTGGGATCACATCATCGGCTTTCCGTTCTTCGCCCCCATCTATGCCGCGGGCTGGCATCTGAACATCTATGGCCTGAGCCGCACCCAGGCCAGCCTGCGGGCCACCATCGCCAACGCCCTTGGCGATCCGATCTTTCCGGTCGGTCTGGAGGATCTGCGCGCCGAGTTGCGCTTTTACGAGATCCAGGTGGGCGGCGCGTTCGAGCTTGGCCCGGTACGGGTGCGCACCGCGCAGGCCAATCATCCCTATCGCGCCCTGGCCTACCGGCTGGAGAGCGGCGCGGACACGCTGGTGTTCGTTCCCGACACCGGCCCCTTCCACACCGTGCTGTTCGGTGATGAACGCATCGAGTGGACCGGCGCGCCCGGCGCGGGCAATGGCGCCGAGGCGCGCACCCTGGCCGAGATGCGCGCGCGGGTGATCGAACTGGCGCAAGGGGCCGACTGGCTGCTGTACGATGCGCAGTTCACCGATCAGGAGTATGCCCGGTTTCCGCACTGGGGTCACGGCACCGCCAGCCAGGCCCGCGAGATCGCCGAGGCGGCCGGGGTGCGGGAACTGCTGCTCTTTCACCACGATCCGCGCCGTAGCGACGCCGAACTTGACGCGATTGTCGCCACGCAACGAGCGGCGGCCGGGCCCGGGCTGGCAGTGAGCGCGGCGGCGGAAGGACGCCTGCTGTTGAAAGGAGGGCCGCAATGAAGGCGCAATTCTGGGGCGTGCGTGGCTACGTGCCCACACCCGGGGCGGCCTTCCTGCGCTACGGCGGCAATACCTGCTGTGTATCGTTACGCGGCGCCGGCAGCGAGTTGCTGGTGCTCGACAGCGGCACGGGGTTCTGCGAGTTGGGCGCCGCGCTCATGGCCAGCGACTTCCGCGATGGGCGCGGTGAGTTGACCTTGCTGATCACCCACACCTACTGGGATCACTTCCTCGGCCTGCCCTTTCCGGGGATCGTGCACGTGCCCGGCAACCACCTGCACATCTACGGCCCCGACAGCGCCCGCGGATCGCTGGAAATGATCTATGACAACATGCTCGCCCCGGTCTACTCGCCGGTGTTTGGACTGGCCCATATCGCCGCCACCCACAGCTTCCACCCCGTCCCGGCCGAGCCGTTCCAGGTCGGCCAGTTGACGGTGCGGGGGATGCCGCTGTCGCGGCGCGCCCGCTCGCCGATCTGGGCCTACCGGGTGGAGGAGGCCGGACGCGCGCTGGTCTATATCACCGACGCGCGCTACACCGATGACGCCATCTGGCGCGAGGCGGTCGGCTTCGCGCGCGACGCCGAGGTGCTCATCCATAGCGCGCCCTACCTGCGCGGCGAGGCCGTGCGCGACTACGGCCACAGCCGGGTGGAAGACGCCATCGAACTGGCGCTCGAAGCCGGGGTCCGGCGGTTGTACCTCTACCACCATGCGCCGACCCGTACCGACGACGACGTGGACGCGCTCGTGGCGCGCTGCCGCGGCGAACTCGCCGCGCGCGGGCAGCGCCTCGATCTCGACGCCGCCCGCGAGGGGGAGGTGGTGGAGGTGTAATGGGATTTTGGATTTTGGATTGCCATCTAGGGCATCCGATAACGTCAGTGCGATCTATAGCGGTCCTCTTCAGGTTGTGAAGCCCGGAGTATCAGACGTACCCGTAACACGGTAACACGGTAACACGGTAACACGGTAACACGGTCGCTGTTGAGAGATGGCGAAGGGCTGCTATATTCAATCGGGATTGAAGCCGGAACTGTGCTACGCTTCCTCGCGCAGGCGCACATAGCTTTCGTAGCGTTCCGAAGTGATGGCGCCCGCTGCGACGGCGGCGCGCACCGCGCAGTCAGGCTCGTGCACGTGGGTGCATCCGGCGAAAAAGCAGTGCCCGAGAAAGGGCCGCATCTCGCGGAAGCACCAGTCCAGATCCTCGGGGGACAACTGCCAGAGACCGATCTCGCGGATGCCCGGCGTGTCGGCCACGTAGCCGCCGCGAGGAGTGGTGAGGGGGATCAGTTCGGCGACGGTAGTAGTGTGGCGCCCCTTGTTCAACTGTGCGCTTACCGCCGCGGTCGCCAGGTTCAGGCCGGGCTGCACGGCGTTCAACAGACTCGACTTGCCCACCCCCGACTTGCCGGTAACGACGCTGATCTTTCCGTCGAGGACCGCCCGCACCTGGTCAACGCCCAACCCGTTCACGGTTGAGACGTAGATGACCGGATACCCGATGCGGGCATAGGGGGCGAACAGCGTATGGGCCCGCTCCATGCCCACCAGATCGACCTTGGTGGCGACGATGAGCGCCTCCAGCCCGCTGTGTTCGCAGATCACCAGGTAGCGGTCGAGCATGCGCGGGGTAAAAGGCGGGGCGTCACAGGCAAAAACGAGCAGCACCTGGTCCACATTGGCGACCAGCACATCCTCTTTATAGGCGCCGCGGGCGCCGGCGGCGCGACGGGCCAGGCGCGTGCGCCGGGGCAGGACCGCCTCGATGGCGCCCCGTCCCGGACCAACCAGGCTGATCTCCACCTGATCGCCGATCACCACGATGTCGGTATTCTGGCGCTCCTTCTTCAAGCGGCCCCGCAAGGTACACTCCACCAGGCCCGTCTCGGTCTGCACGCGGAAGAAACCGCTCTGGGCGCGGAGCACGGTGCCGATCAGGCGGCCAGGGCGGCTGGGCGCCGGGGGGGCGCTGGCATCCTGGGGCGCCATGTCCACCCCCTCCGTAGCCGCACCTGGCGCCTGCGAGAGGAACTCGCGGATCGGGGCACGGCGAACCCCGGGCGCCCCGGACCTCTCCATCGTGGCGGGCCGGGGCGCGAGGAACCCGGGATTGCCCGGGACAACCGGGAGGGTTGCGCTACCCCTCGCTCCATCTGCCGGGGGCATTGGAAGACGGGAACTTTCCACCCTCCCCCGCCTTGCTGCGCTCAGCGCCCCCTCGCGCTCCAGCCGCGGTGGCGAGGAGGTGGGTGAGGACCGGTTCCCCTCAACGTTCCGGGCGCTCATTGACACGTATCTCCAGACTATTGACGCCAAGCACGTCAAATGCAAAGTGTATCAGCCGGTCAAGCAGACCAGGTTGGGCCTCAGGCTCGTTGAGGGTCACCTGGGCGCCCTCCGCCTCGAGCCTGGCATGCCCGGGCTCGTAGTGGCGCAACGAGCCGTCTCGGTCGAGAATAATCACAGTTGCTCTCCCCTTGCGGGTCGCGGCCGGGCCGCGCGCAGCGGTTGGCATCGATTCCGGTGACGTTCGTGCGGTTCCAGGTTCGTGCGGTGTCATTGCAACGTTCCTTGCTGGTCAAGCGACGCTTCCGTCATCTGGCGTACCCTGCCGTCCGCGCCTTGAAGGGGAGGTGACCGGCGACGCAAAGGGGCCGTGGTCGCTGCGCGCCACGGCCCCCAGGAAATCGAAGGGGCCGTGGGCGCTTGTTCAGCCGCCCACGGCCCTGTGCTCACGTATCTGGAGCGCTGGTTAGCTCCTGAGCAGGCCAGATGTGGGCAGACTGACTCCCCGGATGCGGGTGCGGGCGGCGATCCTGGCCCGAGCCGGGAGGCTCCCGTCGGCGAGGCCGACGCTGGTGATGGTGAGGATCATCTCTAGCCTGCACTTTCGCGGAAGTCACGCTTCCACATCGCTCCGGCCCTGTGGCCGGTACACTTCACTGGGGCAAGGATAGCACGCCGCCGGGGGGTTGTCAACCGCGAGCGGCTCGGACTCAGAGCTTGAGCAAAGTCGTTGAGGTGGCGCACAGAAGAACACCGCGTCTGTCAGGATGGAGCGAGCACGCAACCATTCTGACAAACGAGGTGTTCACCATGTATGATACCACGGTGCCCTTGACGGTTGACCTGCCCACCGATGTGCCGTTCGCGTTCAGCCTGACGGCGCTTGCCGAGCATCTCGCGCCGCTCATCGATCAGCGCAAGCGCCGGGGCAAGCGCTATCCCCTGGTGCCACTGCTGCTCACCGCCCTGTTGGCCA
>DAOUDA010000298.1:0-33476 GCA_034431835.1 Chloroflexaceae bacterium | reverse complement strand
GCGAGGGGAGGCTTAGCCTCCCCTCGCCCCTCCAGGATGTTGCGGTTCGAAGCCAGGGGATGGGGCAAACCGGTTGTCCCATCTCCTGCCGGATGACAGAGCGCGCCAGAAGAGAAACACCGATGAGCATGACCCTGGCCGCCGTGGCGGCGGCTGCACTGCTACTTGCCGGCTACGCCCGTGAATGGGCGCGTCTGCGCGCCCGCCCCCGTCTCGCGCCGCCCGAGCCGCTGCCCGCGGATGCGCCGCTGGTCTCGGTGCTGATCCCCGCGCGCAATGAGGAACGCAGCATCGGTCGCTGCGTGGCCGGCGCCCTCGCCCAGCGCTATCCCCGCTTCGAGGTGCTGGCGCTCGACGATGCCTCCACCGATGGGACAGCCGCGGTGCTGGCGGGGTTTGCCGGCGACGCGCGACTGCGGGTGCTCCGTGGCCGATCGCTGCCGCAGGGGTGGGTCGGCAAGAGCTTTGCCTGCCAGCAGTTGAGCGAACAGGCGCGAGGCGAGTGGTTGTTGTTTCTCGACGCTGATACGACACCCCGACCCGACCTGGTGGCCGCGCTCCTGACGCATGCCCGGCGGCGCAACCTTGATCTGGTAACGATCTGGCCCTTTCTTGAACTGGGAACCTTCTGGGAGCGGGTGATGCTACCGCCCTTCCTGGCTTTCATTACCACCATCTACCCGATTGAACGTTTCGAGCATCCCGCCACGCGGCCCGAGGAGGTGCTGGCGAACGGGCAGTGCATCTTTGTGCGCCGCGCGGCCTACGCGGCGATCGGCGGTCACGGCGCGGTCCGCAATGAGGTGTTGGAAGACGTGCATCTGGCCCAGGCCATCCGCGCGACGGGCTTCCGGGTGGGTGGGGCCGAAGGTCTGGAGTATCTCAGTACCCGGATGTACCACAACGGGCGCGAAGTTGCCGAGGGTCTTGCCAAGCATGCCGCCGCGGGGGCGCGCAACAGCGGGGCGCGCTCGTGGCAGGCGGCCGTGTGGCAACTGGCGCTGGCCTGGGGGCCGCTTACGCTGACCGGGGTCGGGGCGGCGCTGCTGGCGGGCGGGTCGGGTGGTGGGGCCGTATTGGTGATGGTCGCTGGCCTTCTGGCCTGGATGGCGGGGTTGTGGCTCTGGGGCGCCCTGTACCGGCGCCGGTACCGGCTCAGCCCACTCTATGCGCTGCTCTGGCCATTCGGTTTGCTGGCCTACCTGGTGGTGGCCCTGCGCGGCATGTGGCACGTGCGCAGCGGGCGGGGCGTGAGATGGAAGGGCCGCACCTACGCCGGGTGACAGAAGGGTCCGGGGCGGCGCATCCCGCCCGGACCCTTCCCATCTTCGCAACCTTCGTGTGAAGTGTAGAGTTGAAGACCGGATGAGTGCGCGGATTTGCAGCGCTCAGTCCTCTTCCTTCGCGCGCTCGCGGCGGATCAATTCCGGTTCGACCGGCACTTCTTCGATGGGCCCCTCGGCCACGGCGGCGCGCACCGGTGTGAGCGAGATCAGCACCTCGTCGCCATCGGTCAGGATCTTGTACGTCGGCGAGGGTGGAATGTCACGCACGTGGATGGTCTTGTCAAGGGCGTCGAGGTGGCTGACGTCCACGTCAATGTGCTGGGGCACGTCAGCGGGGAGGGCCTCGACCATGACCGTATTGAGCGCGTGGTTGATCAGCGCGTCGCCGCGCGTCACCAGCGGCGATGTGCCGACGGCCACCACCGGCACTTCCACGTGGATGGCCTTGCGCAGATCCACCACCTTGAAATCAATGTGAATAATATCGCGCGTCAGAGGGTGTCGCTGCACCGCCTGCACAAAGGCGGCCTTCCTGGCCCCGCCCATGTGCAACTCGATCAGGGCGGTCTTGCCGGCCTTGCGGTACACCGCCATAAATGCGCGCCCATTGACCTGCACCGAGGCAGGTTCGATGCCTTTGCCGTAGACCGTCGCCGGGATCAGCCCCTGAGTGCGCAGGTGCTTGACTTGTTTGCCCAGCACCTCACGGGGCTGGACATCGAGGGTGAACTGGGTAGCCATGCTGTTCCTCATCTCGTGGGGCCGCCTGGCCCGCACAATACTCCCACAGCGGTAGAGCCGGTGCGCGCCGGCCCAAAGCGACAGTGTAGCACAGTATGGCCTTCTTTTCAACCGCCGTTTCGCCCGGGGGTGTGACGAAACGTTCTGCAGCATGGGGGCGCGGGCGCCCGGCGCCCCGGCACGCGGCAAGCGTCCTGCTGGTTCGCGCGCGGTGCAGGTTGCCGGTTTGCCCCGCGGCGCGGGGCGCGGCGCCGCGGGGCGCCCCCCGCCCAGCCTCCTCCGCTGGGGGGAGGCGCGCGGTTCCCTCCCCTGGCGGGGGAGGATCAGGGAGGGGGCGGGGCGGCGTCCGCCGGGAACGGCCGCCGTACGCTCCCGAAACCCGGTCCGCTTCGCGCGGTGGGGGTCATGCAAAACGTTTCGTCACACCCTTCGCCCGGTTCCTTGCCCACGGGGCTGACGCAACGTCCGCTTCCGGCAGGGAGGTTGGGGCGGCTACGCCGCCCGGTACGGTCATGTTTCGTTGGTTCTGGCGGCGTAGCCGCCGAAACCAGCGCAAAACCTGGGGTTTTGGGCCGGCCGCATTGCAAGCCTTCGCCTTGCCCCTGCGCGGAGCGATTCTGTATAATGCAGCGGGGGCGCGGGCCCTCGTTTTCTGTCGGGTGGCGCGTGACGGCGCGCCGCATCACAGGCGGCCAGTGTGGACATCGAACAGCCTCGCGTAGCTTCGCGCCGTACCATCTCGCCGGCATCGTTGCGTTCGGTCTGGGCGCCGCGCATCCTGCTGGTGATCATCCTCTTGCTCGGGGCGTATTTCCGCACCCTCAGCCTCACCAATTGGGACAGTGACACCGGCCAGCACCCCGATGAGCGTTTTTTCTCCGATGTCGCCTCGACGGTACGGCTCCCCGGCAGCCTGAGCGAGTTGTACGACTCGTCGCGTTCACCCCTCAATCCGCGTAACTACGACCGCTTCCCCCTGTACGTCTACGGGCCTTTCCCGGTCATCGCCGCCAGGATCGCGGCGGTGATGCTTACGCCCGCCGAGGCGCTGCCGGCGCAGGCGCCGCGGATCAACGGGCCGCCGCGGGCGGGGGCCGACCCGGCGAACCCCGGCGAACGGCGCACCGACTATGGGCCGCTGGTGGCCAACCCCGAGCGCGTTTTCCCTCGCGCCGGCCCGTTGATCCCGCTGCTCAATTCCGAAGGCCGCGATCTCACCGCCTACGGCCAGATCCAGAAGGTCGGGCGCGGGCTGGCGGTGCTCTTCGATCTGGGTTCGATCGTCCTCGTGTACCTGATCGGGCGGCGGCTCTTTGACCGGCGGGTCGGGTTGCTGGCCGCGTTGCTCGCGGCGCTGACCGTGATGCAGATCCAGCAGGCCCATTTCTTCGTTGATCCCATCTTCTCGACGTTCTTTTGTCTGCTCAGCCTGTACTGGGCGTTGCGGGTCGCTCAGGGCGGCGGCTGGTTGAGTTACGCGGCGCTCGGTCTTGCCATCGGCGCGGCGATGGCGAACCGTATCACGCTGGCGACGCTGGGGTTGGCGGCGATCGCCGCGGCGGTGGTGGCGGCGTGGCGCTGGGCGCAGGGGGTTAGCCGCGCGGAGGGCGCGCCGGTGGCCGTGCTGGCCTGGGAACGCTTCCTGTGGCGCGAGTTGCCGCTGCTGTTCCTGGCCGGCGCACTGACGCTGCTCAGCTTCCGCACCCTCGCGCCCGATGCCTTCACCGGCTCGACGCCAACGTCGCCGGTGCTGGTCAGTGAGGGCCGGCCACAAACGGCGGGCTGGCTCCAGGGAGCCGGTTTTCTCGACATCCGCCCCGAGCCGCGCTTCGTCAGCAACATCGGTTCGGTGCGGGCGCTGGTGAGCGGGGAACTGGACTATCCGCCTTCGCAGCAGTGGGTTCGGCGCACTCCCTACCTGTTCCCCTGGGTGAACATGGTCCTCTGGGGCATGGGGCCGGCGCTGGGCCTGGCGGCCTGGGGCGGCGCGGTGACCTTTGCCCTGGGAGGGGCGCGTCGGGCGCTGTGGCCGCGGGCCGCGTCGTTGCCCCTCAGCCCGGCCTGGGTGCTGCTGGCGTGGATCGGCTTCTACTTCGGCTGGCAGGGGGGGCAGTTCGCGATCACGCTGCGCTACCTGCTGCCGATCTACGGCGCGCTGACCGTGTTTGGGGCCTGGGGGCTCGTGCGCCTGGCCGAACTGGCGCGCCAGCCGGCGCCACCGGGCTGGCGGGCGCTGGCGATCCACGGTGGGCGGTGGGCCCTGCCGCTGGTGGTGCTGGCAACCCTGGCCTGGGCCTACGCCTTCTCGCGGATCTACACTCAGCCCCACTCGCGGGTGATGGCGGCCCGCTGGCTGGCCGATAACGCGCCGCCCGGCGCGTTCGTCATGTCGGAGATCTGGGACGACCCGCTCCCCTTGCAGGCTGCCGACGCCGCCTGGGGCGCGACCTTCCAGGGCCTCCAGTCGGCGCCGTATGCCGAGGATGAGCCGCGCAAGTACTTCGGCGGCGTGGGACCGAGCGGCGGTTACGAAGAAGGGCTGCTCGACCAGCTCGATCGCGCCGATTACATCACCCTCACCAGCAACCGCATCTACGACAGCACCTCGCGGCTGCGTATGCGCTACCCGGCGCTGATGCGCTACTACCATGCCCTGTTCAGCGGTGAACTGGGCTTCCGCCTGGTAGCGGAGAACACCTCGTACCCGCGCATCCTGGGGATCGAGATCCCCGACCAGGGAGCCGAAGAGGCCTTTCACGTCTACGACCATCCCCGAGTGCTGATCTTCGAGAAGACCGCGGCCTACTCCCGCGAGCGGGCCGAGGCGCTGATCACCGGCGATGTGCTGTGGGAAGAGGTCTACAAATCCCCGGTGCTGATCGCCGACCGCAACCCGGCGGCGCTGCGCCTGACCGACGGCCAGTGGCGCCGCTATGCCGCGGGCGGGGCCTGGGCGGGTTATGCAGCGCCGCCGGCGCTGGCGCCGTTGACCTGGCTGCTCGCGCTGGAGGCGCTGAGCCTGGCGACCTTCGCGCTGCTCTTTCCCTTGCTGCCGCGTTTGCCCGATCGGGGCTTCAGCCTGGCGAAGATCCTCGGGTTGCTGCTCGTGGCTTACCTGGCCTGGCTTGCCGGCAGTCTGGGCAACGATCCGGGCATTCCAGGGCGCGGCAACGCCGGAGTGGTGGGCCGCGGACCGTTCCCGCTGCCCTTTGCCCCGGCGACGCTCTGGCTGTGCGCCGCCCCGCTGGTGCTGGCGGGGGCGGTGGCGGCCTGGCGCAAACGGGCCGAGTTGCGGGCCTTCGGGCGGGCGCGCCGCGCGGCCCTGCTCAGCGCCGAGGCGGTGTTCCTGGGCTTCTTCCTGCTGGGCATAGGGTTGCGCCTGCTCAACCCCGATCTGTGGCACCCGGCCCGCGGCGGCGAGAAGCCGATGGATTTCGCCTACTTCAACGTGGTGCTGCGCAGCGCCGCCTTCCCACCCTACGATCCCTGGCACGCGGGCGGGTTCATCAACTACTACTACTTCGGCTTTGTGCTGGTCGGCGCGTTGACCCATCTCAGCGGCGCTGCGCCGGGGGTGGCCTACAACCTGGCCGTCGCTACCGTGCTCGGTCTCACCGCCCTGGGGGCCTGGGGCGTGGTCTACAACCTCCTCGGCGGGCGGGCCGACGCGGTCGGGGAGCGACGGGCGCTGGCGGCGGCGGGACTGGCGCCGGCGCTGGCGCTGCTCCTGGGCAACCTGGCCCAGGCTGTCTGGTTCCTCAGCGGCTACGCCGCCGCGCAGGCGGCGAAGGGCCGCCCCGAGTGGGCCTACTGGGACGCGACGCGGATCGTGCCGGGAACGGTGAACGAGTTTCCGTTCTTCACCTTCCTTTTTGGCGATCTGCACGCCCATATGCTGGTCATGCCGCTCAGCCTGGCCCTGCTGGGGCTGGCCGTGGCCTACGGGCGCGACGTGCCATGCCAGACGGGCCGCGCGGTCGTGGGGCGCGCCATGGCCTACGCCCTGGCGATGGGCCTCCTGGCAGGGGCCATCCGCGCGACCAACACCTGGGATTACCCTACCTTTGTGGGCCTGGCCGCCCTGCTGCTGGCGGTAACGGGCTGGCGGGCCAGCCGCGGGCATGGGCTGGCCCGGGGCCTGCTGTGGATCGCCGGACCGCCGCTGCTCATGGCGATCAGCGGTAACTTCTTCTTCGCCCCCTTTGTCGCCAACTTCGCCACCGAGTCCTCGGGGGTGGAACTCTGGCGCGAGGGCCTGGCGCCCACGCTCCTGGATCAGGCGCTCGGCGCGCCGCGGACGACGTTGCGTGAGGCGTTCTTGCTGTACGGGCACTGGCTCTTCGCCGCGGCCACCGCGGGGGCGCTGCTGCTTCGGCGCCTCGCCGGGCCGAAGGTCGCGTTGGGTGCGGCGGGGATCACCGCGGGCATTGCGGTGATCGGTCTGGCGCTGAACTGGCCGGCCCTGGTGTTGCTGATCCCGCTGCTCGGCGCGGCGCTCGGGCTGCTGTGGCGCCTGCGGCGCGCCCCGCCGGGGTTGCTGATCCCGGGTCTCTGGCTGGCCGGGGGCCTGGGCCTGCTGGCGCTGGTGGAGGTGGTGACGGTCAGGGGCGACATCGGGCGCATGAACACGGTGTTCAAGTTCGGGCTGCATGCCTGGATGCTCTTCGCCCTGGGGACCGCGGCGCTGCTTCCGCGCCTGTGGACGGCCCCGGGCACCGCGCCGCGCCTGATCACGCGCGGCGGGCTGGCCCTGCTGGCCGTCGCGGCGCTGGTCTACCCCCTCACGGCGACCCCGGCGCGCGCCGCCGACCGCTGGGCGCCCGACGCGCCGCGCACCCTCGATGGGACGGCGTTTATGGCCGCGGTGTCGGCGGAACGCTACGGGGAGGCCTTTTCGCTCGATGAAGACGCCGCAGCGATCGCCTGGTTGCGGCGCAATGTCTCCGGCACGCCGGTCATCCTCGAAGCGCATCTGCCCTCCTACCAGTGGGCCGGGCGCGTCGCGGCGCACACGGGCCTGCCCACCCTCCTGGGCTGGGAGTGGCACCAGGTGCAGCAGCGCAACGCCGTGGGCGCGGGACCGGTGATCGCCGCGCGCCAGCGGGCCGTGCAACGCATCTACGCCGACCCCGACCCCGACGCGGCGCTGGCCCTGCTGCGGAGCTACGGCGTGGAGTACATCTACGTCGGCGGTGTGGAACGGGCCAGTTACGACCCGGCCGGTCTGGTGAAGTTCGAGCAGTTGGCCGCGCGGGGGGACCTGGAGCGGGTCTTCGCGCAGGGCAACACGACGATCTACCGGGTTGCTGGCCCGGCGATCCCGCGCATGCTCACCAGCGACCTCGACGTGACCCCGCCCATCGGCGATACGCCTCCGCCGCTGATGCTCAGGACGCCGGTCAATGAGTTGCCGGCAGTGGCCCCGGCGGCCTGGAACCGCCTGGCGGTGGAGAACTCCTGGCTGGCGGCCCTGGCCTGGCTCGCGGCGCTGTACGCCCTGGCCCTGCTGGGCTTGCCGGTGGCCCACGCCGTCTTCGGCGGCTGGCGCGATGCCGGGTGGACCTGGGCAAAGCTGATCGGCTGGCTGCTGGCGGGCTACGCGGTCTGGTTGCCGGCCAGTCTGGGCCTCTGGCGCCATAATGGCGCCGGGTTGCCCCTGGGCCTGGCGCTGGTACTGCTGCTGAACCTGGCGCTGCTCTGGTGGATGGGGCGAGGAGCGGAGGGGAGCGCCCTGGCGCGCGTCGGGCGCGGGTTGGGCGACCTGGGGCGGGCATTGTGGGCACGGCGGGCCGCCGTGTTGTGGAGCGAGGGCATGTTCCTGACCGGCTTCACCGGCCTGGCCCTGATTCGCGCTTTGAACCCCGACCTGTGGCACCCCATCTGGGGCGGCGAGAAACCAATGGAGCTTGGCTTCCTCAACGCCGTGCTGCGCAGCCCGGTATTGCCGCCCTACGACCCCTTCTTCAGCGGCGGCTACATCAACTACTACTACTACGGCTATTTTCTTGTCGCCCTGCCCGTGCGCATGGCAGGCCTCCCCGCGGCGATGGGCTTCAACCTGGCCCTGGCGACAATCGCCGGCCTGACCCTGGCGGCGGCCTTTGCCCTGGTCAGCCAGTTGACCGGACGGGCGCGCTACGGCGCGCTCGCGGCGGCGCTGGTGGGGGTGGCGGGGAACCTGGCCGGTTTCTTCGCCGTGGGCTGGTCGCGAGGCTTTCCCGCCGTCGCCGACGCGCTGCGGCAGGGCGGGTTGGCCGGCTTCGGGGCCAGGCTCGGCGACTGGTTCGTCGGGCCGAGCCGGGTGATCCCTTACACCATCAACGAGTTCCCCGCCTTCGCCTTCCTCTACGCCGACCTGCACCCGCACACCATCGCCCTGCCGATCACGCTGCTGGCCCTGGCGCTGGGCTACCGGCTGGTGGATGGAAAGGCGTCATCACCCGAAACGGAGGCCCGGGCGCTGCCGCAGGGCCGCGCGCCCCTGCTCTTGCTCGGATTGGCGCTGGGAACCCTGGCGGTGACCAACTCGTGGGACGTGCCGACCTACGCCCTGGTGGCGGGTCTGGTGCTGCTGGGAGCGACCTGGCGCGCGCCTGGCCCGCGGGCCGCGGGCGTACCCTGGGGCCGTCTGGTCCAGGCGGGGTTGGCGGCGCTGGCGGTGGTCATCGGCGGTCTGGCGCTGTTCGCGCCGTTCTTCGACCACTACTGGGCGCCGGTGGGCGGCATCGGCCCGGTGCCGCTGACCGATGGAACGACGCCTCGGGACTACCTGGTGATCTACGGCCCGTTCATCGCGGTGCTGCTGCCGGCCCTGCTCGGGGCGGCCTGGCGCGTCTATGCCCCGTCCCGGAACGGCCGTGGCCGCTCCCCGATCGCCCTGGGAGTGACCCGCGCTCCGGCGCCCGGCACGGGGGCCTGGCTGCCGGTAGGGGTGATCGCGGGCTTGTTGCTGTTGGGGGTCGCGCTGCCTACGGTGGGGTTGCGGCTGGCCCTGGTCGCGCTGCTGATGCTCGGGGCGACCTTGCTGCCGCGCCGGGCCATCAGCGCGCCCGTGTGGTACGGGTTGCTGCTGGTCTGGGTGGCCCTGGCGGTCTCGCTGGGGATCGAACTGGTCTACATCCGCGACCACCTGGACGGCGGCGACTGGTACCGGATGAACACGGTCTTCAAGTTCGGGCTGCAGGTCTGGGTGTTGCTGGCGATCGCCGCGGCGGCGAGCCTGCCGCTGCTGCTGCGGGGCGTTCGGCGGGCATGGGGACGGGCGGGCGCACGGGCCACGCTGGCGGCGCTGGGGGTACTGGCGGCGCTCGCCGCGGTCTACCCGCTCGCCGGGGCGCCGAGTCGCCTGGATACGCGCATGCCGGTGCGAACGGGGCCGACGCTTGACGGACTGGCCTTTCTCGACCAGGCGCGTTTTACCTACGATTGCCTGGCCTACGGCGGATGCGAGCCGGGCGTGACGCAGGTCGAGGTGGATCTCTCCGGTGACGGGCCGGCGATCGCCTGGTTGAACCGGGAGATTGTAGGCACGCCGGTGGTGGTGCAATCGAGCCTGTTCTTCTACCGGGCCTACGGCATCCGCGTGGCCGCCAACACCGGCCTGCCCACGGTGATCAGCGCGCTCCACGTCAACGAACAGCGCGACCCGGCGGTGGCGGCCCGGCGCGAGCGCGAGTTGGATACGTTCTTCCGCGCCCCGGACGTGGAGACGGCGCTGCGCTTTCTGGCGCGGTACCAGGTGGACTACATCTACATCGGCGGGGTCGAGCGCGCCTTCTACCCCGCGGCGGGCCTGGCCAAGTTCGAACAGATGCGCGGCACCTACCTGGAGACGGTGTACGATGCGCGGCAGACGCGCATCTACCGGGTGACGGGCGTACCGCCGGGCTACGCCTGGCGGCCCCTGGTGGACAGCGGAGCGTCCGCGCAGCCGGCAGGTCCCCCGCCGGCCGATCTGGCGGAATTGGAGGCCGCCCTGGCGGCGAACCCTGCCGACGGGCCGCTGGCCTTCGCCCTGGCCGAGCATTACCGTGACCAGGGCCGGCTGGATGAGGCAGCGCAGGTGCTGGAGCGGGCCGCGCGGGCCAATCCGCGCGACATCGGCGTGATGCACCTGTGGGGCGACATCCTGGCCGAGGCGGGACGCTACGATGAGGCCGAGGAGGCGTACCTCATGGCCGCCCGCGTCCAGCCGAGCGCCGCGAACTGGCACAAACTCGGCAGCGCGCTGCTGGCCTGGGGTCGCCTCGACAAAGCCGAGATCGCCCTGAGCCAGGCGGTGGTCGCCGACCCGTCCGCCCCGGATCCCTACTTCAGCCTCGGCAAGCTCTTTGCCCGGCAGGGCGACCGCGAGCGCGCGCGGGCCGAACTGGAGATCTACCTTGCCCTGGCCCCCGATGGCCCCTGGGCCGAGGAGGCGCGGCGGTTGCTTGGTGATTTGTAGGCTCACAACGATTGATGGCTGGTTGCAGGAGAGCGGGGCAACCAGGTTTCCCCGCCCCCCTGCCCGATGGGAGGGTTCGGGAGGGCCATGTCCTCCCAGGACAGCGCCTCCACATCAAAAGGATATATGGCGTCTGACGTCTTCATCTGGTGGTTGATCGCTGCGCTGATCGGCCTGGCGGGCCTGCCGCTGGCAAGCTGGCTCCTGCGCGCCCTGCCCGATGGCGGCTTCAGCCTGGCGCGTCCGCTGGGGTTGCTGCTCACCGGCTACCTGGCCTGGCTGCTGGCGATGTTCGGGCTGGCCCCCTTCATCGCGTCGGTGATTGGCATCGCGGCGCTAGGGGTGGCAGCGGTGGGGGTGGCGGCGCTGGGCGGGCCGCGGGCGGCGCTGGCAGCGGCGCGGGCGGTCCTGCGCGCACGCTGGAGGAGCGTGCTGGCCGCGGAGGCGCTCTTCCTCGGCGCGCTGCTGGCCGCGGTGTGGCTACGGGCGCATGACCCGACGCCCTGGGGCACCGAGCGCCCTATGGACTTCGCCTTCTTCAACGCGATCGGGCGCTCGGGCATGTTTCCGCCTGCCGACCCCTGGCTCTCCGGCTTCAGCATCAACTACTACTACTTCGGCTACCTGCTCATGGCCACGGTGGCCCAACTGGCCGCCCTGGAGCCATCGGTCGCCTACAACCTGTCGCTGGCGCTGATCTTCGCCATGACGGCGCAGGCAGTGGCAGGCATGATCGCCAACCTGATCGCCCTGGCGGCGCGCGACGCTCCCGCCTGCCAGCGGGGCTGGCGCCGGTGGAGCGTGCCGTTTTTTGCCCTGCTGGGGGTGATCTTCGTGCTGGTGGCGGGCAACCAGTCGGGCGCGCTGCAGGTGCTGCTGGGCGATGAGCGGGTGGTGGCCCTCGACGGGCGCCAGGCCCTGGCGGCGACCCGGCAGGCCCTGAGCGGCGCCATGACCATCAGCCTGCCCTACCCCGCCGTTACTGGCGAGTTCGGGACGATCAGCGGCTGGGAGCGGCGCGACAAGGCGGCTGATTTCAACTGGTGGTGGCCCTCGCGTTCGCTGTGGGACACGCAGCCTTTCAGCGGCGAGGAGCGGCGCTATACCATCACCGAGTTTCCCTTCTTCAGCTTTCGTCTGGGCGACATGCATCCCCACGTGATGGCCCTGCCCTTCGGAATGCTTGCGGCGGTCCTGGCCCTCGCGGTCCTGGCCCGCCCCGAGGCGCCGGCGCTGGGCCAGGGGCGGCGTGGCTGGGGCGAACTGGCTCTGACGGGCATCGTCATCGGCAGCCTCTACGCGCTCAATAGCTGGGATCTGCCAACGTACTTCCTGCTCTACGCCGCCGCGCTGACCCTGCGTGTTCTTGCCAGCGACGCGCCGCGCCCCTGGCGCGCGACGGGGCGCATGCTGCTGTTGCTCATCGGTGCGGCCTATCTGCTGTTCCTGCCCTTCCACCTCACCTTCCGGTCGCTGGTCGGCGGCGCCGAGCCGCTGATCGATCTGCCGCTGATCGGGCGGCTGAGCAGTGTGATCGCGCCGTTTCTCGGCTCGCGCACCGGGTTGCACCCCTTCACCGTCATCTTCGGACTCTTCGCCGTTCCCATCATCGCCTTTGTCTACCTGCCGGCGCCGCGGATGGCGAACGCGGCCACGCCGGTTGAGGCGCCCGTTCACGCTTCGAGCGCCTCCCTGCCCTCGCGCCTCGGGATCGCAGCGCCAGCGCGGCCCTCCACTTCACGCCTCCTGCTCTGGCTGCCCCCGGCGCTCCTGCTGGCCGGGCTGCTCGGCGGCTTTCCGCTGCTGGCCCTGGCGGGCCTGGGCGTCCTGGCGCTGCTGCGGGCGCGAGCACTGGTTGGGCAGGCGGCCCGGAGCTTCGCCCTGCTGCTGGCGGCCCTGGGCTGCGCGGTGCTGTTTGGGGTCGAACTGGTCTATATCCGCGACGTCTTCGAGGGCTTCTCGGCGCGGATGAACACGGTGTTCAAGTTCTACTACCAGATCTGGCTGCTGTGGGGCGCGCTGGCGCCCTTCTGCCTGTGGTGGCTCCTGGCGCGGGTGGAGGGCCGGGCGCGCCCGGCGGCCTGGAGCGCCGCCGCTCTGGCGCTGGCGCTCCTGGCGGGGGCGCTGGTCTACCCCTGGTTGACGGTGCGCGAGTATGCGGGGGGCAGCCCCGCGGGCCTGATGGGCCGCACGCCGCGCGAACTCAGCCCCGCCGGGGCCGCATCGCTGGCCTGGCTGCGGCGCGAGGCCCCGGCGGGCAGCGTCGTGCTGGAGGCGGTGGCGGTGGAGGATCGCGCCGCGCGACGCTGTGGCGGATCGTACAACGGCGAAGGCTACGGCGGGGTCGCCGCGGCCACCGGGATACCCACCGTGCTCGGTTGGGCCGGGCACCAGATCCAGTGGCGCGGCGGCGATCCCGAGGCCCGCGCCGAACTCGTGCCGCGCTGCGCGGCGGTGGATAGGATCTACCTGACCGGCGACCCCGCCGAGGCCGAGCGCCTGCTGCGGCAGTACGGGGTGGATTTTGTCTACATCGGTGGCCTGGAGCGGCGGCTGTACCCCCCGGAGAGCCTGGCCAAGTTCGCGAGCCTGGGTTCGGTCGTGTTTGAGCAAGACGAGGTGACGATCTACCGGCTCAACGCCGCCGCGCCGTGACGAGCCAGCGTCGTCCTCCGCGCCGGGGTGTGGGGCGGCGTAGCCGCCCCACGGGTTGCTGGGGTCCGGGGGGCTACTCCAGGGACCTTGCGCACGCCCTGACTACAGTTCACAGCGAACAGATCCTGGCGCATAATATGTTATACTTCAAACGAATGAAACCAACAACGAGGTTGGCGCCACGCAACAAAGGAGTAGCGTGATGATCACCAAGCGACCCGGCCGTGACGGTAAAGTGCTCGTGACCTTTGCGATACCCGCCGCGATCTGGGCCGACACGATCTCTGTCGTAGGCGACTTCAACAACTGGGACGAACTGGCCACACCGTTGCGGCAGACCGAGACAGGATGGATAGCGACCGTTGAGTTGGAGGCCGGCCGCTCCTACGAGTACCGGTACCTCTTCGATGGCGCCGAGTGGCACAACGACTGGCAGGCTGACGCCTACGTATCCAATCGCTTTGGTGGTGACAACTCCGTTGTGGTTACGCCCGAATTTTCTCCCCTCGAGCCCGATTACCCCGATGAGCGGGTCATCCCCTTTAACCGCACTCGTCTCCGGCAAGCTTCAACAGGTTAGATGCCTCCATTTGCAGGCTGAGATGAAAAGTGGCCCTGCACCGGAGGGCGTGGGGAACCCGGGCTTCCCCACGCCCCTGCCCGGGCGGCTCCGCTGCGGGCAGGGGTATGGGGAACCTCGGGTTCCCCATACCCCTACCCTGGGTGCCCCCACCGCGGGCGGGGGATTGTGGGGAAGCCCGGGGTTCCCCCCACCCTGCGCCGGGCAGGCGCCGGCGGCGCCCGGTCCGAGAGGAGGGGCATCGGAACCTGGTCTCTCTACAACCCTTCCCGAGGAAAGGATCACCTTACCTATGACCCATCAGAGCGTTCCCGTGCTCGATTTTGGCTCGCAGACGGCCCAGTTGATCGTGCGCCGCGTGCGTGAACTGGGCGTGTACAGCGAGTTGTTGCCCCACGATGCCCCTGAAGAACAGGTGCGCGCGCTCAATCCGGTGGGCGTCATTCTCTCCGGCGGCCCCGCGAGCGTCTACGAGCCGGGCGCGCCGGGGATGCCCGCCTGGTTGCCCGCCAGTGGTCTGCCGGTGCTGGGGATCTGCTACGGTATGCAGTTGATGAGCCAGGCCCTTGGCGGCATCGTGTTGCGCCATGATACCCGCGAGTTCGGCCCGGCGAGCATCGAAGTGTTCGACGCGGACGAACTGTTCGCCGGCACGCCACCCACGCAGGCGGTGTGGATGAGCCACGGCGACCGCATCGAGGCCCTGCCGCACGGCTTCCGCGTTATCGCCGCCAACCCCGCCACGCCCTTCGCCGCCATCGCCGATGACGCGCGGCGCTGGTACGGGGTGCAGTTCCACCCCGAGGTGGTGCACACCGTCCACGGGCGCGCCGTGCTGAGCAACTTCCTCTTTCGCGTCTGCGGCGCGGTGGCCGACTGGCGCCCCGCCAGCTTCGTCGCCGAGGCGGTCGAGCGGGTGCGCGCCCAGGTCGGCCCCGAGCGGCGGGTGATCTGCGCCCTCTCCGGGGGCGTGGACTCGGCCGTGGCGGCCCTGATCGTCCATCGGGCCATCGGCGAGCGGCTGACCTGCGTGTTCGTGGATAACGGCCTGCTGCGCCTCGGCGAGGCCGAACAGGTGATCGCCACCTTCCGCGAGCACTTCCACGTGCCGCTGATCGCCGTGGACGCCCGCGAAGAGTTCCTCGCCGCGCTGGAAGGCGTGGCCGACCCGGAGCGCAAGCGCAGGATCATCGGCGAGAAGTTCATCCGCATCTTCGAGCGCGAGGCGCGCGCCCTGGGCAACGTGAACGTGCTGGTTCAGGGCACGCTCTACCCCGACGTGATTGAGTCGAGCGCCCCCGACCGCCAGAAGGGCGTGACGATTAAGACCCACCACAACGTCGGCGGCCTGCCAGCGGATATGCAGATGGAACTGGTGGAGCCGCTGCGCTACCTGTTCAAGGACGAGGTGCGGGCAGCGGGGGTGGAACTGGGTCTGCCGGAAGATTGGGTCTGGCGTCATCCCTTCCCCGGCCCGGGGCTGGCGGTGCGCATCATCGGCCCGGTGAGCTTCACGCGGCTGGAGACGCTGCGCCGGGCCGACGCGATCTTCCTGGACGAACTGCGTGCCGCCGGTCTCTACCGCGCGACGCAGCAGGCCTTCGCTGTGCTGCTGCCGGTGCAGAGCGTGGGGGTGATGGGTGATGGACGCACCTACGCCGACACCATCGCCCTGCGGGCGATCACCACCGAGGACTATATGACCGCCGACTGGGCGCGCCTGCCCTACGAGGTGCTGGCCCGGGTAAGCAGCCGCATCGTCAACGAAGTTCCCGGCGTGAACCGGGTGGTGTACGACATCTCCTCCAAGCCTCCGGCGACGATCGAGTGGGAGTGATGCGTTCTTCCTCACCCTCCCTATGCCCCCTCTCTGCCGTAGGTGGAGCGGGGGGCATGGGTGGGTGAGGACGCGGTGGTGTGCGGCGAAACCCGCACAGGAATGCAATGCCATGACCAGCGCCTCCGCCCCTGGAAAGCTCATTCTCTGCGGCGAACACGCTGTGGTCTACGGGCGCCCGGCGATTGCCGCGCCCCTTGGTGACCTGCGCGCCTATGCTCAGATAGAGCCGGGTGAGCCTGGCAGCGGGCTCCGTTTCATCGCGCCCGACCTCGGCGAGACCTGGACCGCCGCCGGCCAACCCGAGCATCCGTTGAGCGAACTGGCCCGTGCGACGCTGGCGCGGCTGGGGCGAGACCAGGCGGATCTGACCGTCCGACTGCGCTCGGACATTCCCATCGCCAGTGGCATGGGCAGCGGCGCGGCGATCGGCACGGCCCTGGTGCGCGCGCTGGCGGCCCACATGGGGGTGGCGCTGGCGCCCGAGGAGGTGGCCACCCTGGTCTACGCCAGCGAGCGGCGCTTCCACGGCACGCCCAGCGGGATTGACAACACCGTGGTGGCCCACGAGCGGGCGATCTGGTTCGTGCGGCACGAGCCGGCGCCCCTGATTGAACCCCTGACCATCGCTGCCCCGCTGCTGCTGGTGGTGGGTGACACCGGCGTGCGCAGCGCCACCCGGCTGCCGGTGGGCGCGGTGCGGGAGCGCTGGCAGGCGGACCGGCCGCGCTACGAGGCGCTGTTCGACCAGGTGGGCGAACTGGTCACCCGGGCGCGCTCGGCCCTGGCCACCGGCGATGCGCCGCTCCTGGGGACGCTCCTCGACGCCAACCAGGCCCTGCTGGAGCAGATCGGCGTCTCGTCACCCGAACTGGAGCGCCTGACGGCGGCGGCGCGGGGGGCGGGCGCCCTCGGGGCCAAGCTCTCCGGCGCGGGGTGGGGCGGGGTGATGCTGGCCCTGGTTACCCCCGAGAGCCGGCCCGCGGTCGAGCGCGCCCTGCGCGCGGCAGGGGCAGCGCGCGTGCTGGCGGCCACGGTCCCGGCGACAACCGGGGCGTAGCGCCGCGTTCGAGCCTGGTTGGGCCGGAGGGATCGCAAGCCGGTTGCCTTTCCGTGCCCGAAGTCTCGTCCGAGCCTGGTAAAGCCGAAGCATTGGCGCAGCGAATGCTTCGGCCTTACCGGGGAGATACTGTTATAATTGTCACCATGGCAAAGATCATCGTCGCAATGAGCGGCGGCGTGGATAGCTCCCTCACCGCCGCGCTGTTACACGAAGCGGGACACGAGGTCGTCGGGGTGACCATGCACCTCTGGGACGACGACGACGAGCGTCTGGCCGAGAGCCTCTGCTGCGCCGCGGAGATGGCCGAGAGCGCCCGGCGCGTCTGCGCGCGCCTCGGCATCCCCTACTATGTCTTCAACTACCAGCAGGAGTTCCGGCGGCACGTGATTGACTATTTCGTGCACGCCTACGCCCAGGGCTACACGCCCAACCCCTGTCTGGAGTGCAACCGCGAAATCAAGTTTCGGGCGCTGCTGGAGCGCGCCCGTGCCCTGGGCTTCGACTACGTGGCGACGGGCCATTACGCGCGCATCGCCCGTGAGCGCGAGGACGCCCCCTACCAGTTGTTGCGCGCGATCGACCGGGAGAAGGACCAGTCGTACATGGTCTACATGCTCGGGCAGAGTGACCTGGCGCGGCTGATGTTTCCGATTGGCGGGTTGACCAAGCCCCAGGTGCGCGACATGGCCGCCGCGCGCGGCTTGCCGAGCGCCTATCGCGAGGAGAGCCAGGACATCTGCTTCGTGCCGGGGGGCGATTATCGCAACCTGTTGCGCGAGGCGGCGCCGGAGAGCCTCGTTCCCGGCCCGATTGTCGATCTCCAGGGCCGCGAGATCGGCCGCCACCGGGGCCTGCCGCTCTACACCATCGGCCAGCGCCGCGGCCTCGGCCTGAGCGGCGGCGTACCGCTCTACGTGGTGGACCTCGACGTGGGCCGCAACGCCCTGATCGTCGGCCCGCTGGAGGCCATTCTGCGCGACCGCTTCGATGTGGACCGGCCGGGCTTCGTGGAGGGGAAGCGCCCGGAAGAGCCGTTCCGCTGCGAGGTGCAGGTGCGCGCCCACGCCGCGCCCGCGCCCGCCGAGGTTGCGCCGCTGCCCGATGGGCGGCTGCGGGTACGCCTGCTGGCGCCGTTCAAGGCCATCACCCCGGGGCAGGCCGCGGTCTTCTACGATGGCGATCGGGTCATCGGCGGGGGGCGGATCGTGCGCTCAAGACCGGAGGGGTAGCGCGGAGAGGTCCGCTGCGCGCCTCAAGAAAGGCAACGCCGTGTTCAGTGGCCTGTCGCCGGCGATTTTCCTGCTGTTGCTCCTCGCTACCGCCTGCGCCACGCTGGGGTACGTCCTCCTGGGGCGACGCTGGCGGCATTTGCCGATCTTCTGGCTCACCGCGTTCGCCGGGTGCCTGCTGGCCTACGGCCTGGGCCTGCGCCTGCCGTTGGCCCTGCCGCAACTCGCCGAAGTCCCGGTGCTCGAGGCCGTGCTGCTGGCCTGGATCCTGATGATCATTGTCTCGCGCCTGCGGGTATGATATAATCGCCGCCGCTATCCGGGCAAAACACCGCATTCTGATGCGGAGGATAAAGAGGTGGGGCCATGATGCCCCAAGAGCGGAGGGCCTGCCGTGCTACGATGGATTGGAATCGGCCTGGGTGTACTGCTCCTGTTACTGATCGCTGCGATCGTTGGCCTGTATCTCGCCCCGGTTGGCGTTCGTGAGGCGACGCGCGACATCTTTATCATCATTCTGGGCTTCTTCACACTCGCCAGCACCATTCTCACGATCGCCATCCTCGTCGGACTTCTCTACGTCCTCAATCGCCTGGATCGGCTCGCGCGCCTGAGTCTGATGCCCAGACTTGATGAGTTGTCGGTCAAGTTGAACGACGTGCTTGACAGCACCAGGACCCTGGCAGCGAACGCGAAGGATACCGCTGGCACGGTCGTCGGGACGACGGGGTTCGTTTCGGAGCGGGTCGTCTCACCGATCATCCGGGTTTCCAGCCTGGTCACCGGGGTCGCGGCGGCGGCCACCACCTTCGCCCGCCGCGACGCGCCGGAGCGTTTTAGCAGCGAGTCGTAGCCGCCTGGCTACGCTCTGGTAATGCGCCCGCGCTATACTTGCTGCAAGTTGCACGCCGCAGTGGCGCCTTGCGTGGTGGAAAGGTACGATTCCTTGTCGGAAAGCTCCACAGCGTGGTATCATACACGCCGGCAGGCTGCTGCTGCCGCATAAGCAACGGGAGCAGCAGCCTCGATCGTGGTTCGGGTTGTTGGAACGGCGCTCGATTAGCGCGAAGATCCGGTGGCGATGAACGCACAGCGCTTTTCATACGGTGGTCAGGCAGTGCTTGAGGGGGTCATGATGCGAGGCCGCCAGCAGGCCACCGTCGCCGTCCGCCGGCCCGATGGCGCCCTCGCTGTCAAGCATATTCCCGTCGCTGCTCAGACGTGGCCAGGGTGGACCAGGCGCCCCGTTATCCGCGGTCTGGCCGGGTTGTGGGAGGCGTTCCGCATCGGCAAGCAGGCCCTCGATTTTTCGGCTACGGTCGCGGTTGGTGATCAGGACCGGGACCTTCACCCGATCGCGCAGTTCGGCATCCTGGTGGTGGCGCTGGGGTTGGCGGTGGGGGTCTTTGTCTTGCTGCCCTCGTTGATCGCCAATTACGCCGCTGAACATGGCGCGCCGGTACTGGTGCGTGAGATGATCGAAGGCGCAATCAATCTGCTGCTCGTCGTGGCGTACATCTATGCGATCAGTCGCCTGCGGGACATTCAGCGGGTCTTCGGGTACCACGGCGCCGAGCACAAGGTGATCAACGCCTATGAAGCCGGCGCCCCGTTGACGGTCGAGTCGGTCCGGAAGTTCTCGCGCATTCACCCCCGCTGTGGTACCAGTTTTCTGGTTATCGCTGCGCTGATAGGGTTCGTCATTTTTCTGTCGGTGAGTGGTCTGCCCCTCTGGCAGCGTGTTGGCGCCCGCATCCTGCTCATCCCGGTGGTGGCCGCGGTGGCCTTCGAGGCGATGCGCTTCGCTGCCGCGCACTACCACCGGCCCTGGGTGCGACGGCTGCTCACCCCGGCCCTGGCGACGCAGCACCTGACAACCCGTGAACCTGATGATGCGATGATAGCGACGGCCATCGCCGCCCTCGTCCCCGTTCTGGAGGCGGACGGCGTCGCATCGGCTGCGGCGGAGGCGCCCGAAGCTGCTTTCGCTGTTACTGCGTGAGGCCCGCGCGACCCGGCGGCAAGACGTGCGTAACCCCATGGCCGCCCGCGATGCGCGCCGAGCCTCTGGAGGCAATGCAATGGCCCTCGTAGGCAACATTCGCGATTTTGGCCTCTCCGATTTTCTGTACCTGGTCGATCGGGGTGACAAGACCGGGGGGTTGTACCTGTCGCATGGGCAAGAAACCGCCTTGCTCTTCTTCGAACGGGGCAAGCTGGTGATGGCCGTGCGACGCCCCGAGGATCAGCAGCCCGACTTGCTGGTGCGGCTGGGGCTGCTCAGTGAGAACCAGTTGGCCCGCGCCCGCGCCAGCCTGGCCGCCCGTGGCAATGGCGCAACCCTGACCGAAGTCGTCCTGGCGGAGAACCTGGCGCCGCGTGAGCAACTCCAGGGGGCGCTGCAAAGTTTCTCCGAAGAGGCGGTTTATGGCCTCTTCGGCTGGCCCGAAGGTGAATTTCGCTTCGAGCAGAACCAGCGCCCCGATCCGGCCGCGCCTACCATTCCCTCGCCGATCTCGGTGGATCACCTGATCATGGAAGGCTCCCGCCGCATTGATGAGATGGGCCGGATCAAAGATCGCATTCCTTCCACCGACCTGGTGGTGCGCTTTCTCGATCAGCCCGGGATGCGGATCAAAGGGATCAAACTCTCGACCGAGGAATGGCGCGTTATTGCCCGGATCAATGGCCGCGACACCCTGGCCGAGATCGCGCAGAAGACGAATCTCAAAGAGTTCGACGTCTGCCGAATCGTCTACGGCTTCTTGACCGCGGGTCTGGTAGAGGTGGTGAAGAAGCCTGTGCCAATGCCCCTTGCCCGTGGCGGCCCCGCCGAGACGTCCCGGGTCAAGCGGAGCCTGGTGAACCGCATCATCAATCGTATCAAAGGCATGTAACACCCGATGTGTGCTTCATCCAGGGCACAGCACCGAAGCGGAGGGCTGGAGTGCAGACTGTAAAGATGGTAATCAGCGGCGCCGTGAACGCCGGCAAAACCGAGTTCATCCGCTCTATCAGCGAGATCGAGGTGGTCTCGACCGAGCGCCGCGCGACCGATGATACCAGGATGATCAAAAAGGAGACCACGGTTGCGATGGACTTCGGTCGCATCGCGATCGGGCCCGATCTGGTGTTGCATCTTTTCGGCACACCCGGGCAGAAGCGTTTCGACTTTATGTGGGAGATCCTTTCCGAGGGGATGCTCGGTCTGGTTATCCTGGTAGATAGTACGCGCCCGGAGACGTTCCGCGAGACGAACCGGATCATCGATTTCTTCATCTCGTACCGCGATACGGCCTATGTCATCGCGGCAAATAAGCAAGATCGCCCCAACGCCTGGAGTCCCGAGGAACTGCGCCTCGCGTTGCGCCAGCCGCCGCATATCAAGGTGCTGCCCTGTGTCGCCTCCGACCGCGAGAGTGTGAAGAACGTGCTGCTCGAACTCCTCTATGTCATCCAGGAACGGAGCGAGGAGTAGGACCAGGATAGATCAAAAGGTATGGGAGGGCGAAAGCCCTCCCATACTTTTTGCTTTCCGGTTGGGCGCTCGGTGGGGCAGGAGCAAAGGGGAAAGGCAGATGTCCCCGTCCCCCCTTTCCCCTACCTGAAGGGAGGGTCCCGGAGCGCGCAGCCCTCCCAGAAAAACATCGGATACCCTGGTTGTCCGGGCAAGTTCTTATGGGACGCGCACCCAGCGCGCCTGGTCGAACCAGATCGTGCTCCCGGCGTCACCGGCGAGCGCGCCGCTCTGCACGTAGCCCTCGACACCGGCCTTGAAGGGGAAGCGCCCCAGGTGCACCCAACCGGTCTGGGCGCGCTGGTTGACCGTAACTTCCAACGTCCCGTCGCGGTGCTGGACGACGTAGCGCGCCTGAGCGGCGCGCTCGCGTTTGCTCGGGCAGATCGGAACGTGCACGAAGAGATCGTACTCGGCTTCGACGGGGAGATCTGGCTGCCAGCGGACCACCGGACCACCCTGCGCCGGGTCGTTCACCGTGGTGGCCTGGTAGGCATGACGCCCCATGCCGCAGCCAACGGGGCTGGGAGTAAGGACGGCCTCGTTGTGCCAGAAATCGCCGCCGAGTTCGTCAACCACGTGCTCGGGAGCGGCCGGATCGCGCTGGGGAGGGCCGGCTATGGGGTCCTGCCCCAGCCAGAGGTACGTAACCTCCACTTCGGCCTGGTCGCCGACGATCCCCAGGTCATCCCACCAGATGCCATCGCCCACATCCATGGCCGTAGGGAAGCGCACGAAGCCCTTATCGGCGCGCCCGCCGTTGAAGCCTTCGTAGTATGCGGCGTGATCGAGGGGCCACCCGCGCTCGAGCTGCGGAAAGCCGCGCCGCGGCTGGTTCCAGTAGTCGTCGCGTTCGCTGTAGGGGCCGACGTCGTAGACCGGGGCCACCACACTGCGACCCTGGTAGCTGATACGCACCTGGTACTCGTCGCGACCACGGGTGGAGAGCACCGTCCACGAGGGCAGGGCGACGAAGCGCGCCCGCGGCGGAATGATGTAGCCATTGGCTGTCCGCCCGCCGATCATGCCCAGCCGGGTGGCGCGGATGCGGAAGGTTGGGGCGATGCTAAACGGCGCGGCGCTCGCTGCCGCAGAGACGGAGGGTGTCTGGTTGGTGCTGGCGAGACGCACGTCGCGCACCGTCGGCGCCGCGTCGGCGCTGCCGAGCAGGATCACGCGGTACTGCGCGCGGCGCAGCGGTTGATCGAAGCCAACCACGGCCCCGTCGGGAAGATTGGTGACCCAGGGCAACCAGCGTTGCCCGTCGGGGCTGCCGCGCAGATCAACACGCGCCTCGGCGCCAGGAGGGAGCGTGGCGGCATAGCTGAGTTTCAGACGGGTGACGGGTGGGTTGAGCAGAACAGGCTCTGAGAGGGCGCTGCCATAGCGCTGGTAGCCGGCAACGATGGACGGAGGCGGGCCAGCGTCGGCCGCGAGCGTGAGGGAGCGGTCAGGGCTGCTCCACGCGCCGTCAAGCAACTCCGGGCTTCCAGCGTACACGGGGCTGTCTGCCAGGACAGGAAGGGCAGGGACGAGAGCGGTGATGAGGATCAAGAGCGCCCAGAAGGGCCGCGACCACGACGCGGGGGATCGCTTGCTACTCAATCGGTCCTCCGTTGTCTACGTTCCTGGTAGTATCGCCACACCCTGGTGGACAGAGGGGATTATAGCATAATTTTCTCTTAATGCGGCAGGGGGTTGGGGAAACCAGGTTTCCCCAACCCCCTGCCCGAAGGGAGGACGTGATCTCTCCTACAGATTGGCGGGGCGTTCACCGAGGGTGACCTGGATATTGCGCTCCCGGCCATCGCGGAGCACGGTGAGGGTAATGGTGTCGCCGGGCTTGTAGCGCAGCAGCAGTTGGCGGAGCGAGGTGTTGTAATCCAGGCGGACGTCGTTCACCGCGACGATAATGTCACCTTCGCGCAGGCCGGCGCGGGCGGCGGCGCTGCCGGGCTGCACCGCCGGCTCACCGGGGCGGCTGCTGCGGATGTAGGCCCCATTCTGCACCGGCAGGTTGAACTCGGCGGCCACCTGGCCATCAACGGTGATGTAGGTGATCCCCAGGAAGGGGAAGCGCACCCGCCCGGTGGTGATCAACTGGTCGGCCACGTTGCGGAAGATCGCGCTGGGCACGGCGAAGCCCAACCCCTCGACCGGGGCGGCGCCAAAGCCAAAACCGCCGGAGTCGCCACGCACCACCAGGGTGTTGATGCCGACGACCTCGCCGGCCAGGTTGATCAGCGGGCCGCCACTGTTGCCTGAGTTGATCGCCGCGTCCGTCTGGATCAGCCCCTCCAGGCCGGTGCCGGGAAGGGAGCGGTTAAGCGCGCTGACCACGCCAGCCGTGACGGTGTTGCGGAAATTGCCCAGCGGGCTGCCGATGGCCAGCACCGTCTCACCGGGTTGCAACTTCGTCGAGTCGCCAATGCTCGCCACGCCGGGAACGGCGCCCTGGACGCGGATCACGGCGATGTCGTTGAGCGGGTCCGTGCCGATCAGCCGCGCTTCCTGCAAGGTGCCGTCGGCGAAGAGCACGCGCAAACCGGTGGCGTTCTCAACCACGTGGTTGTTGGTAACGATGTGGCCCTGTTCGGTGATGACCACGCCGCTGCCGCTGCCGCGCCCCTGCCGGGTGGTGACAATCACCGTGACCACTGCGGGGCCCACTTTCTGTACCGCGGCGACCACGGCGTCGGAATGGGCCGAGTGCCCGACGGCGCTCTGCGTGGAAGGCGCCAGGCGTGGGGCGGCCTGCGCCTCACTCTGTAGGCTTACTGGCTGTGCAGCGATGGCGGGTGCGGCGGAGGCGTCACGCCCGGTGACGACCATCGCCACCACCCCGCCGGCCACGGCCCCGCCACCGATGCCAATGACGATCCCGAGGAGCAGGACGGCCAGGCGCAAGAGCGGATTGTGTTTGCGTTCCATGGGCTATACCATTTGTAGATTTTGAATTGCGGATTGGCGCAACTTTGAGGAGCGCCCATCACAAGGTAAGGGGGAAACCTCTTTCACCCGGGGGCGAAGCATCTTTACTCCTCCCTGCCGTCGGGTGTCCGCCGGGGGTAAGGGCCGCCAGCGCCCGCCCCGGGCAGGGGGACGGGTAGTTTTCCCGATCCCAACTTGGAAGGACGGACTACCCTCGTTGCCCGGCAGGCCGGGAGGCGGGGAAACCTGCTTTCCCCACCTTACTAACCGGCGTTGGGGCCGTCTCACACCCCGAGGACGGCCGTCCTGGGTTCAGTATATGGCATACGACTGAGGACGAGGTTAAGCGGACGTAAGAAGTGGATGAGAGCGGGGTTGTCGCACCAGAGCGGGATGAAGAGTGGTTTTCTGGGAGGGCGCGGCCCTCCCAGATCCTGGTTGTCACTTCAGCAGATCCTGAAGCGCGGGCTTCAGGGTCGGGAAGCGGAAGGAGTAGCCCAGTTCCAGGGCGCGTTTGGGGAGCACACGCTGGCCCCTGGTCACCAGGTCGGCCATCTCGCCGAGGGCGATGCGCAGGGTAAACTCGGGCACCGGCAGCCACGAGGGCGAGCCGAGCACCTCGCCGAGGGTTTCGCAAAAGGCGCGGTTGGTCAGGGGGTTGGGCGCGGTAGCGTTGATCGGCCCGCGCACACGCTCGTCTTCGAGGGCCAGGAGCAGGATGCCGATCTCGTCGTCGGGATGGATCCAGGAGTAGTACTGCGTGCCGGGCATGATCGGGCCGCCGGTGCGGAGGCGGAAGGGGAGCAGCAACTGGGCCAGAGCGCCCCGCTCCGGGTCGAGCACGATGCCGGTGCGGATCAGGGCCGTGCGCACGCCATACTCCTCGGCGCGAGAGGCTTCCCGCTCCCAGGCGATGCACACCTCGGCAACGAAGTCGCGCCCGGGAGGAGAGCTTTCGTCGAGGGGCGTGTCGTCGCGATAGCCGTAGTAGCCGATCGCCGAGGCGTTGACCAGCACGGCAGGGCGCTGTTCGGCGGCAGCGATGGCATTGACGATCCCTCGCGTGCCGATGACGCGACTGTTGAGGATCTCCTGCTTGTACTCCGGCGTCCAGCGCACCCCCAGCAGACCCTGGGCGATGGGCGCCCCGGCGAGATGAATAACGGCATGCGCCCCGTCAATTGCCGTGGTCCAGGGGCCGCCTTCGGTGGGCGACCAGGATACATACTCGGCGGCGCCGGGCAGGGTGGCGCGCGCCTTGACGGGGTTGCGCGAGAAGATGACCAGTTCATAACCCCGCTCGCGCAGGGCGCTGAACAGCTTCGTGCCGATCAACCCGGTTGCGCCGGTGAGAACAATACGTTTATTAGTGGTATTCATAGGAATAGAGTACTCCCGGATGCAGCACTGGTCAAGGGCGGGCGCGAGCGCGATGCTGGATTGCTGATCTGTGCGGAAATGCCACGAAACGTACTTTACAGACGAATCAGTCTCGCTGCGGGCCGGTGAGCCACGAACACCGAAATATGTGATACCCTATGCGCTCGGAGGACGCAAGGAGGGGCGCGGGCCGCGCGGATGTCGCGCGGTGCGCCTCGACCAGGCGAAGCAATGGAGTGGAATGGAGCTATGGGGCGATACCCGACGGCCAGCGTGTTTGTGCTGGTGTTGATACTGCTGGTCTCGTTCGTTCCAGGCGCCCCGCCGGCGGGCGCCGCCCCTCGCCAACCCGCGGGGCCGCCCTCGCTCTTCGGCCTGAACATGTACATCACCGGCCGCGAGCGGAGCGACGCTGAGGCCGCCGCGCTGGTGGCGATGGCCGCCCGCATCGGGGCCAACTGGACCCGCGAGGAGATCTGCTGGGCCTGCTGGGGCCGGGAGGCCGTGAACCTCTTCTACGACCGGCGCATCGGTCTGCTCGCCGATGCGGGCATTGGCATCATCGGCATGCTCCTGACCACGCCCGAGCAGTACCGCGACCCGCGCTGCGTGGCCCACGCCAGAGCCACCGGCCAGCCTGCGTACTGGTGCGCCCCAACCGATATGGACGCTTACGCCCGCTGGGTTGGCCAGGTGGTCGAACGCTACGATGGCGACGGCCTCTACGACGCCCCCGGTTCGCCGCGCGTGGCCGCCTGGGAGATCTGGAACGAGCCCGATATGGACGGCACCTGGTTGCCCCGGGCCGACCCGGCGGCCTACGCCGTGATGCTGCGCAAGGCGTATGCCGCGGTCAAGCAGGCCGATCCCACCGCGCTCGTGCTGAGCGGCGGAGTCTACGTCTTCGACGCGGTCGGCCAGGATGCCTTTATGGACCGGGTGGTTGAATTGGCGGGCTGGGAGAGCTTTGATGTGCTCTCCATCCATCCCTGGCTGATTGACCATGCTCCTGATGATCCTGCGCTGATCAACCCCCGCGAGCGTTTCGACGTGACCATCCCCGGGCGGCTGGAGCTGGCGAAGCGCTGGGCGGATCGCGGCGGCAAGCCGGTGTGGATCACCGAGGTGGGCTGGAGCGTCTGCGGCGGGGCCTGCGCGCCGCAGTTCGCCAAAAGCCTTGACCAGCAGGCCGATTACCTCGTGCGCACCTTCGTGCTGGCGGCGGCGGCGGGTATTTCCCACGTCAGCTATTTTCAGCTCGAGGACAAGTTCGGCGGCGCGCAGCAACCATGGGGGCCGGCGGCGATCGTTGACGACGCGCTCAACCCCAGACCGGCCTACCTGGCCTACGGCACAATGGTGGCCCAGTTGCAGTTCGCGCGCTACGAGGGAACCGGGCCGGCCCATCGCCCCGGACGGCTGGCCCACTACCGCTTCGTCCAACCCGACGGCGGCAGTGTAGATGTCCTCTGGAGCTTCGGCGAGCGGCGCGGGGTTGAGTTGCCGCTGGCGCCGGGGCGCAGCGCGGCCCTGATCCAGCGTGATGGGGCCGAGCAGCCGCTTGCGGGCAGCGTGGCGAGCATCAGTGTGGGGGAGCGCCCCGTGTACCTGCGCCAGATGCCGCCCGGCCGGTCACGCAGCTTCGCCGAGACGGGGCTGACGGTAAGCGGGGTGTTTCTGGCGGCCTGGGAGCGGGGCGGCGGCCTGACCGTGCTCGGTCTGCCGCTGACGCCGGAGCGGGTGGAGCGGGGCGCCGACGGGCGCGACCGGCGCGTGCAGTGGTTCGAGCGCAACCGCCTGGAGTACCACCCCGAGAACCCCCCGCCCAACGATGTGCTCAGCGGGTTGCTCGGGGTGGAGTACCTGGCGCGCCGCGGCATTGACTGGCGCAGCCTGCCCACGGTGAGCGGGGCCGCGCCGGGCTGCCGCTACTTCCCCGAGACGCAACACAGCCTCTGCCCGCCCTTCCGCGCCTTCTGGGAGCGCAACGGCGGCCTGGCGACGTTCGGCTACCCGCTCAGCGAGCCGCTGACCGAACCAGTGGAGAGCGGGCGCGCCTTGACCGTGCAGTACTTTGAGCGCAGCCGCTTCGAGGAGCACCCCGACCAGCCGCCCGCGCGCCGTGTGCAGTTGAGCCGCCTGGGGGCCGAGTTGCTGCCGTAGGGCGTGGCGAAACCGGGTTTCCCGCCACCCCTGTTTCTCCAGCCTTGAGTGGAATTCGGAATGGCCTGATCGCCCGCCAGGGTGTGTGCAAGGTCCGTTTCCTGCGGCGGGGTGCGGGGTGGCGTAGCTGCCTCAGGCCTCCATTTCGATGGTTCTGGCGGCGCAGCCGCCAGAACCATCGAAAACACCGGGGATTGGGGCTTGCCCCGTGAACGTTGCATAGATCCTGGATCGCTCTGGATGATGCATTGACATCAATGCCATGATGCAGTAACATCAGGCTAAGTACGTACAGGAGTTGCCAGGCGCGCGACGGAACCATGCGCACCACGCTTGACATTGAAGACGATGTTCTCCAGGCGGCCAGAGAGTTGGCGCGGCAGCGTGGGGTGTCTGTTGGCCGGGTCATTTCTGACCTCGTGCGCCAGGCGCTCACTCCCCCTGCGCCGGGCCAGATTCGCAACGGTGTTCCGCTCTTCCCCATCCAACCGGGCGCCCAGGTGGTTACCCCGGAGTTGATTAACCAGTTGCGCGACGAGCTGGGATGACGATCTACCTGTTTGACATCAACCTGCTCCTGGCGCTGAGCGACCCGATGCACCTCCACCACGAGGCGGCCCATCGCTGGCTGGCGATGCGGAGCGATGCGCCCTGGGCGACCTGCCCGTTAACCGAGAATGGCTTCGTGCGGATTGCCAGCCATCCCAACTACCCTGACCGTCCAGGAGATGCCCCGACGGTTCTCGGTCTGCTACGGGGGCTCTGCTCGCGGCAAGGCCACGTGTTCTGGCCCGATGACCTGACCCTGCGTTCACTGCTCGATCCCTCAGCCCTGTTTACGCATAGCCAACTCACCGATGTTTACCTGCTGGGCCTGGCGGTTGCCCACGGGGGAAAACTCGCCACCTTTGACCAGCATATTCCGGTTGCGGCGGTGAAGGGCGGAGCCCAGGCCCTTGAGGTGATCAGGGTGTGATATCCCGAGGTGAAACCCGGCTGTGCGCGGGAGGGTCTGCAGGGTGGCGGGCCAGGCCAGCCCGTCGCCATCGGAACCCGGCTGTGCGCGGGAGGGTCTGCAAGGACACAGCCCTCTCGGGCAAACTCTGATGTATCCCGTTCATGCAGGGTGCAGCCGTATGGCAAACTACCGCTCAGCAACCCACCAGGAGCGTCGGGTCGATGTTCACACCGTTGCGCCAGACCTGATAGTCGAGGTGGGGGCCGCTGGCCATCCCGCTCTGGCCCATCAACCCGATCTGTTCCCCGGCCCGCACAAACTGCCCGCTAACCACGGTGGTTAGCGCCAGGTGCCCGTAGCCGGTGCGCCAGACGCCGCCGGGGTCCTGGATAGAGACGTAATTGCCCCCGGGATAGCTGTTGGGCGTGACGGTGGCATAGCCGTCGTGCGTGGCGACGATCGGCGCGTACCAGCTTGCCCACGCGTCGGCGTACCCGTCACCATCGCCATCCACGGCCAGGTCGACCGCTCCCCAGATCTCGGCAGGGGCGTGGGTGCCAACGCCGTAGCCCTGGGTCAGCACCACGCGCCCCCGGGTGGGCGCAACCGGGCAGCCGATGGGACCGGCATCGCTCAGGCGAAAGGGGGCGAGGGCTTCTATGGTCGGGAGGGGGGCAGGAGCAACGTGTTCGGCGGGCGGCGGGCCGGCCAGCAAGGCGGGGCTGAGGGGCAAGGGGAGCGTGGTCGGGGCGGGACCGGCTGAAGGAGCGGGGCGTGCCGCCGTGGGAAGGGGGGCGGCAGCGGGGCGCGCCGCGGGCACGCTCGTGGCGACTGGCGCGGCGGTGCTCGCCCCCGGGGCAGGATCGCTGGCGAGAGACGGGGCGCTGCCTGTGCGCGCGGCCGCTTGCACTGAGACACTCCAGCGCGGGACATCGACCTCGGGCAGAACGCTGACCCCGGCGGTGGCAAGCGAGGCTGCCACGGTGAGCGTGGCGAGGATCTGCAAAGCGCGCTGTTCGGCCCGAGGGGCGGTGACCACCGCGGCGCCGGTCAGGCGGCGGTGCGTCCCGGTGAAATCGGTCGGGCGCAGGCCGAGGAGGCGGGCCACACGCTCGCGTTGCTCGGGGCTGAGCCGGCGCAGGCCGTACTCGATCTCAGCGATCTGGCGGGCGGGGATACCGGACAGCGCGGCAAGATCCAGCAACGAAAGAGCGTGACGAGAGCGGAGGCTTCGAAGGGTCTCCATGGTGCTGTCTCCTGAGCAGGTCACGATGTAGCCGTAGCCTAGCACAGGGCAGGCCAGACGGCGCCGGCTCAGGATGACAGGAACATAACCGCCGGATTACGGTCCGGTGTCCAACGCCTTCACGCCTCGACGGCTTCGCGCTGGGCGGCCTCGGCTTCGAGTTCGGCGAGTTTGCGCCGGTACTCGCGGCGTTCGAGCCGGTTGAGGGTGGCATACCCGCTGAGGACCGCAACGAACATCCCCGGCCAGAACAACCAGGCGAAGTGGATCTTGATACTGAAGATGAAGACGGCGGTCAGGATCACGAGGAACACGATTCCGGCGGCCATATAGGGTTCAAAGCCTGTGCTGTTCAGATAGGCCTCATCGCGGGGACTGAACCGACGACCTTCCTGTGCCATAGGAAACCCCCTTGCAGTACCGGGCGAGCGGCGTTGCCGGCTGGACTGTATCCTAGCATACGGGGTGCGTTTTCGCTAGAGGAAAAGGGTTTTGCATAAATGTTGCAAGTGGTGGAGCAACCCGCCTTGCGCGGAACACTGCCGGAGGGGAGGAGGTGGGAGGGGCCTTGCGCCCCTCCTGGAGGGGAGGGTGTGGGAGGGCGCAATCCTCCCACAAACACCCGGTTGTATCGAAGTGGTATACGGCGCAGCCGCAGGGATGCGACACGGTTCCATAGCGGACCGGCCGGAACGACTACGACTCAATATCAATACGCTGGGAGCGCGGCCCGGTGCTGGTCGTGCCGCCGAAGAGGGCGGCCATGCTGGGGGGCGGGCCCTCAATCGCCTGGCGCAGGCGTTCGAGTTGGATGCGCATATCCAGGCTGGCCAGGAGGCGACCGATGCCAACCACAAAGACCCGCAGGCCCGGGTTCGAGACCTCGTACTCGACGCGGTTCTGCACCACGGTGCGGTTGCCGTCGGGGAACCAGCGCCACAACTCGGTGCCTTCCCAGAGGCCTTCGATCTTCATCAGGATCTTGCCCGAATCGCGTTCGACGACGGTATAATCCGCGCCGGCCAGGCCGAGCGGTTTGAGCCGCATTTTATGGATACTGCCAGGGGTCATCAACTCACCCTGGATCGGTTCGAGCACGACCTGAGGCGAGCGCCACTGGTTCATCAGTTCTGGCGACGTCAAATAGCGTTCGACCACATCGGGGGTGGTGTTAATCGAGACCCACTCTTCCTGAACAATCATTCCACTACTCCCGGGGCGCGCGCCCCCTTGTGCCGCCAGGGTTGCGGCGCGTGACACCTCACCCTGCTATGACGCGAGCGAACTTTCCAGCATCGCGCGGTAGTACTGTTCGATGCCCTGTTTCAAAAGCACCGCCGGATAGCCGGTGACGGGCACTCCAAGCGGGTTACCCACGGCGTAGTTATGGCCCAGTGAGACCAGTTCACCCAGCACCAGCGGTTCATAGGTGCGCGGGGGCCGGCCCTCCACCTCGGCGAGCAGCGTCTCGGCGAGATGTTCGCCCTGGCGCATTGCGAAACTGGCGGTTGCCGGAACAGTGGCGCCATTATAGCCCATGGGAATGGCGGCGCAGTCGCCGGCGGCGAAGATCAGCGCCTGATCGCGCACCCGCAGGTAGCGGTCCACCAGCACGCGTCCGGCGGCGTCAACCGGCAGCCCTGAGGCGCGCAGGAGCGGCGGCCCCTGGATGCCGCCGGCCCAGACGATGGTCCCGGCGCGGAGGATGCGTCCTCCGGCAACGCGCAGGAGCTGCGGCTCAACCGCCTCGACGATCGTATTGAGGTAGACGCTGACCCCCTGGTCATCGAGGATGCGCTCGGCGGCGCGGGTGGCCCATTCGCCGAACTGGCTCAGCAGGAGCGATGTGCGTTCGAGGAGTGCGATACGCACCTCGCGGCGTGGAGCGCCGGTTTGGGCGCAGAGATCGTCAACCCATTCGGCCAGTTCACCGGCGAACTGGCAGCCGGTGTAGCCCCCGCCAACGATGGCGGTCGTCAGGAGAATGCGCTGTTCACGGGCGTCGCCGGTCCTGGCAGCGGCCTCGAACTGCGCGACCAGATGGTCGCGGAGGCGCAGGGCGTGCTCGTAGGTATGCAGGGGCAGGGTATGCTCGCGCGCGCCAGGCACATTGCCATAGGCCGTTTCGGCGCCCAGGGCGATCACCAGGCGGTTGTAGTTCAGCGCGCGCCCATCCTCGAGACAGACGGTACGCTGCAACGGCACAATTTCCCGAACGGCGCCCTGGACAAAATTGATCGCGTGATTGTGCAGCAGGGTCTTCAGGTCGTAGATCGCCGCTTCAGGCGGCATGGCCGCGGCCGCGACGCGGTGGATCACCTGGATCAACTGGTGGTAGCTATGCTGATCAACGAGGGTGACCTGATCGGAATGGCCGTGCTCACGCAGCAGGCGATCGAGGTCAAGCGCGGCGCGAAGTCCGGCGTAGCCGGCGCCCAGAATAACGATATGCATATGTCCGCCCAGAGGCCGAAAAGGATTGCGATGGTCGTTCCCTCAGACATGGTTCATATCTGCGTTACCGTTGGGAAGGGCGCGGGGAGGAAGGGCCTTCCACACCTCCCCTGAACGGCAACCCGGAAGGCCCGCGCAGCGAAACCATTGTCTTTCTTAGAATACCACGCTTTTCGCAACAGGAATCAAAAAAACCAGCCCACCCTGCCGTGTGGCCGTCTCCAGGGCACCGTGCCGGAAGGGAGCGCCGAACCTCGGTGACGCAGAAACGCAGGAACCACCTGCGGTAGCATCGGGCGGCGTTTAGCCGGCCGATCCTCCCGTGCGGTTCCCACGCTTCCGCGCGCGCTGGCCCGTGCGCTCCCTCTGCTGCCGTCCGAATGAACCCTCTATGCGGAGGGAGTCTGCGGCGGTTTTTCTACCCACTCGTCCACCTTCGCGGCGGTGCGCTCGACCTGATCGGCGGCGCGGCCCGCAGCGCGACCCACGCTGGCGCCGAACTCGTCCGCGGCGCGGGCCAGGCGCTCGGTAAAGGCACGGGCGCGATCGCCGAGTTGTTGCGGATTGGGCAGGCTGGGCGGCGGTCCGGTGAAGATGTCATCGACCACCCGCTCGGACACCCCGGCCAGTTCCTTGGGCAGCGCCACGATGGCGCGCGCGATTTCGGCCATCGCCCGCCGCACGCGGCGGCGCGAGTTCTTCGGCAACAAGACCAGGGGGATCGAGGCAATCGACAGACCCACGCGGGCCGCCCCGCCAACGAACACGGCGGTAAGCTCAAACAGACCGTCACGTTCGGTGCGCGTGATGCTGGTCCCTGTCTCGCTCATAGAAGTACTCCTTTACAGGCGCGAAACGTCGCGCCGGTTCTACACCTGTCCGAATAACCCTGTTGCTCTGCATTGGGTGTTCTACCTCATCCGTGTTGATGGCTATCACGCCAGTTTGCGATGACGTCCTGACGCCTCAGCGCGTCGGCCAATGGCCCGCGAT
>DAOUDA010000297.1:0-10439 GCA_034431835.1 Chloroflexaceae bacterium | reverse complement strand
AGCCGCGCCCCGGTGACGCCGGCCAGATCCAGCACGCGCCGCACTCCGGCCAGGGCCACCTGCGGCGAGTTGGTCTGCGCCGACAGGTGGGCCAGCCACGCATCGCAGACGGCGCCGGCGCAGGCGCGCGCCAGCAACGCGCCGCACTGCACGTTGTCGAGGTGCCCGCGCGCGCCGCAGATCCGCTGCTGGATCGCCAGCGGGTAAGGCGCGGCGCGCAACAGTTCGCGGTCGTGGTTCGCCTCGACCACCAGCAGGTCGGCGCCGCGCAGGGCCGCCACCGTCGCCTCGTCCCAACTGCCCAGATCCACGGCGACGGCCACGGTGGCGTCGCCGGCGCTCAGGCGCAGCCCCACCGGCTCGGCGGCGTCGTGGGCCACGGGGAAGCTACGCACCTCGAACGGCCCGATCGCCGCCAGTTCGCCAACCGGCAACTCCTCCACGGCCAGACCCTCCAACGCCGGGCCGAGCGCCTCGCGCGTGGCGCGATTGCAAACCACGGGTACGCCGTGGCGCCGCGCCAGGGCCGCCACGCCCAGGCTGTGGTCGCCGTGCTCGTGGGTGAGGAGCACGGCGCCGATCTGGGCGGCGCTTAACTCCTGGTAGCGCAGCAGATCCTCCAGGGTGCGCAGGGCGATGCCGCAGTCAACGAGCAGCGCGGCGTCGCCGTAGCGCGCCAGCAGGGCGTTGCCGCTGCTCCCGGAAGCCAGCGCGGTAATGCTCAGCGTCATCTGTTACCCTGGAGGTGCGGATCACGTCTGCCTGCAGGCCGATCAGTCTGTGCGGTTCTCTGAGCCTCTGCGGACAATACCAGGAACCGTCGTTCACGGACTACCGATGCGGATCATCTTCGAGCATCCAGCGCTCGAGGATGTTCCGCGCGGCGCGCGCGGCGATGGCCCGATGGCTGATGCGGTTCTTGCGTTCGGCGGGCAACTCGGCCAGGGTGCAGTTCTCATCGAGCACGTAGAACAGCGGATCGTAGCCAAAACCGCCTGACCCGCGCGGCTCGAACTCAATGACGCCGGGGAGCGTGCCCTCGACCAGTTCGGGCGGATGCCCCGGGCGAACCAGGGCGATCACGCAGACAAAGCGGGCCAGACGGGCGTGCCAGGGCACGTCCTTGAGCTGGTCGAGCAAATAGCGCAACTGGGCCTCGCCCCGCACGCCTCCGTAGCGCGCCGAATGAACCCCCGGCGCGCCGTGTAGCGCGGCCACTTCCAGCCCGCTATCGTCGGCCAGGGTCGGCAGGCCGCTCAGGGCCATATAGCCCTGGGCCTTGAGGATCGCATTGGCAGCGAACGTCTCGCCCGTCTCGGCGACCTCCTCGGTGATCCCCACATCGTCGAGGGAGCGCAGGGTCAGGTTCAGACCATTGAAGATCGCCGCGAACTCGCGCAGCTTGCCGGGATTATGGGTGGCAATTAGCAATTCGTGCATAGGCAGGAGTCTACGCCTGATTGCGGGAGTCTGTCAAGGCGCTGCGTGGCGGGAGCACATGCGGCGCTTGCCCGGATCTGGCTGTATACTGGCTGGAGCACCGTCTACCGCTGGTTGGCGATTCGTGGTGCACAACCCGGAGAGTTGTGCCACATGGGCGGGGGCATGGGGAAAGCCGGTTTCCCCGTCCCTCCAACCGGCCCGTGTTGAGATTGCGTTGAAAAGCAGAGGATCGTCGTCATGGCGCGTGCGAGGCCCGAGATTTTGCTGGAGGCGCAGAACCTCTCTGTGGCGTTTCGTGGTATCATCGCTCTGCAAGACTATCACCTGGCCCTTCGTCCCGGCGAACTGCTCGGGATCATCGGCCCCAACGGGGCCGGCAAGACCACGCTGTTCAACGCGCTGACCGGTGTCGTACCGGCAAGCGGCGGTCGCGTGCTGCTCGAAGGGCGCGACATCACCCGTCTGTCGCCCGATGCCATCCGGCGGGCAGGGATCGCGCGCACGTTTCAGAATATCCGCCTGTTTCGCGGCCTCTCGGTGATGGATAACATGCGCATCAGCGCGCAACTCGACCGCCACGCCGATTTGCTCGCCACCCTGGCGCGCCTGCCTCGCTTCGCCGCCAGTGAACGCGCCCGCGACGCTCAGGCGCTCGAGACGCTGCGGCTGCTGGGCCTCGACACCTACCGCGACGTTCCCGCCGACAGCCTGCCTTACGGCTTGCAGCGCCGGCTCGAAATCGCTATGGCGGTAGTCGCCCACCCCAGGGTGCTGCTGCTCGATGAACCGGCCGCCGGGCTGAACCCGGCCGAGGTGGAAGCCCTGATGCACCTCATCGCCCGGCTGCAAGCCGAGTTGAAGCTGACCGTCATGCTGATCGAACAAAACATGCGCGTGGTGATGGGGGTCTGCCAGCGCATTCAGGTTCTGCACTACGGCGCCCTGATCGCCGATGGCCCGCCTGCCGAGGTGCAGCGCCATCCGCGGGTGCTGGAAGCGTACCTGGGCGTGAGTGATCCTGGTTTTCTTGGCCGGCAGGTTGAGGTCCCGTGATATGCTCCAGGTGCGTGATCTCCACGTGGCCTATGGTCGCGTCAATGCCCTGAAGGGTATCTCGCTTGATGTCCAGCCGGGCGAAATCGTGGCGCTGATCGGCAGCAATGGCGCCGGCAAGACCACCGCCCTCACGGCTATCTCGGGCCTGCTGCGTCCCAGACGCGGACGGATCACCTTCGAGGGCGTAGAGATCTCCCGTCTGGCGCCGCACGAGATTGTGCGCCGCGGGCTGGTGCACTGCCCCGAAGGGCGGCAGATCTTCGCCCGGCTGACCGTCGCCGAGAACCTGCGCCTGGCCGCCGGGCACCGGCGCGATCGCAATGCCGTGGCCCGCGACCTGGAACGGGTGCTGGGCCTGTTCCCCATTCTCAACGAGCGCCAGCGCCAGATCGCCGGGCTGTTGAGCGGCGGCGAACAGCAGATGCTGGCCCTGGGGCGCTCGATTATGAGCGCGCCGCGGCTGCTGCTGCTCGACGAGCCGTCGCTGGGATTGGCGCCGCTGGTGGTCGAACGCATCTTCCAGGTCATCGCCGAGTTGCGTCGCGAAGGGATGACCATCCTGCTGGTCGAGCAGAACGCCTGGCAGGCCCTGCGCCTGGCCGATCGGGCCTACGTCATCGAAACCGGGGCCATCACCCTCAGCGGCCCCGCGCCCGCGCTCCTTGAAGATCCGCGGGTCAAGGCCGCCTATCTGGGGGGTAGGGGTCAGACATAAGTGGATTTTGGGTTTTGGGTTTTGGATTGGCAGATAGCGTCCTGGAGCGACCTGCCGGCGATGCGTCTGGCCGGTGCTCAATACGAACGGCCTGAGCCCATGTGTAACCTGCTGTTACGATAACATCTCCAGACCTCCACACGACGATTCTGTAGAGCTGTGGAGGTATGGAGCAGGTGCCAGGGGGCGATGCCCGATTGCTCCATCCGCCGCGAAGCCTTGCTACCTGGAGGCCGCCAATGACCTACCTCCTCCAACAAACGGTCAACGCGCTCAACATCGGCAGCATTTACGCCCTGGTGGCCATTGGCCTGACGATCGTCTACGGCATCCTGCGGCTGATCAACTTCGCCCACGGCGATATGATGACCGTGGGGGCCTACGTGGCCCTGGCGGCGCTGAGCGCGCTGGTCCTGCCGGTCTGGTCGGCGCTGCTCTTCGCGATGCTCGTTGCGGGGGCGATCGGCGTCATCATCGAACGGCTGGCCTACCGCCCCATTCGCGGCTCGCGCGAAGTGGCCATGCTGATCACCTCGCTGGCCATCAGTTCGCTGATCCAGAACAGTGCGACGATGGCGCTGACGGCCCAGCCGCGCCCGCTGCGCCTGCCCGCCGAGTTGACCCGGCGCGTCGAGTGGGCCGGGTTGACGCTCGCCCCGATTGACGGGGTGATCCTGCTCCTCTCGATCACCCTGATGGTTGTGTTGAGCCTGTTTGTCAAATATACGACGATCGGTATTGCCATGCGTGCGTGCAGCGAGCGGGTGCAGACCACGCACCTGATGGGCGTGCATGTGAACCGGGTGATCGCGGTGGCCTTCGGGGTGAGCGCGGCGCTGGCCGGCGTCGCCGGGGTGCTCTGGAGCGGCAAGTTCGGCCTGGTGGACCCGTTTACGGGTTTCGTGCCGGGTCTGAAGGCCTTCGTCGCGGCAGTGATCGGCGGGGTCGGCAGCATTCCGGGGGCCATGGTGGGCGGGTACCTCCTCGGCTTCGCCGAGGTCTTCTTCGTCGCCTTCGCGCCCCCGGCCCTTTCCGGCTACCGCGATGCGTTTGTGTTCGTGCTGCTACTGGCGATCTTGCTGGTGCGCCCGGCGGGGCTGTTCGGCCTGGAGGAGGGGCGGCGCGCATGAGGCCCGTGTATGGCTGGCTGGCCCTCGGCGTGGGCGCGGCGCTGGTCGTGCTCGCCGAGTATCGGCTCAACGATTACTACCAGCGGGTGCTGGCGGTGGTGGCGATCAATGTGATCCTCGCCGTCAGTTTGAGCCTGACCAACGGCTTCAGCGGCGATGTGTCGCTCGGCCACGCGGCCTTTATGGCCATCGGCGCCTACGCTTCCGCGCTGTTGACCATGCCCGTGAGCATGAAACTGCTCGCCCTGCCCGACCTGCCGGCCTGGCTGGCCCGGGTGGAACTGCCCTTCGTGCTGGCGCTGCTCGCCGGGGGCGCCCTGGCGGCCCTGGCGGCCTTCGTGGTCGGCATTCCGGTGCTGCGGCTGCGTGGGCACTATCTGTCGGTGGCCACCCTGGGTCTGATGGTGATTGTGCAGGTGGTGGCGCTCAACTGGCAAACGGTGACGCGCGGCGCGCGAGGGCTTAACGGCCTGCCCGCACTGACGTCGCTCCTCTGGGTCTATGGCTGGATGCTGGTGAGCGTGATCATCATCTGGCGGCTGGTGCGCTCGCCGTATGGACGGGCCATGCTCGCCGTGCGCGAAGACGAACTGGCGGCGGCCTGTCGTGGCATCCGCGTCTTTCCGACACGGATGCTGGCCTTCGTGGTCGGGGCCTTCTTCGCCGGCACGGCCGGGGCCCTCTGGGCGCACCTGATCACCGCCATCGCCCCGGCGTCGTTTTCGTTCTTCATCACCTTCAACGTCGTCGCCATGGTGGTGATCGGGGGCGCCGGCAGCATCACCGGGGCCGTCCTTGGCGGGGTGTTGATGACCCTGTTGCCGGAGTGGCTGCGTGGCGTCGAGACGAGCCTGGCCGTCGGTGGCCGGCCCCTCTACGGCCTGAGCCAGATCGTGATCGCCCTGCTCATGCTGCTGGTGATGATCTTTCGCCCGCAGGGCCTGCTCGGCGGGCGTGAACTGAGCGATTTGCTGCGCCGACGCGAGCCGCTCCCCGCTGTCGAGACGGAGGGGGCCTAGGGCATTGCCGATTGTGGATGTTAGATTTGGGATTGAATGGGGTCAGCAGTATGCCGGCGCCCGAACCGGCTGCCGGAGGCGCCGCGCCAACATGTCGCGCGCCGGCGCTGAGAGGCGCGGCGGCCAGATCCTGGCGCCCGCTTGCCAAAACCGCAGACTTCCCTATAATTGCACCATTCTCTCTTCGGAAAGCGGATAAGGCGGCCCGGGGCGACGCCGGGGAAGCGGTTGGAGCGTGCATGTCCCGTCCACGCTGTCGAGACGCTCCGAGTCAATCCATAGTGATCCGCAATCCAGAACCAATCTGAACAGTCTGTGAACGAAGTTTTTCGCTAAACCCCCGCCCCTCCCCAACCCTTCCCCGCCGCGGAAGGGAGTCCGGCGCCTCCCCCCAACGAGGGGGAAGGGGCGGAAATGCAAGGAAACTGAGTTCGGAGACTACTGAAGGTGAGACGCGCCATGAAACTCACGCAACGGATGCTCTCCACGCTGATCGCCGTCGTTCTAATCACCCTCATCGCCGCGTGCGGCGCCCCGGCGGCCCAACCAACCGCGCCCGCCGCCTCACCCGCCCCTGCGGCCGAAGCGATCAAGATCGGGGCCCTCTACGGCATTACCGGGGGCATGTCCTCGATTGACGCGCCCGGGCTGAACGGTATGAAACTGGCCGTCAAGGAGATCAACGCCGCCGGGGGCGTGCTGGGACGCCAGATCGAACTGATCGCCGTGGACGGCAAGACCGATCAGACCACCACGACCAACGCCGCCTCGGAGTTGATCAACGTCCACAAGGTTGTGGTCATCGGCGGGCTGAACGACTCGACCTTCGCCCTGGCCGCCGGACCGATCGCGCAGCAGGCGGGCATCCCCTTCGTCACCGCGGGCGCCACCCTGCCGACCCTGCCGGAGCAGATCGGCGACTTTTTCTTCATGGCCCCCTTCGGCGATGACGCCCAGGCCTTCGCCATCGCCGATTACGCGATTGACGACCTGAAGGCGAAGACGGCCTACATGCTCGTGGATCAGGCCTATGATTTTACGACCGCGCTGGCGGCCTTCTTCAAGCAACGCTTCACCGAAAAGGGCGGCCAGATCGTCCTCGAGGACATCTATCGCTCCGGCGACACCGACTTTTCGGCGCAGATCGCCAAGGTCCAGGCCCTCAATCCCCCGCCCGACGTGCTGTTCATCTCGGCCATTCCCAACGAGGCCGGCATCACCACCCGGCAGTTCCGTGAAGCCGGCCTGCAGATGCCGATCATCTCCGGCGACGGGTTCGACACCCCGCTGATCGCCGAAGTGGCCGGTGAACTGGCGGATAATGTGTTCTTTTCGACCCACGTCGCGCTGGATAATGTCGATCCGAAGGTGCAGAACTTCGTGCAGGCCTACACCCAGGAGTACGGCAAAGCGCCGGAGAATGCCTTCGCCGTGCTCGGCTACGACACGCTGAACCTGATCGCCGACGCGATCAAACGCGCCGGTTCAACCGATCCCAAAGCCATCCGCGACGCCCTCGCCGCCACCCAGGGCTTCGCCGCCGTCACCGGGCAGATCACCTACGCCCCGGGCCAGCGCAAGCCCAACAAATCGGTGACGATTATTCAGGTTCAGGATGGGGCGTATACGTTCGTCAAGGAGATCACGCCCTAGGGGGATTTTGGATTTTGGATTTTGGATTTTGGATTGGGTGTGGGGCGTCGGGAAGCGTATGGCGCTCAAGTGACGCCGGAACGGGTCGCCTGAAACCGCGCCGAACGGTGCGGTGGGATCGCATCCCGCTGGGAGGGCCTGGCCCTCCCAGCCCTTCCCTTGCATCACCTCTGTTCACCTCAGCGAGCCATGACTTCCGTGCAAAGCATTCTGACGGCGATCCAGAACCAGCAGGTGCGCTTTGTGCGCTTCATCTGGTGCGATAACGCCAATGTGATCCGCGCCAAGGCCGTGCGGACCACGATGATCGAACCGTACCTGGCGGGCAACGGGGTCGGGATTGCCGCCGCGCAGCAGGCCCTGCCGGTGATGTACGACGCCCTGGCCCCCGACACCGGCCTGACGCCCGATGGCGAGGTGCACATGCGCGCGGACTGGGCGACCTTCGCCGCGCTGCCCTACGCCCCCGGCCATGCCCGCGTGTTGACCGACATCTACGCCAGCGACCAGCCCTGGAGCCACTGCCCGCGTTCCTTTCTCCGGCGCATGATCGCTGCTGCCGCCGCCCGCGACCTGAGCGTGTTCGCGGCCTTCGAGAACGAGTTCTCCTTGCTGCGCCCCGGCCCCGGTGGTCCCGCGCCATTTGATACGACCGTGTTCTGCCAGACGGCGGCCCTCGATGGGGCCGCCGAGGTGATCAACACGATAACGGAGGCGCTAGAGGCCCAGGGCCTGCTGGTGGAGATGACCTACGCCGAGTCGGGGCCGGGGCAGTTCGAGTTGCCGGTGCGCTACGCCGAGGCGCTGCGCGCCGCCGATCAGCAGATCGTGTTCCGCGAGACGGTCAGGGCCTGTGCGGCGCAGCACGGTCTGCTGGCTTCCTTCGCGCCCAAGATCTACGCCGATAAGGCCGGCAACGGGGCCCATCTGCACCTCAGCCTGGCCCGTGAGGGCGCCAGCATCGTCACCGAGGCGGGCCAACCCCGCGTCCTGTCGGCGCCGATGCGCGCCTTTATGGCCGGGATTCTGGAGCATCTGCCGGCGCTGATGGCCCTGACCACCCCCTCCACCAACAGCTTCAAGCGCATTCGCCCGCGCTTCTGGAGCGGCGCGTTCACCTGCTGGGGCATGGGCAACCGTGAGGCCGCGCTGCGCGTGCCCATGCCCGATAGCGGCCTGCCGGTCACCAACGTGGAACTGAAGACCTGCGACGCCACCGCCAACCCCTACCTGGCCCTCGGCGCGGTGATCGCGGCGGGGCTTGACGGTATTGACCGCCAGTTGCCCCTCGGCGATGCGGTGCGCGGCGACCCCGCCGATCTCTCCGAGGCAGAGCGGCTTGAACGGCGCATCCTGCCCCTGCCCAGGACCCTCGGCGAGGCCATCGCCGCCCTGGAGCGCGACGATGTGCTGCTCGAGGCCCTGGGCGGCGACCTGGCCCGTTCCTACCTGGCCGTGCGCCGGGCCGAGTGGCAGGCGATGAAGGATCTGTCGCACGAAGAAGAGGTGCGGCTGATCCTGGAACGGTACTAGTGCGATTTTGGATTTTGGATACGGCTCTCCAACGATACCTGGACGTGGGCATGATGCGCATGCGGTATCTCAGCTTATGTTGCAACTCGATCACCTGACCATCGTTGACCATCACGCGCACAACCTGCTGCGCCCCGAGGCGCTGAACGGCTTCACGCTGGCGGCGGCCTTCACCGAAGGCTACGATGCTGCGATTGTCAGCCGGCACGTGCGGCAGACGTTGTTTTTCAAACGGAGCATGCGCCAGTTGGCCGAGTTGCTGGGCTGCGAACCTTCGTTGGAGGGCCTCCAGGCGCTGCGCGACCACCTGGGCCACGAGACCGTCGCGCAGCGCCTCTTCGACGCCGGGAGGTTCGCCGCCCTCATCCTCGACGACGGCTTCATGCCCGATCGCATTATGCCCACGCCGTGGCATGTGCGCTTCGCGCCCACCTTTCGCCTGATCCGCATCGAGCACCTGGCCGCGCAGTTGCTGGAACAGGTTTCCGCCTGGGACGACTTCGTGGACGCCTTTCGCGCCGGGCTGGAGCAGCGCGATCCTTCCGTGGTCGGGTTCAAGAGCATCGTGGCCTACCGCACCAGCCTGCGCCTGGCGCCCGCCGACCCACCGGCGGCCAGTGCGGCCTTTGCCGTGTTGCGCGAGGCCGCGGCCCGTGGCGCGCCCGCGCGCATCGCCATCAAACCGCTGAATGACTGGCTGGTATGGACCATGATGGAGATCGCCGCCCGTGACGCCGTGCCGGTACAGTTCCACACCGGCTTCGGCGACCCCGACCTCGATCTGCGCGAGGCCAATCCGCTGCACCTGCGGCCGCTCCTCGAACGCGCCGACCTCCGTTCCGCGCCGGTCGTTCTCCTCCATGCCGGGTATCCCTTCACCCGCGAACTCGGCTACCTGGCCGCGGTGTACCCGAACGTCTACCTCGACCTCGGGCTCGCCATCCCCTACCTCAGCCGCGCGGGGATGGAAGTGGCGGCCAGCGCGGCCCTGGAACTGGCTCCGATCAGCAAGATCCTCTTCTCCACCGACGCCCACCTCATCCCGGAGACCTTCTACGTCGGCGCGCGCTGCGGGCGCGAGGTCCTGGCCGCGGTGTTGACCCGCTGCGTCACCGACGGCGACCTGACCCTTGCCGAGGCCGAGGCGGCCGCGTCGGCCATGCTCCGCGAGAATGCGATTGCGCTGTATGGGTTAGCGTTGTGATGTTGCCCCGATGGGACCTCGTCGGGCGGGGGCGTGGGGAAACCGGGTTTCCCCGCACCCCTCCAATCAGCGCTTTGCCGGCAGAAGGACTCCTGGGAGGGCGCGGCCCTTCCAGACCCTCCCCGCGGATGACCTGGCTGTGGAACAAGGGCGCGTGCAATCCGCCCCACACCGCGCTGTCGGAGATGGACCTTGCTCAAGCCCTGGATGCGGAACTTGTTCCCTGGACAAGTTCCGCATCCTGTGGCACAATCAATAACGAAAAGTTTCCGTTACGAAATACCAACCATCCACGCCGGTCCTGTGGCCCAAGGTAGGCGGCGGACGATGACTGGTTGGCCATTATGGGCCATAGTAGCGTTGCACCGCCGCAACCCGAATCTTCGACGTTGAAGGATGAGCCTCGCCCTGTATTCACGCACGCGCTCTCTTCCCGCCCCGGTCAGGCCCGCGTTCTCGCGGCGCTCACTGCCGGGTGTTTTCGTTGCCCCGCAAGCCCGGGGAAACCTGGTTTGCCCCGTGGGCGCAACCTTCAAGGTCGCGCTACCGCTCCTGATCGGTGGAAACCCTGTCGCACCTCGGTCGTCTAACGCAAGGACAAGGAGGCACCCATGACCCTCGGCGGCTTCGCCAATCGCATCGCCCACGTGGACCTCTCCGCCGGCACGGTGGAGTACCGCGGCATT
>DAOUDA010000296.1:0-2101 GCA_034431835.1 Chloroflexaceae bacterium | reverse complement strand
GTCCGCCCCGGCCCCCCGCTGCGGAGACGCCAGCCGCGCCGCCCGCCCCGGCCCCCGCCTCCGCCGACGACCGCCTCGCGGCCCTCCTGGCCGCCAAACAGCGCCGCAAGCGGTCGGAGTAGCCCGCGGCGCGACGGGGCGCGTCGCAGCCGCGGACCATCTCACCGGCGTTCAGTTGCGCACCAGCAGGGGGAGAAAGACCTGGGGCCCGCCCCCTGCCGCCGGTCGCCAGGCGGCTTCCACCCAGGCCCCGTCGCTGGTAACCGGCCCGGTGGCGCCACTGCTCACCTCCAGCCACCAGATGTCGCTGCGGCCGTCGAAGCGGTCCAGGGTGTAGACCAGATAGGCGCCGTCAGGCGACCAGCGCACCCTGCCGATGCTCCGTCCGTGGTCGGCAAGCAGCAGCATGCGCGGATTGGCCAGATCCTGACGATCGTAGAGCATGATGGCGAAGGTGCGGTCGCGGGCGTCCGCCGAGGGAACGGTCGTTACTCGCACCACGGCGAAGCGCCGGCCATCGGGCACCCACGCCGGCTCCCGATCGGCTGCGTCGGCCAGCAGGCGCGTCTCCTGCGCTGGCTGCGAGCGGGTGTCGTGCAACCACACCCCTGCGGCCCGGTTGTCGCGGGCCAGGTCAAAGCTATCGAACAAGACCTCGCCGTTCCGGTTGATGCTTGGCCTCGTGGCGAAGGACGCCAGCAGCGGCGCGACTTGCCCTGGTTGCTGCGGTAATAACCGTATGTCCGACAATCCGCCTCTTATGTTCCCGTCACAGAAGGCGTTGAAGCCCGGGTTGCCGAAGGCCACCTGATCGTTGCCGGGCATCCAGTCTAACTGGGACACCTGCCAGATCTGCGAGGGCTGCTCCCGTGATGCCGGATCTGACGGATCGGGGATGAATGGGCAGCGCGAGCCTTTGCGGCTCTGGGTCTGGTAGACCTGGCGCGCCCCGCTGCCATCGGCGTTGAGCACCGTGACGGCGGCGGCGCTCAGATTGTTCTGCGGATCGGGATCGGGGGTGGGCCAGGGCCAGGTGTTATAATCGGCCACGGCAAGACGGCGCCCGTCCGGCGACCAGGCGGGGTAACGCACGTTGTTGAGTAAGCCGCGGTAAATCAGTTGCTGGTTGCCGCCGTCGGTGTCCATGCGGTAGAGCCAGCGATTGCCGCCGGCTTCGGCGCGGATGGCCGCCAGAGGGCGGCTGCCGTCGCCACGGAGCGGCGGGGGGAGGGGCGAGGCGGCCGTGCGCCCATCGCTGGCGAGCACCTGCACCTCATCAACCAGCAACACCGCTTCTGGGCCGACCGCCGTGTTCTGCTGGATCACGATCGAGAAGCGCAACGTCTGGCCGCGCACCCGGTCGAGGGCCTCACCGGTCAACACCGTGCGGTACAGTTGCCAGCCCGGCGGCTGCTCGGTTGAGAAGCTGCCGAGCCTGACGCCCCCCAGATTCGGATCGAACATATAGAAGCCGCGGGCCAGAAACACATCCACGCTCGTGCCCGCCGCGCCCCGAAACCAGAATGACACCGTGACGGCGGGGGCGCTCGCCGGAATGCTTAACTGCTGCGTGAGGATTTGCCTGGGAGTCGTAGTGTCGGGCAAGGTTGGGCAACCACTGCCATCGGCGCCGGTACCCATAAAGACGGCGTAGCGCCCGGCGTACACCGCGTTGGACCCCGCCGACTCAGCATCCACCAGGCCCGGGTTGCCGCAGCCTTCCCAGTTCGCGCCCTGTTGCTCGAAGCCGCCCTCCTGAATCAGGTTCCCGGCCTGGGCCGGGGCCGCCGGAGGCGTGGACGCCCCGGCGTTCATCGTAAAAGCGCCCGTCAGGACCGGCAGCGCCGGCTTCATCATCGAAGCCGGCGCTGCCGTGACCAGCGCAATGCCTCCCGACAGTATCAGCCAGCAGCCCAGGGTGATTGACAGTCGTAGCAGGTTTCTGGACATGCTCCTTCTCCTCGCCACGGGAAATCCCTTTTCCCCGCACTCTGTTGTGCTTAGAGCCTATCCGAATAACTCCTGTAGGGGTAAGTGGGGAAACCGGGTTTCCCCAGCCCCTCCCGTCAGGGAGGGGCTGGGAGAGCGTAGCCCTCCCAGA